>NZ_CP128153.1:3921250-4230625 GCF_030292155.1 Bacillus sp. DX3.1 | reverse complement strand
ATCAAACCGACAAGTGGCGACATTGAAATTTTCGGTGAGAAATTAACAGATACATCGTATGAAGTGTTAAAGCGAATGGGAACGATTATTGAATACCCAATCTTTTATGAAAAATTAACAGCTCGAGAAAACTTATATTTGCATTGTGAATATATGGGCTATTATGACAAAAAGGCCATTGACCGAGCGTTAGATCTCGTGAACTTACATAATGTTGACGATAAAAAAGTAAAAGATTTTTCACTGGGAATGAAACAAAGATTAGGAATTGCGAGAGCGATTACGACAAAACCAGAGCTATTAATTTTAGATGAGCCAATCAACGGTTTGGATCCAATCGGTATTAAAGAATTACGAGAGTTATTTAAAATACTTTGTAAAGAATATGGCATCACGCTTCTCGTTTCTAGTCATATTTTAGGTGAAATGGAGCAGATGGCAGATACAATTGGGGTTATTCAAAATGGGAAGCTTATAAAAGAAGTTTCAATGAAGAGCATTAATGGAAAACAAACGGAGTACATTGAAATTTCTACTCCAGATGTGAAACGTGCGGCTTATATTTTAGAAAATAAACTTCGTATAACAAATTACAAAATTATAAGTGAAAGTATGATTCGCATTTATGAAATGACGGCAACGCAGCAAGAAATCTCTAAAACACTTATCATGAATGATGTGGCAATTGAAAGTATCAATAAAAAGCATAGCTCACTAGAAGAGTATTTCTTAAATCTAATGAATGGAGAGGGAATCCATGCTTAATTTAATGAGACTTGAGCTTATTAAATTTAAAATGGGGTCTGTTATTAGAGGGGCACTCCTTGCGATTTTTATTGTTTCTATATTTCTTATATTAATAATGTTTGATGGGGAAATGAATAGCTATGCTATTGCATTTCAATTTATTGATACTTTTTCACGAGCGGTATCTATGATTTTCGGAGCAAGTTTAATTGCAAAATTTATTATTCAAGAATTTCAAAATAAGACGATGACAGTGATGTTCATGTATCCAATCAATCGGAAAAAGATGATGATCGCAAAAATGCTCATTATTATTTTTTTTACGTTCTGCGCTATTGTAATTTCAGGAATTATTCTCTTTAGTCTCATTTACGCCTTAAATCTGTATCATCCAGTGATCAAAGAACCATTGACGATGTCGATTCTAGCCCAGACCGGTGCAAAATTATTTGTAAATGCACTAGCTGCAACGGGAATTAGCTTAATCCCGCTCTACTTTGGAATGAAGAATTATTCAGTACGGACAACGTTTGTATCTGCAATTATTGTGATGTTTTTTGTAACTACCAGTTTGGATGGGGAAGTTTCATTGTTTAGCTTTATCGTGATTCCTATTACGTTAGCGTGTATTGGTCTATTCATTGCTTATATGGCAGTAAGAAAGATCGAGCAGGTGGATTTGTTTAAATAAAGTAGATGAACTAGGAGGGGGATATTATGCTACATCTCATGAAATTAGAAATGAAGAAATTTAAGCTTGGGTGGTATGTGAAAGGTGCGATTATCACAAACATAATTATTATTGCATTATTTTGTTTGATTAACTATATAGAACACATAGAACAAACGGAAGGGGCCGAGATGATTAAAAGCTTCCCAGACGCTTTTATAATAATCGGTGGAATGGTACGAGGAACGTTTATTGTTTTTGCAGGGGTATTAATTGCAAAATTAGTAATTGAAGAATATAAAAATAAAACCATATTGATAATGTTTTCCTATCCGGTTAATCGAAAGAAGCTTATTGCTAGTAAGCTATTAATTACAGCTTTGCTGACGTTTACCACGATTTTGATATCTAACATTGTTGTAGCAGGCGCAGTGTTTATATTAAATAGTTATGTTCCGATTATTCCAGATTCAATAACGGTAAATGAGTTTATGAAAGAAGTTATAAAAATGGTTCCTTTTGCAATTGCAGCTGCAGGAACAAGCCTCATTCCATTATACTTTGGTATGCGTAAATATTCTGTGCCAGTCACAATTCTCTCTTCCTTTATTGTTGTGGCGATTGCATATCAGAGTCAACCACAGTTCTCGGTAGTAACCTTCATTCCACTTCAGTTAGGGCTTGCGGCTATTGGGGCTATGATTGCTTATTATGGAATTAGAAATATTGAAAAAGAGGATATAGCAGTGTGATCAAAAGAAGTAAAAAAAGAGTTGGTATGAGACCAACTCTTTTTTATGTGTATGTATGTCTCATGGCTACTCTGTAGATTTATAGTGTTTGCTTAAATATTCTTGAACTTCTGGAGAAATGTCGAAGTGATTAGGTCCTTTATATCCGATATCAAAGCGCTCCCCTTCATTTGTTTCAAATGAAATCGTATAGGTACCCATTTTACCATTGAAAGAAGTATTTTTTACTTCTGCATCTAGATTGAAGTAATTAGTAATATAAGCTTTTGATTCTGATATAGCTGTTTGTTTTTCCCATGGAGATCCATTAAATGCGAAATAAAAGAATACTGCAACAGTTTCAATAACAATAGAACTCAATGCAATTGCTACGTTTCTTTTCGTTCGTTTTCTCTCTTTTTTTGTATCTATTTTATTCACTCCATATGCCTGTATATAAACCTACTTAAACTAGAATATACCAATTTTGATTGTATGTCATTGCTAAAAAATATTGTATACATAGTAGAATAAAGTTTCACATGAAACAAGTTACAGAAAAAGACAAGGTTTTGATTTTCCTTGTCTTTTTGATTTTACATTTTTGGAGCTTCCATCCCAGCCGCAGCCCATTCTTCTTTTGCAGGTCCATAAATACCTGGAACCTTTAACCCAGCTTGACGCATGAGTACAGTCATTTGCCCACGGTGATGGTTTTGATGGTTAATGACAGTCATTAAAAACATAGAATTTGGCATTGGACGTCCAAAGAAGTCATTGATTGTTGCTAAGTCTTTATCTGTCCATTGGCTTTGAATAGCTTCTACAAAAGCATTGTTAACTTCACGATAGCCATCTGCGATAAGTTGAGCGGAAGTTGGAACAGGATGATCCTTCGTTTCTCCTTCAACTTTTAATCCTGAACCCGCTACAATGATTGGAATAGCAGTAACGATATGCCAAGCAATTTTGCCTAAAGTCCAATGCCCAGGTGCAATCTCTTGTGTTAACGATTCATCAGTTAATGAATCCAATACCTTTTGCGTAGAATCTGCCTCGTATTTCCACGTTTTTAAAAAGCCCTCAATTGTTTGATACATGTTATCCCCCCTATGGTTACATTCATATGGTAAATTCGAGAGATGTGGCGTCTTTCCTTCTAGTTTCTTCTGCTTTTATTTCTCCTATTTAATTTTATGCCACACTGATGCCTTTAATAAGGGCGATTAAATAAAAAAACGAAGGCTTCTAAATAAAAGAAGTCTTCGTTTTTTATTTAACTCACTTTCTTCTCGCTCCGCCTCATCAACCATAAAAAGTAAGGAGCTCCAAGTACAGCAACGACAAGCCCAGAAGGAATTTCTTTCGGATATGCAATTGTCCGACCAAGTAAGTCAGCGATGCAGAGAAGAATGGCTCCAAACAGTGCTGAGCAAACGAATAATCTCTGGTGGTTCATCCCAACAACGATGCGTGCTAAGTGCGGTGCAACGAGTCCTAAGAAGGCGATTGTACCAACAGCGGCAATGTTTACTGATGCGAGCAATGTCGCTAGGATAATGAGTGCGAAACGTGTTTTGTTGACGCGTTGTCCAAGTCCTGTTGCTAAGTCATCCCCGAGCACGAGAACGTCGAGCTGCTTCATTAAGAAGAATATCGTTGGTACGAGAATAAGAGATGGATATAAGAGTATATTTTCTAAGTGATTCCATCCTCTTGCGTAAGTACTTCCTGATAACCAAGTTAAGGCAGCGGCTACATTTAAGTTCGCTCTGACGATAAAGATTTGAATGATTGCCGAGCCAAGTGCTGAGACACCGATTCCGATTAAAGCGAGTGCTGTTGGACTAAAACCCGACTTCCATGAAAAGAAGAGGACGATTCCAACTGCAAGCAGCCCGCCAATGAATGCGCCAATTGGCAGGAAGATGCCTGGAAGTGCAGGGAAAACATACATAATCGTTAAAGCACCGACACCTGCACCGGATGAGATTCCGATAATGGATGGATCAGCGAGTGGATTACGTAATATCCCTTGGAAAACAAGTCCGCTTATCGCAAGACAGGCTCCTGCTATAGCGGCAACGAGCATTCTTGGTAACCGTAAGTTCATCATCATATTTTTATCAAATTGTGAAAGCTGTCCTGTAATCACATTTGTTATGCTTTCAACATAAGCATTGCTACCGATTACGACGCCAAATGCAATTGTCACGATGGCTAGCACCGCCGAAATGATGAGTACCTTTTTATAAGAGAAATAACGTGAGCTAGCCCCCGCTGCGTTTGCACCGTTGTCATTCATATATTGTTTTGATTTCATCATTCGATAAACTAAGTAAATAAGCCATGGTGACCCAATCATTGCTGTAACGGCACCGACAGGAAGTTCAGCACCAGTTGGATCTATTAATCTACCAACGACATCTGCTCCAAGTAATAAAATAGCACCCCACAAGAAAGAGGAGAGGAGCAGTGTGAAGTGTTGACGATAGCCAATAAGGCGCATTAAGTGCGGTGCGACTAAACCGACAAAACCGATTGGTCCAACGACAGTTACGACAACCGCTGTTAAGAAAATTGCTGCAATAAAGGCAATGAAACGCGTTACTTCTGTTTTTTCGCCAAGTGAAATAGCAACGTCATCACCAAGAAGAAGCACATTTAATTTGCGTGACATAAAAAGTACAGCAACAAAGGCACAGACGACAAATGGTACTGCAAATTGAACACCATCCCAGTTGTTTTGAACAAGCGATCCTGCTCCCCAAAGGAATAGTCCAGCTGTTTCATTTTCATAAAAAAGCTGCAGTGTCCCAGTAAAGGCAGAAAGCATTAATGTAACAACCATACCTGCTAATGCCATACGTAGTGGGGTTCCTTTTTTACTGCCAGAAATACGATATACGAACAAAGCCGTCACTGCTCCGCCAATAAATGTGAAAAGGAGGGAGTGCACTTGTAAGTATTTCGGTAAAAAGATGGTTGCAGCGATTAGGAAGAAATAAGCCCCAGAATGAATTCCCATTGTACTTGCTTCTGCAAGTGGATTCTTCGTTAATGTTTGTAAAATAACCCCTGATACGGCAAGGGCCCCGCCAGCTAAAATTGCAATAGCAGCTCGCGGCAGACGCAGCATAATTAATGTTTGGTGTTCAAGAGATTGATTCGGGGAGAAGAGAGCCTCTATAATCATGTCGTAAGAAATGTTTGCTTGTCCTTGTCTGATGTGAATAAAGAAAAGGAGGAGCAAGAGAGCTGCTCCTCCTCCGAATACAAGACTTGCTCGAAGCGTATGTTGTAAGTTATTCATCATGCAATCACTTCTTCGCTGTCATTACATCTGCAACTTGTTTTGCTAATGATTTTGCAGATTCAGGGCCACCGAAGATCCAAGTGTCGCCTTTTAATTGATATATTTTGTTTTCTTTTTTGAATTTTAATTCTTCCCACGCTGGGTTGCCCTTTAGCTGCTTGTCGAAGATGTTATCGTCATCAGCTACGATGTATAAGAAGTTTGCATCTTGTACACCTTGCAGCGCTTCTACAGTTGTTTGCTTGAAGCCATCTGGCTCAGATTTACCAGGTTCAAATGCATTTGTTAAACCTAATTTTTTCGTAACTTGCATTGCTGTAGAGTTATCTGTCAATAGACGGAATGTTGGAACGTTTTTCGCTGTAAATGATTGTGCCATTACAATATTTTTGTCTTTTAAGTTTGCTTTTTCAATTTTAGCTTTTGCATCAGCGAATGTTTTGTCCATGTCAGCTAATACTTTTTTTGCTTGATCTTCTTTATCAACTGCTTTTGCGATTTGTTTGAACGTTTCTGTCATTTCTGCGAACTGATCGTTGTTGCTTGTTGATGGATCAAACATAACTGTTGGTGCGATTTGTTCTAATTCACTTTTAATTGCTTTACTACGGAATGATGCTGTAATAATTAAATCTGGTTTTAAACGGTTGATTTCTTCTAAGTTTGGTTGTTGACGCGTACCAACGTCTACAACATCTTTATTTGGTTTTGTTTCTGTATTTACCCATTTATTATAGTTTTTAATGTCAGCCATACCGACCGGTTGAACGCCAAGCGCTAATAGATCTTCTGCATATACCCACTCAAGCACAACAATTTTTTTCGCTGGTTTATCTAATTTTGTTTCCCCTTCAGCGTGTTTAATTGTAATGGCTTGTTTTTTATCATCTGTTTTTACTTCTTTCTTTTCTTCTTTTTGCTGGCCACATCCGACAACGAAAAGAAGAATAACCATAAAAATGCTAACAACTTTTTTCATTTTCTTCCCCCACATGCATTATTTTGAAATGATCTGTAATTTTTCTGCAATTGCAGTGCGATTACTCGCTTTTGGGATTTTATTTGGATATCCCATATGAAGAATACCGATAAATGAAAAAGATTATCAATCTCAACAATGAAATCATACTATGAAGAGTTTTATAGTGTCAATATTATTCTTTCTATTCTGACAGAAAAAAAGAATAACTTAGAACACTTAGTTGTAGCGCTTTCAAATGTAGATTTAAAAATTTACTATTCTTTTGAAGGAAGTGATAGATTCGTATCATGATAAATCTTCAAACGGTAAAAATTTCACACATTGGAAAAGTAATAGCGGAACAATAGTTTGAATATTATGATTGTAACGCAATTGTGACTATAATATAATGAAAATAAGTAACATGAATGGATATTCATTTTACATGTGTAAGAAAAGGAAGGGGGAATGAAAATGGAAAGGCCGTGGCTACAAAGTTATCCAAAGGAAATTCCGCATACAATTTCTTACGATATTCAGCCACTCCACGTATATTTACAGCAGATGTCTTCTCAATATCCTGAAAAGAAAGCGCTTCATTTTTTAGGGAAGGATATTACGTTTTCAGAGTTGGGTCGTAAGGTGAGACAGTTTGCAAATTATCTTCGCAAGCTGGGGTTACAAAAAGGTGACCGAGTTGCGATTATGTTACCGAATTGTCCGCAAGCTGTGATTGGATATTATGGTACGCTACTCGCAGGTGGTATCGTAGTACAAACAAATCCCCTGTATACAGAGAGAGAGCTAGAATATCAGCTCCGTGATTCTGGGGCGAAAGTAATTCTTTGTCTCGATTTAGTCTTTCCAAAAGTCACAAATGTACAGTCGTCCACCAATATTGAACACATTATCGCAACGCGTATTGCAGATTTTTTACCGTTTCCAAAAAATCTATTATATCCATTTGTACAAAGGAAGCAAACCAATCTTGTTGTAAAAGTCAGTGAAAGTGACACCATTCATATTTGGAAATCGGTAGAACGAGAAAGTGATGAAGCGGTGGAAGTCTCTTGTGACCCTGAAAATGATTTAGCACTCCTGCAATATACAGGGGGTACGACAGGATTTCCGAAAGGAGTCATGTTAACGCACAAAAATCTTGTATCGAATACACGAATGGGTGTGCATTGGCTGTATAACTGTCAAGAAGGAGAAGAAGTGATTCTTGGTGTGCTTCCATTTTTTCATGTATATGGGATGACAGCTGTTATGAATTTGGCAATTATGCAAGGGCATAAAATGGTGATTGTTCCAAAATTTGATATGAAAATGGTATTTGAAGCGATTAAAAAGCATCAGGTTACATTATTTCCTGGAGCCCCAACGATTTATATTGCGCTTTTAAATAGTCCACTGCTTCAAAAGTATGATCTTTCTTCCATTCGTGCTTGTATTAGTGGTTCCGCCCCACTTCCAGTTGAAATACAGGAGGAATTTGAGAGCGTTACAGGTGGAAAGCTGGTAGAAGGATACGGTTTAACAGAATCATCCCCTGTTACACATAGTAATTTTTTGTGGGAAAGACGTGTGCCAGGAAGTATTGGTGTACCGTGGCCGGATACGGATGCTCGTATTATGTCACTTGAAACTGGAGAAGCGTTGTCATCTGGTGAGATTGGTGAAATTGTTGTAAAAGGTCCACAAGTAATGAAAGGATATTGGAATAAACCGGAAGAAACAGCAGCGGTATTACAAGACGGCTGGTTACACACAGGCGATGTTGGTTATATGGATGAAGATGGTTTTTTCTATGTGAAAGATAGAAAGAAAGATATGATTGTTGCTAGCGGCTTTAATGTATATCCTCGAGAAGTGGAAGAAGTATTATATGAGTATGAAAAGGTGCAAGAAGCTGTTGTCATCGGTGTACCAGACCCATACCGCGGAGAGACAGTAAAAGCTTTTATTGTAATAAAAGAAGGTCAGTCTTGTTCTGAAGAAGAGTTAGATCAGTTTGCTCGTAAATATTTAGCTGCGTATAAAGTTCCGAAAGTATATGAGTTCCGGATTGAGTTGCCAAAAACAACAGTTGGAAAAATATTACGTCGTGTTCTTGTAGATGAAGAGCTGAAAAGGCAGGAGGATGAGCAAACGGGCTAAAAGCCCTTTCTTTTTGGGAAGATGTCATTGACAATTTTGAGAATAATCAGTATTATATGAAATATGAATGATTATTCATTCAGTCATCTTCTCGAAGGGGACAGTAATGTGAAAAAAAATCGACCAAAATATAATCAAATTATTGATGCAGCGGTTATTGTAATCGCAGAAAATGGATATCATCAAGCGCAAGTTTCAAAAATTGCCAAACAAGCTGGTGTTGCCGATGGAACTATTTATTTATATTTCAAAAATAAAGAAGATATATTAATATCCTTATTCCAGGAGAAGATGGGAGAATTTATCGAAAAAATTCGGCAAAAAACAGCAGGAATTGAAAGCGCTGTGGCGAAGTTATTTATGTTGGTAGAAACGCACTTCGTGCTGCTTTCGCAAAATGATCCTCTTGCTATCGTTACTCAACTAGAGCTTCGCCAATCCAACCAAGACTTACGCCTCAAGATAAATGAAGTATTAAAAGGATACTTACAAGTTATCGATGAAATTTTAGAAACGGGTATAAGGCAAGAAGAATTTCGAGTGGATTTAAATGTTCGAGTAGCGAGACAAATGATCTTTGGAACAGTAGATGAAGTTGTGACCAATTGGGTAATGAGCGATCATAAGTATAATTTGGTCGCACTTTCAAAAACGGTGCATGAGCTGCTGGTTTCAGCTTGTGGTTATCGTCAATAATGGGAGGGATCATATTGAAATTCCTATCTATAACAGTGGAAGATCATGTAGCGGTTGTGAAGTTAAATCATCCGCCAGCTAATGCTATGTCTTCACAAGTTATGCACGACGTGACTGAGTTAATTGATCAGGTCGAAAAGGATGAGAGTGTACGCGTTATCGTTCTTCATGGTGAAGGACGCTTCTTCTCAGCAGGAGCGGATATTACAGAATTCACTTCTGTTGAAGAAGCGAACCAAGCGGCAAAGTTAGCACAGCTTGGACAAGTTACCTTTGAGCGTGTAGAAAAGTGCTCAAAACCGATCATTGCAGCGATTCATGGAGCAGCACTTGGCGGTGGACTTGAGTTTGCTATGTCTTGTCATATGCGCTTTGTAACTGAAAGTGCAAAGCTTGGTTTGCCAGAGTTAACGCTTGGCTTAATTCCTGGATTTGCGGGCACACAGCGTTTACCACGTTATGTTGGCAAAGCAAAGGCTTGTGAAATGATGCTAACAAGCACTCCAATTACTGGTGTACAAGCATTAGAGTGGGGACTTGTAAACGGAGTCTTTTCGGAAGAATCTCTCTTAGAAGAGACACTGCAAGTTGCGAAGAAAATTGCTGGGAAAAGTCCAGCAACGGTTCAAGCTGTACTAGAATTGTTGCAAACAACAAAATCTTCGCTTTATTATGAAGGAGTACAGCGTGAGGCACAATTATTTGGTGAAGTGTTTACGAGTGAAGATGGAAGAGAAGGTGTAGTGGCGTTTTTAGAAAAGCGGAAACCTTCGTTTAGTGGTAGGTAGTACAATTATTTTTTAACATAAATTAACAGAATATTAAAATTGATGGAATCTTTCTGAAAAACAAGGGGGTAAATGGAATGAACATCTACGTACTCATGAAACGAACATTTGATACGGAAGAAAAAATCGTAATTAAAAACGGTGCAATTTATGATGGCGAAGCGGAATTCATCATCAACCCTTACGATGAATATGCGATTGAAGAGGCAATTCAAGTAAGAGATGCACACGGCGGTGAAATTACAGTTGTAACAGTTGGCGGTGAAGAGAGTGAGAAAGAACTTCGAACTGCGCTAGCGATGGGCTGCGATAAAGCGGTTTTATTAAACATTGAAGATGATGTTGAGAATGGCGATCAATTTACAACAGCAAAAGTGCTTGTGGAGTATTTAAAAGACAAAGAAGTAGATTTAGTTTTAGGTGGAAACGTAGCAATTGATGGTGCATCTGGACAAGTTGGACCACGTGTAGCTGAAGCACTGGATATCCCGTATGTAACAACAATTACGAAGCTTGAAATTGACGGTACAAACGTGAAGATTGAGCGTGATGTTGAAGGGGATACAGAAGTGATTGAAACGACATTACCGCTTTTAGTGACGGCGCAGCAAGGTTTAAATGAGCCGCGTTACCCATCGCTTCCAGGTATTATGAAAGCGAAGAAAAAGCCGCTTGAAGAACTAGAATTAGATGATTTAGATTTAGAAGAAGATGATGTAGAAGCGAAAACAAAAACAATTGAAATCTATTTACCTCCTAAGAAAGATGCTGGGAAAGTGTTACAAGGCGAGCTGCAAGATCAAGTAAAAGAACTTGTATCGTTGCTCCATACAGAAGCGAAAGTAATCTAAAAAAATACGAATTTATATACGCAGGAGGGAAAATCAATGGCTCGTAAAGTATTAGTAATGGGTGAAGTTCGTGACGGATCTTTACGTAACGTTTCATTTGAAGCAGTAGCAGCAGCAAAAACAATTGCAGAAGGCGGTGAAGTTGTAGGTCTTCTAGTTGGGGAGAGCGTTGCATCTTTAGCAAATGAACTGATTCATTACGGTGCAGATCGCGTTGTGACAGTTGAACATGATAAATTGAAATCGTATACATCCGATGGGTATGCGCAAGCTTTTCTTGCTGTACATGCAGAAGAAAAGCCTGAAGGAATTGTGTTTGGACATACAGCACTAGGTAAAGATTTATCACCAAAGCTGGCTGCAAAATTAGAAGCTGGTCTTGTCTCTGACGTTACTGGATTAGAAGTTGCAGGTGGAAATGTTGTATTTACACGTCCAATTTACTCTGGTAAAGCGTTTGAGAAGAAAATTGTGACAGATGGTGTGTTGTTTGCGACAGTTCGTCCAAATAACATCGCGCCGCTTGAAAAAGATGAAGCACGTACAGGTGATGTGTCTTCCATTACAGTTGATGTAAAAGATTTACGTATGATTATTCAAGATGTTGTCCGCAAAACAGCAGAAGGTGTTGATCTCTCTGAAGCGAAAGTAATTATTGCGGGCGGCCGTGGTGTGAAAAGTGAAGAGGGCTTCAATCCGCTTAAAGAATTAGCAGATGTGCTAGGCGGTGCTGTTGGTGCATCACGTGGAGCTTGTGATGCGGAGTACTGCGATTACTCACTGCAAATTGGACAAACGGGTAAAGTCGTTACACCAGATTTATACATTGCATGTGGTATTTCTGGCGCGATTCAGCATTTAGCAGGTATGTCCAACTCGAAAATAATCGTTGCAATTAATAAAGATCCAGAAGCAAGTATTTTCAAAGTAGCTGATTATGGTATTGTCGGTGACTTATTTGAAGTAGTTCCTCTTTTAACGGAGGAGTTTAAAAGATTAAAAGTACATTCGTGATTTGAGTAACCCTTGAGTTCCAAGTGAAATACCCCTATATATAGAAAGAGCGAGAGGCCCCCTGCCTCTCGCCTTTTTAGTATACACCTAGTATTATATATATAAATCCATTTTGATTTTTCGACATATAGCCGCGGCTATGGCTAACAAAAGGTGACCTGCACTCGTTTTCTCTCTTTGTTTTCACTATGTCTGGGCAAGAAAAGGATCTGACCGCTTCTATGCATGGCCGGATGCTCTCTCCCACCTAAAAAGAAGGGGTTTATGTCGGTTTTTAATTTGTATTTATATAGTATAATGGCACGTTTTTTTGTTACAATACATAACGATACATAATATTCGCCACGTATATAAGTTAATGATATACTTTTGGTAGAAAACACATAAAGGAGGAAATAAAATGGCAATTGTAAACGCAACTGACCAAAACTTCGCAGCTGAAACAAGTGAAGGTATTGTATTATTAGATTTCTGGGCACCATGGTGTGGTCCTTGTAAAATGATCGCTCCTGTATTAGAAGAAATCGATGCAGAATTAGGCGAAAAAGTAAAAGTAGTAAAAGTAGACGTAGACGAAAACCAAGAAACAGCTCGTAACTTTGAAGTAATGAGCATTCCATCTCTTTTCGTATTAAAAGATGGTAAAGTGGTTGACCAAGCGTTAGGTTACAAGCCGAAAGAAGCGTTAGTAGAATTAGTTTCTAAACACTTTTAATACATGAAGTCCAGCATATATGCTGGACTTTTTTTATTGGTCGAAATTACCTCCTGATAATATGACAACGGACATAAAATTTTTGTTGACACTTATCATAAGCGCTTTTATAATCAGTCTGACGGTAATGAAAATCACTATCATTTAAATGCGTAGGGGGAAGTCAGTCATGACATTGAAGTTAAAAGTATTATCTGCAGCAGCAGTAGCATCTCTTCTTTTTGCAGGTTGTGCGAAAGAGGAAACAAAGACATCTGAAGCACAAGAAAAAAAGACAGAACAATCTGTTAAGAAAGAAGAGAAGAAACAACAAGAAGTAGATTTTGTACAAGCTTATAAAGATGGAGTGGCTGAGCTTGAAAAAGCGAAAGACGGTAAAGAGGTTGACTTTGATAAAGTAACAAAGTTATATAAAGAAAAATTACAATCTCTTGTTCAAAAGCGTGATAGTGAATTTAATGAACAAATCGACCAAACAATTACAGCTGCATTAGAAGCTGGGAAAAAGAAAGAAATGGAACCTATAGTTGTAAAACAACTATTTGATAAATTAATGCAAAAAGAGTTTTTCCAATCGATGCGCCATGAATTTAAAGAAATTGATACAAACTGGGGCAAAAAAGATGTTGTGAAAAAAGAGATGGATGAAGCTCTAGCTTTTTATAAAGGTGTAGAAGGTACAGTTGGAAAACGTGATGCAGCGTACGGTACACAAATGGCTTCTCAAATTCAAGGCGGCTTTGATGAAATGACAGCTGCAATTGACAAAGATGACAAACTTGCATTTGCGCTTGGAAAACAAGTTGTAGATAAAACGTTAATGAAAACATTCTATTTTGCAACAGGTGCAGTGCCGAATGGTTATGCTACAAAAATGGTAGAAGAAGTAAAGAAAGATGAGAAAAAAGCTAAAATTGAGCAAGCGGAAGGATGGGCATTTTATCAAGCAATCTATCCGTATCTGAAAAAAGCAGCTCCTGAAGATGCAGACTATATCTTAAAGCAGTTTGATTTGAAAACTGATGTGAAAACAGTTGATGCAAAAGCGGTAAATCAAGCGTTTGTACGTGGATTTGCAAAAGTTGCATTAGGTGAGTATAAAGAAAGCCAAGAGAACTTTGGAAAAGATAAAGGTCCTATTACAGCATTAGAAGGTGCGTTATTCATTAATATCATTGAAAATGATTTGAAAACAGTACTTGGCGAACAGCAAACAGTAGAATTAACAAAAACAGCTCAATCTTATTTAGACGCAGTAAAAGCGAAGAAAAAAGAAGATGCTGATAAATTGTTACCACAACTTGAGGCTGCGTTAAATAAAGCTGTTGAAGCAGCGAAATAATCTGCTCATACGTATGTCTTTTAGAAGAAACCTTGTCTTGACAAGGTTTCTTCTTTTACATAGTGTGGTAGAGGGTGGTGAAATGAATGAAAGTATTAATTACTGGAGGAGCAGGTTTTATCGGAAGCCATCTTGCTTTAAAACTGTTAGAGCAAGGAAAACAAGTCGTACTACTAGATAATTTCCACTCCTACTATGCAAAATCAAGAAAACAGTTTCAGCTCGAACAGGTCCAACATTATGGGAATGTTCCATTTTACGAGTGCGATATTTTGTGCAAAGAAGATGTGAAAGCTGTTATGCAACAAGAGAAGGTTGATACGGTTATTCATTTAGCTGGATTTCCAGGTGTGAGGCCGTCACTCGAAATGCCAGGTGCTTATGTTGATATTAATATAAAAGGGACGAGCAACGTATTAACATGTGCAGGAGAAGAAAATGTAAAACATGTTATTGTAGCATCCTCTTCTTCTGTATACGGAGAGCAAATGGGAATGCCTTTACAAGAAGAAATGGCAAATGGCCGTGTCCTATCTCCTTATGCGGCAACAAAGTACGGAGCAGAATCGCTTTGCCATGCTTATCAATATATGTATGGATTTCAACTGAATATTTTACGTTTCTTTACTGTATACGGGCCATGGGGTCGTCCTGATATGGCAATTGCAAGCTTCATTAGAAAATTGTTAAATGGCGAAGAAATTATTGTATATGGAAAGGGAACGGGCCGAGATTATACGTACATTGATGATATTACAGAAGGAATTTCTCTTACGTTAGAGTCGAGTAGAAGCGATGTATACAATTTAGGATCAAATGCCCCAATTTTAATGACAGAATTGCTTGCGCAGTTAGAAAAGCATTTCCCATTGATGCGTGTAAGGAGAGAGGTGCATCGTAAAGGGGATGTGACATCGACGTGGGCTGATATTTCGAAGGCGAAAGAACAGCTTGGATATGAACCTCGTGTATCTTTTGCAGAAGGGTTGGAGCGAACGATTGCTTGGGCGAAACAATATCCGGATACTGTTTAATCTTTGTGGTATTTTCTTGTTATGTGTTTTTTTGGTCATATCGTGGAAATCGTTTGAAGCGTCTTCTTTGTGGAGACAACTATATGGATTATGGAAACATCCTTATACGGTAGTGCTTCTTATTATGATATATGGTGTTGCATTTTTCTTTCGTGCTTATGCATGGAAGCTATATCTTCACCATCATATTACAATGAAAGAGTCTTTATATGGATTGTTTTATAGTTTATTTATTAACCACGTTTCTCCATTGAAAGTAGGGGACGCTGTTCGCATTGCGATTATTACAAAAGAAAAGAAAGTGACATTAGGAGAAGCAACACAATCAGTTGTTGTGCTCCGTATATTAGATTTGCTTATCCTTGGTATATTTGGAGCCGTAGGGATGTTTATACTGTGGGGAGATATTTTGCTGAATGCTCCCGTTATCCTCGCTTGTATATGTATCGGAATTGGTATGTTGTTTCTTTTGCATAAGAAAGCACCGCAATTTGTAGAGAGTCAGTGGAAGCAATTAAAGGCGATTTTGTTTACAGTACAAGGGATCGTCATTATCTTACTGATTGTAATGAGCTGGATTTGCGAAGCTTTTGTTATATATGAAATTGCGAGTTCTCTTACATTTATACAAGCGATTTGGGTCAATAGTGTGACCATCGCAGGGCAAGTATTTCAATTAACGCCAGGCGGTATTGGGACATATGAAACGGTAATGACGTTTGCACTAAGAGCGCTTGGTGTAGGATCGGTAGAGGCGTATGAGTGGTCATTAATGAGTCATGGATTTAAGTTTATATTTTCTTATGGTGTGGGCGCACTTTTACTCGTTTTATATCCGATGGAATTGCGTTCACTTGTTAGTCAGAAGGGAGAAAACATCCGGTGGAAGAAGTAAAGAAAGCATCAAAATTTGAAAAAGTGGCGGCGCGCTGTTGGAACTTACTGAATGAGGGAAAACCATTTACACCGATTTTTGTATTCGGTACATTTTTGCTGTTTTCTATATCACAGTTTGGACAACCTGGTTTTGTTCCAGCATTTTTTAGCAGTTTTGTCCTCATTGTACCGCTACTCGTTTTATATTATTTGTTTGATTTTCCATTGTTTTTACGAAACTATTTATGGTTTCCGTTTGTTGCTTATTTAATTGTATTTAAAGTGGTCCATTTGCCACTATTCTTTTTTGCATTAGGGTTATATTTCTTCTTTACAATTTTATTTTGGGGAACGTTGTATTATCATTTGCGAATTGGTACGTCATGGTTGAACTTTACACGGTTTTGGAAGCTTGTTTTAAAAAATAGTGATTCTACAAGCGGGAATGCACAAGAACAAATGCCAAAGTTTTTACTACTACTTTCGCTTTGGTATTATTACTATGATTTCTTCCAAGAAGGCGGTACGTTTAGCGGTGTAGATTGGAGAACGCTTCTTATATTTTATGGTGCTCTTCTCGTATATACGCTTATATTACACCGTAATTTATTTGATTGGCAGCCAAAAGCAATTGCTAGCTATACGGAAAATATGCCTGAAAATCAAGAGGCATTAAATGAAAAAGTAGTTGTGATTGTGATTGATGGTATGCGAAAAGATCGTTTTGAGGCGGCACATACACCGTATTTAGATTCACTTCGAAAGCAAGGGACCGAGTTTTTAAATATGGAAACTGTATATCCAGCTCGTACGGTTGTATGTTTCTCCTCTATGTTTACAGGAACGTATTCATTTGAGCATGGTATTAAATCGAATATGGTTTGGAAGCATGGAGTGAATGTAGAGAGTATTTTCGATTCTCTTCGTAAAGTAGATAAAACAGGGAAAATGTTAGCAGTTGCTCATTTAGTCGACGCGTTTGGCGATGATGTGGAAACATTTACGGCTGTAATGAAAAATGATGTTGTCGACTCGAAAATTATGGAGAAAGCAAGGAAGATTATGGATGAACAAGATCCTGATTTATTTATCGTCCAGCTTATTTCTACAGATCAAACAGGTCATAGTCGCGGCGTATTATATGATGAGTATTTACAAAAAATTCATGAAGCAGATCAGCATGTAAAGCAGTTCATTGAGCACTTGGAAAAAACAGGTAAAGCGGAAAGTACGACATTCATCATTTGCGCAGATCATGGGCAAGCGGACGGAATTGGTGGTCACGGTCATTTAGACGAGGGCGAGCGGTTTGTACCATTCTTTATGTACGGTCCTCATATTGCTCAAGGTATAAAAGTAGAAGAGAAGAAAAGTCTTGTTTCTATGGCACCGACAATTGCTTATTTGTTAGGAGCACCGTATCCATCCCATAGTCGTGGACCTGTGTTAGTAGAAGCGTTAAAGGAGCAGGAAAAGAAATGAAAGTAATTGTTTTTATACCGGCCTTAAATGAAGAGGATTCTATTGCACATGTCATTCAAAAGGTGCCGCGTCATTTTCATCCGAATGTAACGGTAGAAGTACTTGTCATCGATGATGGCTCAACTGATCGAACAGTAGCTGTTGCAAAAGAAGCAGGAGCTGATCATGTCGTTTCATTTGCAAAAAACGGTGGACTTGGCGCAGCTGTTCGAGCGGGTTTGCAGGAAAGCTATCGCCTTGGAGCTGACATTAGTGTAATGATTGATGCTGATGATGAATACCCAGCTGACGAAATTCCAAATGTACTTGAGCCTATTTTTGCAGGAGAAGCTGATTATACGATGGGTTCTCGTTTTCGAGGGACGATTCGAGGAATGAGATTACATCGACGTCTTGGGAATTACTGCTTTACAATGTTGCAATGCTTGTTGCTACGAAAATGGATTCGCGATGGGCAATCAGGTATGCGTGCTTTTTCTAGACAAGCAATGAAGCATGGGGAAATTGTTCACGATTATAACTATGCACAAGTTATTACTTTAAACTTAGTGCGAAAAGGATTTCGCGTACAAGAAGTCCCGATTACGTATAAAGTAAGAGAAACAGGGGAGTCCTTTATTTCTTTTCGTAAGTATATGACACGCGTTTTTCCGGCGATTTGGAAAGAGATGACACGTCCGGTGGAGAAAGTTACGATTGACTATGAAGCATATGTATTAACAGAAGATAAGAAGTGCTCATAATGAGCATTTCTTATCTTGACAATAAAAATGATAATAATTATCATTAACCTCGGGAGGAACATTCATGAAAAAAATCATTACATCACTATTTGTTAGTATTTTCTTAATATTCTCCATACAAACGAGCGCATTTGCTTATTCGTACGGAAACCCGAACGAAGAAAAAGTTGCTGAAGCATATAAGCAAATGGTTGCAAAGTTAGATGAAAATCCGGCCAACTTTAAAGAGGCTAAAAAGGCATATGAAAATGTGCAAGAAGAAATTGATCAGCATATGGGAAAAGAACCTTCTAAAGCAATGATGAAGGACTTCGATAAACAAAATAAAGAGGATATTATTGCTGATATGCAAAAAATTCTTGCGCTTAATATTAATCGTCGTTTAACAAATGTTGATGAGAAATTTAAAGACTATGATACAAGCAAGCGTTTATTAGCAAAAGCATTTGCTACATATGAAGCGTTATCGCCAGTTGTTGGTGAACGTAATAAAGAGTTAGATACGAAGCTAAAGGATGAATTTAATAAAGCATTAGAATCACTAGGAAATCCAGGGTTATTTGGAGTAGGTCAAAAAGAAGCAAATCAAGATGTGTTTAAGCAAAGTAAAGATAATATTCTAAAGAATTTACAGAGCGAATTCAAAATTAAAGACTTTAAAGTGGGACACTTTAGTGCAAGCGGTCAAGAAGATAAAGCTACTTCTGATAAAAAAGAGAAGGCAGAGTGGACAGATTTAAGTAATTTGAAAAACTGGGCTCCAATTGCAGTTATTGTACTTATACTTGGTGGAGTCATTGTATACGCAGTAAGAAAACGTAAGTAAGGATGAGGGGGAAGAGCGATGCAATTGCAGGCATTTCTCATTACATTTCGTGAAGTATTAGAGGCATTGCTAATTGTCGGGATTATTACAACCTATTTAAAACGTACGGATAGTAAGCAGTTTGTGAAATATGTTTGGGTGGGAGCAGGGCTTGCCGTTGTAGCAAGTTATATTGTCGCTCTTGTTTTCCAAGTTGTATTTACTGGCTTTGCCGCAATGGGAAGTGAGATGTATTTAAAAATATCAATTATTTTCATTTCCGCCATTTTACTTACGCAAATGGTATTTTGGATGGCAGAACATAGTAAGAATATGAAAGACAACATGGAAAATAAAATGAGCCAATATATTACGGCAGGAAACGTAATTGGTATGGTTATGCACTCTTTTCTTGTTGTACTTCGAGAAGGTGTAGAAACAGTGTTTTTCTTTGCAGCGATTACAGGAGGAAACATCGGAGAAGCGATGAAAGGCTGGGGAGCTATTTCAGGTTTACTCGTTGCAGCTGTTGTTAGCTACTTATTCTTTAAAGGAACGATGCGTATTTCACTCAAAGTATTCTTTAAAATAACAGGTGCATTTATCGTCTTAATTGCAGCTGGTCTTCTCGTACAGGGCGTTTCTATGCTTCAGGATTTAAAAATACTCGGCAGTGTTATGCCACATGTATACGATATTACATGGTTATTACCAGAGCACCCGATTGATTATGCTCACTATTTGCGTGATCATGGTACTGCACCGCTCCTTTCAGGTGATATTGGTATTTTCTTAAAAGCATTTTTAGGATACTCGTCAATGCCATCTCTTGAAGAAATACTTGTGTATATCGGGTATTTTGTTGTGTTGTATATGTTAATCGTCTTTAAAAAGCCTGTTAAAAAAAATCAAACAATAATCGAAAAAAATAAGTCAGTAAGCTAAAAGTACAAGGAGTTTCCTTGTACTTTTTTTGCAGAAAGGAAATGAGATGAAACAAGTATTACGTATATGGGCCGTTGTCCTGTTTACAAGTGCGATTTGTATTCGGTTTTTCTATGCGAGTCCGTTTGCTGCAACGTGGGACGAAGTTGATTTTGCGCTTGCACTAAAACAATATGACATATTAGCGATGCAGCCCCATTTCCCAGGCTATCCTTTTTTTATTTTAGGGGGAATGATGACGCATCTTTTTATAGAAAATCCAGTGAAATCCTTAGGAGTTTTTAATGCAATTATGGCACTAAGTGCGGCATTTCCGATGTATAGGGTGGCACGTCGTTATGTAAGCCAGACGAGTGCTTTAATTGTGGTCGCTGTATTACAAACGAGCGGCTATTTCTCTATTTTAGTAACGCAGCCTATGTCAGAAGGAGCAGCGTTAGCGATCGTATGGTGGTATATATGGAGTGTAGAACGAGCTTTTCGTACAAAGAATTTTCAAGCTCAATTTTGGCCAGTAATTTTCTTTGCACTATTAATGGGTATACGCTTATCATATGCACCATTTGGGATAGCGCTTATTTTGTTATTATGGCAGCAATGGCATGAAGAGAAATGGCGGTGTATTATCCTATTTTGCACAGCTGTTCTTTCACAGCTCGTTTGGATTGGTGCACTTATTTGGAATATCGGTGGAATAACGGGGGTATGGAAAATCTCTTTCGGATTTGTAGAAGGTCATTTTACCGAATGGGGCGGAGCGGTTACAGAAACAAGTGAGCCATTTATTTCACGTCTTTTTCGTTTACTTTCCGAAAACATTGTATTTGCAGGAATTGGCATGCATTCATACTTCCTCACAGGTTTCTTTCTTTTCTTTTTGTTTCTATTTGTTTTACAATGGAAGAACATACGTTGCTATCCAAAGGTTTTAATCGCTCTTGCAAGTGTATATTTTCTTTGGAATTTACTTGGACAAAATATTGATAAACCTCGTCATTCTTATCCGATTGTAGCGATGTTACTTTGCGTACTTGCTATTTCTTGGTTAAAAAGGAATCGTGGTATTTTATTGTTGTTGTTTGCAACCAGCCAACTTATGATGAGTATACCGCTTATGAAGGAACAACAAGTGGAGGTGCCGGCAACGTATCAGCTTGCGTCATATTTAAAGGAAAGACAACAGCCGTTTATTGTATACACGTGGGAAGAGACGAGGGTTATGGAATATTTGCAAATGCCATATGATCATAAACGTTTTTACACATATTCCTATTTTTTACAAGATAAAAAATATCATAAAAATGATACGATATACGTTACGAATCATCTCATTGAAGGATTTCAAAAGCAAGGGATCAATATAGAAGGACAGGTTGAAAAGGAAGCTGTCTTTTATTCCAATCGATTATCTGATCCTGTTTATCATAAAATAGTTTTATATAAGTGGAAAAAGTAAGAGAGGAGAAAGTGAGTGCACAAGCATTTAAAAGAAAAATTAGCGATTTTACCAGATCAGCCGGGCTGTTATTTAATGAAAGATAAACAAGGAACGGTGATTTATGTCGGCAAGGCAAAAGTCTTAAAAAATCGTGTGCGCTCGTATTTTACTGGCTCACACGATGAAAAAACATTACGTCTCGTCGGAGAAATTGTGGACTTTGAATATATTGTCACCTCGTCGAATTTAGAGGCACTTATTTTAGAATTAAACTTAATTAAAAAGTATGATCCACGATATAACATTAAATTAAAAGACGATAAGACATATCCATTTATTAAAATTACAGCAGAAAAACAACCACGTTTACTGATTACGAGAAATGTGAAAAAAGATAAAGGGAAATATTTTGGTCCTTATCCGAATTCACAGTCAGCATATGAAACGAAAAAGCTGCTTGACCGGATGTATCCACTTCGTAAGTGTAACAACATGCCTGATAAAGTTTGTTTATATTATCATATGGGACAATGTTTGGCACCTTGCGTTCAAGACGTAACAGCTGAACAAAATAAAGAAATTGTGGATGAAATTACAAAGTTTTTAAATGGTGGTCATAAAGAAGTACGATCGGAACTAGAAGTGAAAATGTATGAAGCATCGGAAAAATTAGAGTTTGAACGTGCAAAAGAGCTGCGTGATCAAATTGCTCATATGGATGCCATTATGGAAAAGCAGAAGATGATTATGAGCGATTTAGTTGACCGAGATGTCTTTGGCTATGCGGTTGATAAAGGGTGGATGTGCGTACAAGTTTTCTTCATTCGAAAAGGAAAGTTGATTGAACGGGATGTCTCTATGTTTCCGATTTATGACGAACCAGCAGAAGGATTTTTAACATTTATTGGACAGTTTTATGAGCAAAGCAATCACTTTAAGCCGAAAGAAATTGTTGTATCAAGTAATATTGACCCTCAATTGATAGAAACATTTTTAGAAGTGGAAGCGACACAGCCAAAGCGTGGAAAGAAAAAGGAGCTTGTTGAGTTAGCGATCAAGAATGCGAAAATCGCTTTGCAGGAGAAATTTTATTTAATTGAACGTGATGAAGAACGTACGATTAAGGCTGTTGAAAATTTAGGAGTGCAGCTGGCGATTGAAACACCTTATCGCATTGAAGCGTTTGATAATTCGAACATACAAGGAACGAATCCTGTTTCAGCAATGATTGTCTTTATTGATGGAAAACCAGCGAAAAAAGAGTATCGGAAATATAAAATTAAAACAGTACAAGGACCAGATGATTATGAATCTATGCGAGAAGTAGTACGTCGTCGTTATACGCGTGCTCTCAAGGAGAGTTTGCCACTTCCTGATTTAATTGTCATTGATGGCGGGAAGGGTCATCTTGCAGCGGCGGGAGATGTACTTGAAAATGAGCTTGGTTTATTTATTCCAATGGCTGGACTTGTAAAAGATGATAAGCATCGTACGTCTCATTTAATAATTGGTAATCCACCTGAACCTGTTATGCTTGAGCGAAATAGTCAAGAATTTTATTTATTACAGCGCATTCAAGATGAAGTGCATCGATTTGCAATTACGTTTCATCGTCAGCTTCATGGGAAATCTGTCATTCAATCAGCACTAGATGGTATTCCTGGCGTAGGAGAGAAGCGAAAAAAAGTATTGTTAAAACATTTTGGTTCGCTA
This sequence comes from Bacillus sp. DX3.1, assembly GCF_030292155.1. Taxonomy (NCBI): domain Bacteria; kingdom Bacillati; phylum Bacillota; class Bacilli; order Caryophanales; family Bacillaceae; genus Bacillus; species Bacillus sp. DX3.1. The sequence goes on along the minus strand of NZ_CP128153.1, from coordinate 4,207,598 downwards.
AAAAAAATGAAAGAAGCTTCTGTTGCAGAAATTGTAGAAGCTGGAATGCCGCAAAATATCGCGGAGACGATTCACTCGTATTTAACTGACGAGAAGACATTGTAGTTTACAATGTCTTCTATTTTTTGGTATAATTTCAGAAGATTTTAAAAAATAAAATGAATACTTATACAAAAATATATAAATCGATTTTGATTTTTCGACATATAGCCGCGGCTATGGATAACAAAAGGTGACCTGCACTCGTTTCCTCTCTTTGTTTTCGCTTGGAATGGGGCAGGAAAAGGATCTGACCGCTTCTACGCATGGCCGGATGCTCCCTCCCACCTAAAAAGAAGGGTTTTATGTGGTTTTTTAATTTGTATTTATATATAAATACATTTTGATTTTTCGACATGTAGGCCGCGGCTATGGATAACAAAAGGGGACCTGCACTCGTTTCCTCTCTTTGTTTTCGCTTGGAATGGGGTAGGAAAAGGATCTGACCGCTTCTACGCATGGCCGGATGCTCCCTCCCACCTAAAAAGAAGGGTTTTACGTCGGTTTTTTAATTTGTATTTATATAAAAAGTCAACTAAACCTATATGTCTAGTTGACTGCCAATGTGCATCCTATACTTCGACAGGATCTTTCACGTCCCATTTCACAAGAAATGTAATAGAATCCGAACGTTTCTTTTGTTCTTCGTATGATTCTGCAACGACGTTTCGTTGTTTTTGAATTTGCTCTGCAACAAAGCCAGTTTCTAACTGGTAAGAAGAATGTCTCTTTTGTTTTTGTCGCTCTGTAATGAGCGGGCTTGTTAGGTGAAAGTGCATTTCACGGCGCTTATGCTCTATGATGCTTAAACTGCCCCAGCCAGCCTTTTCAAAAAAGTGAATGACTTCTTCAATTGTATCTAGTGGATATTTTCGTGCTAGGTTTCTACCGGCCCAGTATAAAATGGCATCCAATTCGCTACCGATTAAGTCTGGTAGTAATTCTTCACGCAACAATTCATATGCGAAGGCGTTCAATGAAATGTCTTGTAAAGATGTCATGTCGATTGTATGTTTGTTCACAATATTCCCCTCTTTCTATAGGAATTATTATATAACATTTCTCATTTATAAAAACAGAACTTTCTTTAGAAAATCTAATATATAGGAAGAAAAAAAGAATACGTAAATTATGTACAAATTATGTATACGTTTTCTTGACGCTTCGACAAAAATAGGAGTAAAATGAATTTGTTATCAAATTATGCTGAAATATTTCGAATAATTTTTTCAGTTTCTCTTATAGCAATAGTGAGAAAACATTATTGCTATAAACTAATACTGGAAGCAGCAGTTAAATATTCAAGGGGGGTAATGGGGACATGAAAGGCCGCGAGTATACTTTTCGAAAGTGGCACTCATTAATGGGAGTCATCCCGGTTGGTGTCTTTATGATGCAGCATTTAGTAGTAAACAACTTTGCAACAAGGGGAGCGGAGGCTTTTAACAAAGCTGCTCATTTTATGGAGCTCCTTCCATTCCGGTATGCGCTAGAGATCTTTGTCATCTTTTTACCGCTGCTGTACCATGCTATATATGGTTTATATATTGCGTTTACAGCAAAAAACAATGCGAAATCTTACAGCTACTTCCGTAACTGGATGTTCGTCTTGCAGCGTTTCACAGGTGTGTTCACGCTCATTTTCTTAGCTTGGCACGTCTGGCAAACACGTATTCAAGCCGCATTAGGAACACAGGTAAATTATGATATGATGGCAGATATTTTAAGCAATCCAGCTATGTTCGGCTTCTATTTAGTTGGGGTTGTATCGACAATTTTCCACTTTGCTAATGGCCTATGGACATTCTGCATTAGCTGGGGAATTACAGTATCGCCACGTTCACAACGTATCTCTACTTATGTAACATTAGCTATTTTCTTAGGTTTATCTTATGTAGGTGTGAGTGCATTATTAGCGTTCATCGATCCACAGCTAGCAAATCAGTAAGGAGTGGGAGAGCATGAAAGGGAAACTTATAGTAGTCGGCGGTGGCTTAGCCGGCTTAATGGCAACGATTAAGGCAGCAGAAGCAGGAGTAAACGTGGAACTATTCTCTTTAGTACCGGTGAAACGTTCTCATTCTGTATGCGCGCAAGGTGGTATTAACGGTGCCGTAAATACGAAAGGTGAAGGGGATTCTCCATGGATCCACTTTGATGATACAATTTATGGTGGTGACTTCTTAGCGAACCAACCGCCGGTTAAAGCGATGTGTGAAGCAGCGCCTGGTATTATTCATTTAATGGACCGCATGGGTGTTATGTTCAACCGTACAGAAGAAGGACTTCTTGATTTCCGTCGCTTCGGGGGAACACAGCATCACCGTACAGCATTTGCTGGTGCGACAACTGGTCAACAATTATTGTACGCATTAGATGAGCAAGTACGTCGTCATGAAGTAGCAGGACTTGTAACGAAATATGAAGGTTGGGATTTCTTACGTGCTGTTATTGATGATGAGGGTGTATGCCGCGGAATCGTTGCGCAAGACTTACAATCTATGGAGATTAAAAGTTTCCAAGCTGATGCCGTGATTATGGCAACAGGGGGCCCTGGTATCATCTTCGGAAAATCGACAAACTCTATTATTAATACAGGTACAGCAGCATCTACTGTATATCAACAAGGTGCATATTATGCAAATGGTGAGTTCATTCAAATTCACCCAACTGCAATTCCTGGGGACGATAAATTACGTCTGATGAGTGAATCAGCACGTGGTGAAGGTGGACGCGTTTGGACGTATAAAGACGGTAAACCATGGTACTTCTTAGAAGAAAAATATCCTGCATACGGAAACCTTGTACCTCGTGATATCGCAACGCGTGAAATCTTTGACGTGTGCGTAGAACAAAAGCTAGGCATTAACGGAGAAAACATGGTATATCTAGATCTTTCTCATAAAGATCCGAAAGAACTAGATATTAAACTAGGTGGAATCATTGAAATCTATGAAAAATTCACAGGTGATGATCCTCGTAAACTACCGATGAAAATCTTCCCTGCTGTTCACTATTCAATGGGTGGACTATGGGTTGATTATAAGCAAATGACAAGTATTCCAGGATTATTTGCAGCAGGTGAGTGTGATTACTCTATGCACGGTGGTAACCGACTAGGTGCTAACTCATTATTATCAGCAATTTACGGTGGTATGGTAGCAGGACCAAATGCAATCGAGTATATGAAAGGTCTTGCAAAATCATCTGATGCTGTTTCTTCTGCTCTATATGAACAAAATGAATTAATCGAAACAGAGAAATTTAACAATATTTTATCGTTAAATGGTAATGAAAATGCATATGTTCTGCATAAAGAGCTTGGAGAATGGATGACAGATAACGTAACAGTGGTTCGTGAAAACAAAAAATTATTAGAAACAGATGATAAAATTCAAGAGTTAATTCAACGTTATAAACGAATTAACATTAACGATACAGCGAAATGGAGTAACCAAGGTGCTTCCTTTACACGACAACTTGAGAATATGCTGCAGTTAGCACGTGTCATTACAATTGGTGCATACAACCGTAATGAAAGCCGCGGTGCACATTATAAGCCAGAGTTCCCAAATCGTGATGATGACAACTTCTTAAAAACAACAATGGCGAAATTTGAGGGAGCAGAACATGCACCAGCATTCCATTATGAAGACGTTGATATTTCATTAATCAAACCACGTAAGCGCGATTATTCATCAAAACATGATGTAGCTGCTAAGGGTGAAGAGAAGGGGGATAAGCAACATGTCTGAGAAAACAATCCGCCTCATCGTTACGAGACAAGATGGACCAAATGCACAACCGTTTGATCAAGAATTTGAAATTCCATATCGTCCAAATATGAATATTATTTCGGCTCTTATGGAAATTCGCCGTAACCCTGTTGATGTAAAAGGAAATGATACAACTCCTGTTGCATGGGATATGAACTGTTTAGAAGAAGTATGTGGTGCTTGTTCCATGGTAATTAACGGTAAACCACGTCAATCATGTACAGCGCTTATCGATAAATTAGAACAACCAGTTCGTATAAAACCGATGAAGACATTCCCGGTAGTACGTGATTTACAAGTTGATCGTAGTCGTATGTTTAATGCTTTAAAACGTGTTAAGGCTTGGGTTCCAATTGATGGTACGTATGACTTAGGACCAGGACCAAGAATGCCAGAGAAAAAGCGTCAATGGGCATATGAACTTTCAAAATGTATGACATGTGGTGTTTGCTTAGAATCATGTCCGAACGTAAACAGCAAATCGGACTTTATTGGACCAGCACCGCTTTCACAAGCTCGTTTGTTTAATTCACATCCAACTGGTGAAATGCATAAAGCAGATCGCTTACGTGCAATTATGGGTGATGGTGGCCTTGCAAACTGTGGTAACTCACAAAACTGTGTGCAATCTTGTCCAAAAGGTATTCCGTTAACAACATCAATTGCAGCATTAAACCGTGATACAACGATTCAATCATTTAAAGACTTCTTTGGTAGCGACAATAACTATTAATAAATATTGCCTCTTCGATGCGAAGAGGCAATATTTATATAAATACAAATTAAAAAACCGACATAAACCCCTTCTTTTTAGGTGGGAGAGAGCATCCGGCCATGCATAGAAGCGATCCTTTTCCTGCCCAGACATAGTGAAAACAAAGAGAGAAAACGAGTGCAGGTCACCTTTTGTTATCCATAGCCGCGGCTTATATGTCGAAAAATCCAAATGAATTTATATAGTTACCTCTGTAATTTTTTGTTTATTCTGAAATTCAAATTTGATCGTACAATACTTATTAGAATAGAAGAAAGGGAGAGAAAGCTATGAAGATGATTTCTTACATTGAAGACTTTGAGAGATGGGAAGAAGATTTCTCATTTTATATTCCTGTTAAAGTTCGTTTTTGTGAAACGGATATGTTTGGGCATATGAATAATGGTGTTGCTTTTACATATTTTGAAGTAGCACGTATTGAATTTTTTAAAGAGCTTGGCTTTATGCAAGAGTGGACACATAAAGCGTCCGAAACGATGATTGTTGTTGCTGATTTACAATGTAATTTTTTAAAACAAATTTTCTTTGATGAAAATTTAAAGGTATATGTAAAAGCTGAAACAGTTGGGAATTCTTCTTTAGATTTACACTATATGGTGAAAAACGAAGCGGGAGATGTTTGCTTAGTAGGACGTGGAGCCATGGTGCAAGCTTCAAAGCAAACGGGAAAAGGAGCGCCTTGGCCAGAGGAATGGAAACAAAGGTTATTACAATAGAGTTTGGAATGCAAAAAAATAAGAGAGCATATGCTCTCTTATTTTTTTGCATCCATCGCTTCTTCTAATGTAAGGTGGTGCTTATGTAAGTATGTAGCGTATGGATTGCCAACAAATCGAAGATGCCATGGTTCATAAGCATATTCTGTAACATCTGTTTTATCTTCTAAATAACGAATGACAAATCCAAATTCATGAGCGTGTGCTGCTACCCATTTTCCTTCTTCTGTTTCACCAAAAATAGGTTCTAACTGATAGTTTGCTGATTTTGAACTAATATCCATCGCAAGTCCTGTTTGATGCTCACTTGTTCCGGGGATTGCACTTACAGAATCTGCCTCAGCTTGTCCTTGGCGTTTTATGTACATGTTATGTAAAGACTGTTGGCGTTTATAAGAGCGAAATCCAGATACAGCCGTGAGCTCTAATCCTTGTTGTTTTGCAGCATCAAACATTGTTTCAAGTGCTTCAGCTGCATCTTTACGAAGTAACGTCTTCTCTTTATCTTTTGGATAAGCAAATGGAACTTTTGGTCTTACGAGATCATCAGGTTTGTAAGAATTTGATAATTTCCGATGCTTATTTACTAAAACAAGTAGTGAATCTGGATTATTAACAAGAGAAAAATTCTCATCTATTTTTTGTGCGGTATGGTTTGCCTTTGGAAATGATGGCATCTCTTCTTTCAGATGCCCAGCATGTTTGGATGTTTCTACAGCTTTCGCTTTATTATGTAGTAAAGAATTTGAACCAAAATAAGCGAAAGCTGTAATGCCAATTACAGCAGTGGCTACAGAAATAATAATTATTTTTTTCATAAAACTGTGTCCTCACAATCCTTTCCTAGTATTTATTTAGTCTTTTTAATTATAAGTCTAGCAACTATAAAAAGAAATATAAGAGTCATAACGTAATAGAATTGCAAAGAAATTGTAAAAAACTGTTATATTTTGTCGTTTTTATTTATCCTGCATTAATGAGCAGTAAAGCCCCCACTGATTAAAGTTTTATTTTATATTATTCTTATATGTTTATAAAAGAATGGAAGAAATCAGGAAGTGGGGATAAAAATAAAGGATGGTATATACCACCCTTTATTTTTCAACATTTATTTATTTATTTCAAATGATTTTAAGTTATCTTTGCGAATTTTATCTTTTTCTGCATCAGATCTTTTAAAGTTGTAATCATATAAAGCGCCTTCCCAATCTCCATACATTGGATTAGGGAAAATGATAAATTTATCACCAAATTGTGCTTTCGTTTCTTCAACAGTTTGATTGCGATCTTTTACAGATTTTCCATCAAATCCAGTGAAATCTGATAAGTTGTCACCGAAGAATAAGACGATATCATGCATTTCTGAAACAAGCTCACGGCGTTTTTCTTTCCCTTTTTCTTTTGGATCTTGTAGTAAGATGTGTTCTTTCGTTGCTTGCGGAGCACCAACGCGCTCCAAATTTTTAATTGTTGCATCTAATTGATTTGTTTTACGGTTTGAAACGTAATAAATGTCTACACCTTTTGACTCCGTATATTTTAGGAAGTCAATTGCGCCAGGAAGAGCCTCTGCTTCCGCTTTATTAATCCACTCATCCCATTTATAAGGATAGCCCTTTCCTTCCTTTACAGTCATAGCTTGGTGAGGGCTGTTATCTAAAACAGTTTCATCTAAGTCTAGTACAATTGCTGGTTTTTTACTTGTACCTTTCGTAAGAGCAGCATCAAGTTTTAACGTACCGATGTTATAGCCTTGGTGATACAATGCTTTTGTCTCACCAGCTGTTTGATACCATAAGTCGGCCATTAGCTGCTGATCTGTTAGTTTTATTTTTTCTTCTTTTGCTACTGTTTTCTCGGCTGTTCCTGAGCATGCTACTAGCGATGCAGAGAGAACTGCTACAGACAATAAAGTGGTAATGCCTCTTTTCTTCTTCATATGTATCCTCCTTGATGTAAGTAAATTAATTATAATTATATATTAAAATTTAATGTTTTAAGTGGGTTTTTTATATGCATTTTTGCATATTGTTATTTGTATAGGAAGTAGTATGTCCCATATGATAATGAAAAGTAAGATAAAATGTAATGGAATATTGACAATACATTTTGTCAATATGTCAATTATAATTGACAAGATGTATTTTGTTATTTACAATTTTAACTAAATAAAACAAATGATGGGTTGGGGATGAAACAACGGAGGATAAGTTGTACGTCAGAGATATAGATTTATAAAAAATTTATTAATCTTAATATAAAGATTATTTTTTTATTACTATATAAATCCATTTTGATTTTTCGACATATAAGCCGTGGCTATGGATAACAAAAGGTGACCTGCACTCGTTTTCTCTCTTTTTTTGCACTATGTCTGGGCAGGAAAAGGATCTGATGACCGCTTCTATGCATGGCGGATGCTCTCTCCCACCTAAAAAGAAGGGTTTTATGTCAGTTTTTTAATTTGTATTTATATATAATTTGTTTTTATTCAACATACCATTTAGAAGATTGAAAGAATCAATAAGAAGCGGAGGGCTTGTACTTGAGTTTACAAATTCAAAACTTAACGAAAATATTCGGCGAAGTAAAAGCTGTCAATCAATTGCAAATTTCATTACCAAAAGGTGAAGTGTTAGGGCTACTTGGCCGAAATGGAGCCGGGAAAACGACAACTATAAAAATGTTACTCGGTTTATTAACGCCAAATGAAGGGGCCATTACATGGGAAGGAAAAGCGATTACGAAAAGTGGTGTGACAATTGGTTATCTTCCAGAAGAAAGAGGATTATACACAAGAAGTAGAGTAATCGATCAGCTTCGCTATTTTGGAAGATTAGAAGGAATGACAAAAAAAGAAGTGGACCGAGCAATTGATCATTGGTTAGATAAATTAGCAATTCCAGAATATAAGTATAAAACGGCAGGAGAACTGTCGAAAGGAAATCAGCAAAAAATCCAATTAATTGCAGCACTCCTTCACGATCCAGAACTACTTATTTTAGATGAGCCGTTTAGCGGATTAGATCCTGTAAATGCTGGTATGCTCGCAAATATTATTGAAGAACAAGTGCAAAAAGGGAAAACAATTATTTTATCAAGTCACCGTATGGAACAAGTCGAAGCCTTTTGTCAGCATGTTTGTATTTTGAAGAAAGGTGAAGCCGTTGTCGAAGGGCATTTAAGTGATATTAAAAAAGAATATGGTTTTCGTAATTTAACAATTGAAGATACGATAGAAAATGAACAGGCATTACAAGCCTTAAATATTTCGTACGAAAAACAACAAGGACTGCTTTATGTGAAAGTTCATGATGATGCAGAAGCCCTAATGATTTTACAAAAGTTGCAAGAACAAGGTGTAAGTTTGCGACAATTTAAAATGTTAGAACCGACATTAAACGAAATTTTTGTAGAAAGGGCGAAATAACAATGCGTAAATTTTCTCATGTATTTTCATTTTATTTTCGAGAATCATTTCTTTCTAAAAAATCATTGATTACGAGTGGGATTTTATTTTTAGTTGTGTTTGGGATTTTTGCTTTTAATCATTTTACTTCTGATAAAGATAAAAGTGAGGATAAAGATAAGATTGCAGTAGTAATGGAGAGTTCTACATATAAGATGCAAGAAGATGAGTTAAATAAGTTACTCCCATCAGCGAAAGCAACGGTAGGTGAAAAATCCGAGTTCGATAAGTTACGTAAGCAAGTCGAAGAAGGAGAATTGGACGGTTTATTTCATGTGACGGAAAAGAATGGAATTCCAGAAGTGACGTATATGTATAATGGTTTCCCAAGTCAAACAAATTCTACAATTATGGCGAGTTATTTGAAGCGGCAATATACAGAAGTGACGATTGCGAAAAATAATGTTTCACCAGAAGTGGCGAAACAATTGGAAATGGAAATTCCGGTGAAACAAGAAGCAATAAAAGATCGTACGACTTCTTTCGGTATTGCATACTTCTTTACATTCGCACTGTACATGTTTATTATCGGGTTTGGAAACGCAATTGCGATGAACATTGCGTCTGAAAAGGCATCTCGTGTTATGGAAGTGATGCTTCCAAAAGTAAAACCGCTTACGATGATGTATGCTAAAATTTTAGCAGTTGTTTCAACAGCTTTATTACAGATCGTTATATTGGCATGCGGTTATCTTATTCCATATGTATTGGGATGGGTAAATTTAGAGAATGCTTCATTATTTGGAGTTCCGATTGATTTTACAAAATTAGATGTAAAAGTGATCAGTATGTTCCTAATCTATTTTGTTACAGGATATTTATTATATGCAATGATGTATGCAGCTGCTGGAGCAGTTGTGTCAAAAACAGAGGATTTACAAGCCGTTTCCTTCCCTGTAATGATTTTAATTATGGCTGCGTTTTTCATTAGTATAAAATCATTAGGAGATCCAAATAGTACTATCGTTGTTATTAGTTCGTATATCCCATTCTTTACTCCAATGGTCACATTTTCACGTGTTGTAGCTGGTGAAGCGGGTACTTTAGAAATTAGTATCAAGTTAGCCATTTTACTAGTAACAATTGGTATTTTAAACGTTGTTACAAGCCGTATTTACGTAAATGGCGTGATGAATTACTCTGATAAAGTGAAATTTAAAGATTTAGCGAAATTTATAAAGCGTCAATAAAGTGAAACTTTAATCAGTGGGGGATATTACTGCTCACAGACAGCGGGATAATATAAAAAAGCATGATTCTACCACAGAGTCATGCTTTTTCATTTCTTTAGAAAAGTAAAATAGTATATAATAGTAGGTAGCGTCTTTTGATAGAATGAACGTAAAGGAGGGAAATACAGATGGGAATTAGTAGCCGTTTTACAGTAGGTGTTCATATGTTAACGTTACTTGCGATAGATAAAACCTCTCGCTGTACCTCTGAATGGATTGCGGGTAGTGTGAATACAAATCCGGTTGTGATTCGCCGCATTACAGGAATGTTAAAGAGAGCAGGTCTTGTTGATGTACAAGCTGGAAAAGGTGGTACGTCACTTGCTCGTGGATTAGATGAAATTACATTACTTGATGTATATAAAGCAGTGGAAGTGGTAGAAGAAGGGCATCTATTCTCTTTCCATGAGAATCCAAATATTGAATGTCCAGTTGGAGCTAACATTCAATCGGTACTAGAAATCATTTTAATGCAAGCGCAAGAAGCGATGGAAAATGTACTTGCGAATGTAACAGTCGAGCAGCTTGTTACAAATTTAGAAGCGAAGATTCAAAAATAAAAAGAAGCGAGCCCTATATAAAAAGGCTCGCTTCTTTTTTGCTGTTTTCTAATAATAAAAGATTGCAAATTCTATTTTTCTGTATTTAATACGAATTTTCCTACAAGAGCGGCGAGAATGCCACCAAGAAGTGGTGCAACGATAAAGACCCATAATTGAGATACAGCTTCTCCGCCAGCGAATAAAGCTGGTGCTAAGCTACGTGCAGGGTTAACAGAAGTTCCTGTTAATGGAATGCCTAATAAGTGAACTAAAACTAATGTAAAACCAATCACTAGTCCAGCTAAAGAGGCGTTACCATTTTTTCCTGTTACTACGATAATCACTAAAACAAAAACAAACGTTAAAATAAATTCAACTAAAAAAGAACCTGATAAGCCGAGATTTCCAAAGCTATTTTGTCCTAAATTATTTAAAGATAGTTTAGATGATTTTAAAATTGTTACTAACGTTGCAGTTCCTAAAGTAGCACCTAACACTTGAGCTAATAAATAATAGCTAAGTTCCATAGCATTCATTCGTTTATTTACAAACATGGCAATTGATACTGCTGGATTTACGTGACATCCAGAAATCGTTCCAATACTATAGGCCATAGCAACAATTGATAACCCAAAGGCCATTGCAATTCCCAAAATTCCAATTCCTTCAATTCCGCCGCCTAAAACAGCTGTTCCAGTTCCGAATAATACTAGTACAAATGTACCAATAAATTCAGAAATTGCTTTTTTTAACATAATTTCCCCCCTTAAAATACACACGAAGCGTATTATATCATATAATTATGTGTTCCCAATTAGAATTATAAATAAAAGATTATTCTGGTAAGGTATAATACCTAGCTAAGTGTATACATCGCCAATAAAATAGAAAAAAGCATGATTCTCGAAGGAGAATCATGCTTTTTGTCTATCCTTGCATTAACGGGCAATAATACCTCTGCTGAAAGTAAAGAAGTTAGGAGTGGAGTGAATTTCCAGTAAAAGCCCGATTGATGAGGACTAATAATCAGTGGGATGAAGAAAATCCTACTGAGGAACATTACACTGTATTATGCCGTTTTCTTTTGTTTAGCAATGGGAACTGATCGATTTAAAATGCTGTTTGCGACCATTCCAGCCATAATAATTATCATACCGATGAGAGATAATCCTGCAGGAAATGAACCGTTTAAGAAGATGATTTCACCAAGAACAGTAAATATCATCGTCCCAGCTTGTGTTGCTTCCACTGCACCTAATAAGGCAAGGTTGTTTTTTGCTAAGTCTGTTGCGAAGAAAAATGTCATTGTAGCGATGACTCCTGAACATAATGCTAATAAAAATCCTTGTAGCATTTGTCCTGAGGTTGGAATCCCTGTTGTTGACCAGCCGTATATCGCAAGAATAATGGCAATTGGAAGACTGCCAATCGCCATTCCTAATACACGCTGAAATGTATCAAGACGTCCACTGGCAACTTCCATCATTTTTCGGTTGCCAAAAGGATATAAGAAGGCTGCGATGACAACGGGAAGAAAACCAGATAAAAATTGAGTGACTGTAATATGACCAGCTGCTGTTGCTTGCATACAAATAACCCCAATTAAAATGAAAAGTGAGACAAATAAACTGCGAAGCGGAATTTTTCCGCGGACACGTTTTGATCCTGTTTTTGTTTCAATTGTAATAAAAAATAATGGAGATAATAGCAAACCAGCTAATATTGTAATTTGCCACGTACCTGCAACAAGCCAAGCTGGATTAAAAACTGCAGCAAAGCTTAATAAAGAATAAAACCCGATGCCGGCTAATGGGCCCCATCCTAACCAAGCAAAAGGATGTTTTCGCATTTCTGACCATAAAGGCCCAAGATTTTTGCGGAATAGAACGATAAGGAATAAAATAGGTAAAGCGAATAAAAAGCGGAAGGAAGCGGTCCAGGCCCAGCTTGTTCCAGATACATTCATCGCTCTGTTAATAATAAATGTAGCAGAGAAAAAGGCCGATGATAAAAGACCTAATAAAATTGCACGCATAACGAGTAAGCACTCCTTTCAAAATGGAGATAATAATGTATATTATGCTATACTAAAAATAAATAAAAGTAAATTATTTTATACTTTAAGGTGGTTTTTCTAAAGGATGAGGGAAAAAGAGGATATGCAGACGAAAGAAGTGATTCAACAAGTTGGTCAGCTGTTACGACAAATTCGAAATGAACAAAAGCTAAGTTTAGAAGAATTGGCTAAAAAGACAGGTGTTAGTAAATTAACGTTAGGAAAAATTGAAAGAGGTGAAACGAATCCAACATTAGGTGTGATTTGGAAAATCACGAAAGGATTGTCGATTCCATTATCAAGACTTATGGTTGTAGGAGAAACTGTAGCAATTTCAAGATGTGGCGAAAGGTTTACTGTTGATGAAGGACAAGCATGGCGATTAGAAACGATGTTTCGGTATACGAAAGAAACTGGTATGGAAATGCATCGTGCTTGTTTGCAGCCAAAAAGTAAATATAAACCAGAGCCTCACCATGAAGGAGCAATTGAATTAGTGACAGTCATGAGAGGACAAGTGTCTATTCAGGTTGAAGACGATGTATATGAATTAAATGAATTCGATTCGATGCAATTTGAGGCAAATAAAAAGCATAGCTACACAAATAACGGAGACGAAGTCGCCGTTTTACATTTAACAATGAAATATTTAGCATAAAAAAGGCACCGGGTGGCACCGGTGCTTTTTTAGTACGAACGAGGCATAAGCAACATACAAATAAAATAAGCTAAAAAGCCTGTTCCGAAAAATAGAATAGCAATTACCCACAGGATACGAATCATACTGGTGCTTATACTAAAGTATTCTCCTAAACCACCGCATACACCAAACAATACTTTATCTACTTCTGATTTACGTAACTTTTTTTCCACTATGGAATCCTCTCCTTGTTTAATCAACATATTTTCTATTTCTATGTATCGGTGATATCTTATATTTTTATCTTACATGGAAAAAAGTGCGGAAACTATCGAATTATATTACATTTTTTTGAGGAAAGATTACAGTTTTGTAAGAGAGATATTTAAATCAGTATGCACCTAAAAAGAAGTAGTAGAACACTTTTCTTTTCAGGTGCATATTTTCCTTCTTTCTATTTTCGAAATCGATACGGAACAGTGGTCACAATGACATTTTTCTTATACAAAAGATATACGCGGAGTAACACGCTGGATTGATTGTGTAAAACATTATGCCAGCTCTTTTTTGTAATGAACTGCGGAATCAGTACAGTAACGAAATGATTTTTTTCTTGTGCTTTATGCTGAATAATAGTGATTAATTTTGCGATGGGCCGCATTAAACTTCGGTAAGAGGAAATGAATGTAACAAGACGAACATTCGGTTTCCATTCCTTCCATTTTTCCTGCATTTGCATTTCACTTTCTTTATCGAAAGCTACATAAACAGCGATAACTTGGTCACCAATCGTCTCTGCATAATTGATGGATTGTTCCACTACTTTTGTAATGCCAGCAATAGGCACAATTACGACATTTCCAGTCATTTTTTCTGTGATTTCATTGATGCGAAGCTGTTCGCCTACCGCAACATAATGATTATGAATACGACGGAATATGAAAACAATGATAGGTAGGAAGATAAGAACGGACCATACGTGCGTAAATTTTGTAATGAAAAAAATGAGAAGTACGGTTAACGAGATGAGAGCGCCTAATAAGTTTGTTAGTAATTTTGGTACCCATCCTTGTGGCTTTTCTCTGAGCCATTTTATAATCATGCCTGTTTGTGACAAAGTGAAAGGAATAAATACACCGACTGCATATAATGGAATTAATTGCTCGGTTTTACCTTGAAACGCAATAATCAAAAGGATAGAACTGATGCCTAATGTAATAATGCCATTTGAATATCCTAGTCGATCCCCACGCATTAAATACATACGCGGCATATATTTATCCGATGCTAAATTAAATGCTAATAACGGAAATGCTGAGAAACCCGTATTAGCAGCTAACACTAAAATAAGAGCGGTTGTTCCCTGGATAAAGTAGTACACAAAGTTTCGTCCAAATATATCGGAGGCAATTTGGGAAACAACAGTCTCATTAGATTTTGGGACAATTCCATACCAATACGCTAAAAAGGTAATACCAGTGAATAAAACAGCAAGAATCGTGCCCATGATAACTAATGTTTGTGCGGCATTTTTCGCAGCTGGTTCTTTAAAATTTGGAATCGCATTCGAAATGGCTTCTACTCCTGTTAAAGCAGAACATCCAGATGAGAAAGCTTTTAATAAGAAGAACAGAGTAATGCCAGGTACGACAGTCCCAATCGGTGTATGTAAATTGGCGGGAGCTTGTCCAGAAGTGATTTTAAAAATACCTACAATAATTAAAACAACAAGTGCTAACACAAAGAGATAGACAGGGTACGCTAAAATCGAAGCTGATTCTGTCACGCCTCTCAAGTTCAAAATGGTAATGAACAGTACAAGTACTACAGCGATAGGAACTGTGTACGAGTGCAGGGTCGGAAAAGCAGACGTAATGGCATCTGTTCCAGCTGAAACACTTACTGCTACGGTAAGAATATAGTCAACGAGCAGTGATCCTCCGGCGATGAGTCCGGCGTTTGTGCCTAAATTTGTTTTCGAAACAACATAAGCACCGCCTCCTTGGGGATAAGAATAAATAATTTGTCGGTACGATAAAATGAGTGCTGTTAATAAAATGAGAACCCCGATTGCAATCGGAATCGAGTACCAAAAGGCAATGGCTCCAAATGCTGCAAGAACAATTAAAATTTGTTCTGTTCCGTAGGCCACAGAAGAAAGAGCGTCAGAAGAAAGGATAGCGAGTGCCTTTAATTTATTTAACTTTTGTTCTCCGAGTGCTGTTGATTTTAGTGGTCTACCGATTAAAAATCGTTTGAATGCTGAAAACATAATAATCCCACCCACACATGAATTTTTATACAAAGCTGATTGTCGTTTTACGGATAGATTCCTATTTCATAGTATGGGCGTCTTTAGAATGAATCTTTCTAAAAAACATGAGGTAATAAATGGAGTGCTGTAAGAGAAGAGAAAAAAGAAGACCCTTATTGATGGAAGTAAATACTTACGAACATCGGAAGGGTCTTGCAGTCGTATTTCGATAGATGTCTATTGTGAATGAAGTTGGTTTTGTATCCATCATAGAAGAGAAAGAGTGATATGAGATGAATAGCTATATAAATACAAATTAAAAAACTGACATAAAACCCCTCTTTTTAGGTGGGGGATAAACTGCCCGTAAAAGCCCGATTGGTGAGGGCTAATAATCAGTGGGGATGAAGAAAACCCCCACTGATCAAAGTTTCACTTTATTATGAACGTATTAAGGTCTAATATTTAGCAAGGAAATATGTAATAAATGAGAGTTTTTATTTAGTGATAGGTTTTTGCTGGTTTTGAAATGTAAACAAATCTTAAATAACGTATGAAATTCAGCCTATTTTCATTCACCACCTGCACATTCTGTTCATACAATATCTTGACTAAATAAACACCCAACTTACACACGGACAGCTCTGGCTTAAGCAAGGAGGGTTATACCAGTTGAAGGAAAAAGCATATCAATCTAAACCGTTACTCACAAAGAGAGAAAGAGAAGTATTTGAATTACTGGTTCAAGATAAAACGACGAAAGAAATTGCAAGTGAACTTTTTATTAGTGAAAAGACCGTACGTAACCATATATCAAATGCAATGCAAAAGCTAGGGGTTAAGGGACGTTCACAAGCGGTTGTCGAGCTTCTTCGTATGGGAGAACTCGAACTATAATAGATGAGCCGATCTTTTATAAAAGGTCGGCTATTTTTCTGTCTTGCAAATTACGCAGAAAAGGAGCAAAATAAAAAAGTCCTGGTCTATATAAATACAAATTAAAAAAACCGGCATAAAATCCTTCTTTTTAGGTGGGAGAGAGCATCCGGCCATGCATAGAAGCGGTTAGATCCTTTTCCTGCCCAGACATAGTGAAAACAAAGAGAGAAAACGAGTGCAGGTTACCTTTTGTTATCCATAGCCGCGGCTTATATGTCGAAAAATCAAAATGGATTTATATATGCAGGTACATATGTGAAAAATCTATTAAAATAGGTGCTTTAACCTAATAGGATTAAAGTATGTAAGATATAATGATGTCCAAAATAAGATTATGAATGAGAAAATAGGTGATTGTTTTGAATAGAGCGATAGGTGTCATTGATTCGGGAGTAGGAGGATTAACAGTAGCGAAAGAGTTAATTCGTCAGCTGCCAAAAGAGCGAATTATATATTTAGGAGATACAGCACGTTGTCCGTATGGTCCACGTTCTCGCGAGGAAGTGCGTCAATTTACATGGGAGATAACGGAGCATTTATTGGCACTTGATATTAAGATGTTAGTGATTGCTTGTAATACTGCAACAGCAGTTGTACTGGAAGAGATGCAAAAGAAATTGCCGATTCCAGTAGTGGGCGTTATTCACCCAGGTTCACGTACTGCTTTAAAAGTGACGAATACGTATCATGTTGGCATTATTGGGACAATTGGGACGGTAAAAAGTGGTGCATATGAAGATGCGCTAAAGTCAATTAATAATCGTGTCATGGTTGAAAGTTTAGCATGCCCTCCGTTTGTTGAGCTTGTAGAAAGTGGAAACTTTGAGAGTGAAATGGCGTATGAAGTCGTGAGAGAAACGCTGCAACCGCTAAAAACAACTGAAATCGATACACTTATTTTAGGGTGCACACATTATCCAATTTTAGGTCCAGTTATTAAGCGAGTGATGGGGGATAAAGTGCAATTAATTAGTTCTGGTGATGAAACAGCTCGTGAAGTGAGCACGATTTTATACCATAGTAAAATGTTAAATGAAGGCGAAGAACAAAGTGATCATCTTTTCTTAACAACGGGAAAAATAGAATTGTTTAAAGAAATTGCTTCTAAATGGTTCGGACAACCAATTGAGAATGTAAAGCATATTAGTTTGTGATATTTTCTAGCATTCATCAATGATAATAAATAAGAGCTACTACATGCGATTGTGTGTAGTAGTTTTTTATTATGTTTTAATAAATTTGTTGTAAGAGAAGTTGGCATTGCTTGTTCTAAAACTGTAAAAAGCTCGTATACATATACTACAAACTTAGAGTTTAGGGGGGAAATGGTATGCCTAAATCCACTTTGAAATGGCTTGTTTGTGTTACAGTAAGCGCAGCTTTATTAACAGGATGCGGTTTGTTTAATAAGGAAAAGGAAACGGAACAAATTGATCCACCGAAAAAGGTCACATATACAGACGGTGAGAAGAAAGAAACTGCGAAGCAAGGGCAAACAAAGAAACAAGATTTATATCTCGTTGATAAAAATGGTTATGTTGTGCCGCAGACGGTAGAATTACCTGTTCCGAAAGGGAATGCTGTTGTGAAACAAACATTGGAATATCTTGTGAAGGATGGTCCGGTGACAAATATGTTGCCAAATGGTTTCAGGGCTGTTATTCCAGCGGATACTAACATGACAGTAGATTTGAAAAAAGATGGTACAGCGGTTGTTGATTTTTCAAAGGAAATTAAAAATTATAAAAAAGAAGAAGAGCGTCAAATTGTTGAATCGGTAACGTGGACACTAACGCAGTTTAAAGATATTAAGCAAGTCAAGTTTCAAATGAACGGTAAAAATTTAGAGACAATGCCTGTAAATGGTACGCCAATTGGTGAAGGGGTTAGCCGTGCGGATGGCATTAACTTCGATGATGAGCAAGTGGCAGATGTTACAAATACAAAGCCAGTAATACTATATTTCTTAGCGCAAAGTAATAAGCAAATGTACTATGTACCAGTAACACGACGTGTGGCAGAAGGGACAGAAAATGAAGTGGCAACAGTTGTCAAAGAGCTTCTGAACGGGCCATCTAAATCATCGTTAGCAAATGATTTTAATGCTGATGTGAAACTAGTAAGTGAGCCGAAATTACAAGATGGAAAGGTCACATTGAACTTTAATGAAAATATATACGCAAATAAAGAAAAAAATATGATTTCAAATTATGTGTTACAATCCCTCGTTCTATCTTTAACGGAAAAACAAGGTGTAAAAAATGTCTCTGTTGAAGTGAATGGGAAAGCGAATCTTGTTACAGAGAAGGGGCAGAAACTAACAAAACCGGTTGCTCGTCCACAAAACGTGAATACAGGTAGTTTTTAATCGTAAATAATTTGATATACTTATGTAAGAGAGGGGAATTGCTTTTTGAGTTCCTCTTCTTCTATTGTTATACATAACATAAATTTAAAATGGGCTATACTAACAAGTAGCAGTTACGAGGAGGTTATTTTATGCGAGTAGATGGTAGACAAGCAGGAGAACTACGCCATGTACATCTTCATACGAATTATTTAAAACATCCGGAAGGTTCTGTACTCATTGAAGTTGGTGATACAAAAGTGATTTGTTCAGCAACGATTGAAGACCGTGTGCCGCCATTTATGAGAGGCGAAGGAAAAGGTTGGGTAACGGCGGAATATGCGATGATTCCACGTGCGACAGAACAGCGTACGATTCGTGAGTCCAGTAAAGGGAAAGTGACAGGACGTACAATGGAGATTCAACGTTTAATTGGACGAGCATTGCGTGCTGTTGTTGACTTAGAAGCACTTGGCGAAAGAACGGTTTGGATTGATTGTGATGTCATTCAAGCAGATGGTGGAACGCGAACGGCTTCGATTACAGGTGCTTATGTTGCAATGGTATTAGCGTTTGAAAAGTTATTAGCAGCAGGAAAAGTATCTAAAATTCCAGTAAAAGACTATTTGGCCGCAACATCGGTTGGAATCGTTGAAGAACAAGGTGTTGTATTAGATTTAAACTATGCGGAAGATTCCAAAGCTGATGTTGATATGAACGTCATTATGACGGGAAAAGGACAGTTTGTTGAAGTACAAGGAACTGGAGAAGAAGCAACATTTAGCCGAACTGAATTAAATGAATTGTTAGATGCAGCAGAGCAAGGTATTTTACAGCTTGTTGAAATTCAAAAGGAAGCATTAGGTGACATCGTAACTCATATAGAGTAGAGGTGAAGAAATATGAAACAAGTCGTTGTAGCAACGAAAAATATTGGGAAAGTACGTGAATTTGCCGAGCTATTTGAGAGATTTGATCTAGAAGTAAAATCTCTTCATGATTTTCCTCATATTGAGGAAGCCGAGGAAACTGGTGAAACATTTGAAGAAAATGCAATTTTAAAAGCGGATAGTTTATGTAAGCAATTAAATGCAATTGTTATTGCTGATGATTCTGGTCTCATTATAGATGCTTTAAATGGGAATCCAGGTGTGCGTTCTGCACGTTACGCTGGTGAACCAAAAGATGATCAAGCGAATATACAAAAAGTATTAACAGAATTAGAAGGCGTTTTGATGGAGAAACGTACAGCTCGTTTTTATTGCGCCTTAGCGGTTGCTTTTCCAGAAGACAATAAAGAACCTGTCATTGTAAACGGAACATGTGAGGGTAAGATCTTAGAACAGGCTCGTGGTGAAAATGGCTTTGGTTACGATCCGATTTTTTATGTAGAAGAATACAAACGTACGATGGCTGAGTTATCTTCTGATGAAAAAAATGAAATTAGTCATCGTGGCCGTGCCCTTCGTAAGTTAGAAGAAAAAATCCCGGTATGGTTTTTAGGAGAAGAATAAGGGAGAGAGACCGATGAGAGCGTTAATTGTAAGCGATAGTCACGGTTCTACGAAAGAGTTACAGCAATTAAAAGAAACGTATGCGGGAAATGTAGATGTCATGATTCATTGCGGCGACTCAGAGTTGAAACCAGAGCATCCAAGTTTGCAAGAATTTGAAGTTGTAAAAGGAAATTGTGATTTTTACAATGGATTTGAAGATGAAATCATCACTGATGTAAATGAATTACGGTTCTTGCTTACACATGGACATCGATACAATATTAAAATGACACTGCAAACATTGTTATATCGAGCAAAAGAAGCGAAAGCGAATATTGTATGTTTTGGGCATTCTCATATATTAGGAGCTGAAATTATTGATGATATTTTGTTCATCAATCCTGGAAGTGTTTTGCTCCCACGCTCACGAAACGAAAAAACATTTGCCTTGTTAGAAGTGAATGCAAAGGAAATTGAAATTCGCTTTGAGACATTAGAAGGAAAAGTTGTAGCACAAAAAACTTTTCAAAGAGGATAAAGAATTTTATCCTCTTTGAAAAAAAGTTTGAAAAAGTGTTTGAAAAAGTGTTGACTTCATTCGGATGTCCGAATATAATAAGAAATGTCGATAAGACGTGATTACGAAATACAAACAAAATTATGCGGGTGTAGTTTAGTGGTAAAACAAGAGCCTTCCAAGCTCTGGTCGAGAGTTCGATTCTCTTCACCCGCTCCATGTCCCAGTAGCTCAGCAGGATAGAGCAACGGCCTTCTAAGCCGTCGGTCGGGAGTTCGAATCTCTCCTGGGACGCTAAAAAAAATCTTGTTATCTTTTGATAACAAGGTTTTTTATTTGTTTACAGGTTTTATCTGTTTTGATGCAATCCAATAAATTGGTAGTGCTAATACGAACGGCAGGATAGATTGAGAAGCGTATTGTAAAGTACCGCTAGAAAAATAGCTCGTACTTCGGAACGTAAGCCAATCGATATGAAAACTATAACCAAACGCATAGAATGTTATTATTGCAAGTAGATAAAAGGACAAAGGAATGATGAGTTTCATTTCATTAGCCTCTATAAATTCATAGAAAAAGGTAAAGAACTGTAAGGAAGATTCTTTACCTTTTTCTTTTATTTTGGATTAATTGTTAATAAATTTCTCGAACACAAATCCGAAATCTTTTACATCGTATTGCTTTTTCGTATCAACAAGCCAATTAAAAGCAGTTTGATTGATTTCTTTAAATTGTTCAGCTAAATTGAGCTGAGCATTTGTAATGCGGCTGAATGTAGAAGAAGCCATGTCTAAACTTTTATGTGCATACTGCAATGTAATTTTGTTTTCTTGTGAAATTTCCTCGATTTTTAGAAGGGCTTTATATAGGTCTTTTAACTCTTCGATGTGCTTTTTATGAACATCGATTGAATAATATTCATCGCCCATATGAAATTTTATTTCGACATCTAAATCAATCGTTCCAGCGGTTTCTAACGCCACATTTTTAATTGTATATCTGCTATAACTATAGCGGCGAAGGGTGCGTTTTTTACTTGCTGCGCTCGTTCCATCTAAGTGAATTAAACCTTTGTTTGTAAAGCAATATTCATCCGATTTTGATTTAATGAGAAAATAAATTTTTTCCCCGTCTTCATGCATCACATAATCATCAGCATCAACTTTATCATAATCATTTGGTGTAATAACGGAACCTACATCGCTTAATCCAAGAACATCAGCAGCTACTTTTTTAAACATATAGATCATCCCCTCTATTTTTGAATTCTGAATTGCTAAACATATTTTAACATGTTTAAAAATCATATTTAATAATAATTTTGAAATCTTACAATTCTGTAAGGTAGATGTAAGAAAGTTCGATGGTAACAAATGGTCAATTCTTTATAATTGAGGGGAACAAAGATGAAACGGGGAGGAAGAAAAGATGAAAGGATTAGTGGTAACAGCTTTAACAGTAGCTTTTGGAGTTGTTGCATATGAAAAATTAACGGATGTAATTGATGTTGTAAAACAGTTAGTCGCATAAATAGGATTTGTAATGTGGGAGAAAGGGCATGGTTAAATGGGATGGAATGGTTATTCGGAATTATCGGGTTCTGTAGTGTCATACTAGTATTATTTGTTCCAACTGGTATATTAAGTTCAACCACAAGTTTATTCTTTATGAGTTTACTTGTCTGCATTATGCTTATTATTATGTTTCTTATGAAGCAAAGTAAGCCGATCCTCTTTTTTAGCATGATTGTTGTTACAATTATTATTCTCCAAATTATTACCCTTTTTGTATATCCTGCAATTATAAGCGCTTTTCATTGATGGAAAAGATCCTCTGCATCACTTGCTGAGGATCTTTTGTATAAATAGAAGTTTGTTGTGTGATAATACTCTTTTTCATCATATAAATTAAATATTTCTATATTTCAAACAGATATATTCTGAATGTTGTTTTCTCTGCGTTCATTTGTTATATTTACTTTGAGTATGTTTAAAATCTAGAAAAAGAGGCGAACGTATGGATAAAAAAGAAAATACGGTCGTATTGTTTCCACAGTTGTCAAAGCGTTATATTGACGAAGGATTTATTGCGCTGCGGGAGCGGAAGTTTGAAGAAGCATTACGATGCTTTGACATATTGAGTCAGTATAATGCCGGAACGGAGCAAACAGAACTAGCTTCAGTTATTTGTTTATTAGAATTAAAGCGAATGGAAGAATCGAAAGAGCGATGTGAGAAATTGCTTGACACCGGAACAACTTTATTCGGAGACATTCTTGAAACATACGTGACAATTTTAGTACAAACAAATGATTATGAAGGTGTGATTGAAACTGTTGAGGCTGTTTTGCAAACAAAGGAAATAACAGTAGAAAAAAGAGAAAAATTAGCTCAGCTTGCTCTGTTTGCAGAAAATATGCTAAATGATGAGGGTTCTATACAAATAGAACAGGATTCTTTGTTTGATCAAGAAGAATTTTTACAAGCATTGCATTCTGAAAGTTTTGGACAGCAATTGCGAGCGATTAATAATCTTTCACCGAGGCATTTAAAGAAAGCGTTGCCTGTTTTACGTGAATTTCTATTGGATGAAACAAAACATCCATATTTGAAAACTTCTATTATATACATATTAGTGGAAAATAAAGTAGAAGAAGAGATAGAAGTGGAAAAATTCGGGGATAGAATAACGGTTATTCCAATTCATTTACATCGTAATGAGGAATATACTAATCAGGTTTTACATACATTATCTGCTAGAATTGAAAGTGAAAATCCAACAATGTTTGAAACAATCGTTACATATTGGAGAGAAATGCAGACAAGTATTTTTCCGTTTCCATTATTGACTGATAAAGTAGAAGTGTGGGCGGCTGTTTTAGAGAGAATTGGAAGAAAGCGCCTCGGTATGATGATTGATGAAGAGGAACTTATGACGGAGTATAACATCACCATTGAAGAATTTCATATTGCCTATCAATGGTTTTTACGTATTGAGAGAGAAGGGTATTTACCCGTATAATTATGAAAAAGAATGGTTCAGTTATTGAAACGAGAATATTCTATGTTATAATGTAAGGGTTGCAAAAGGCTGAATTCTGTCTTTTTGTAAGAGAAGAGAAGCGTAATTCTCTTACTTAATATGTTTCATATTATTCTCGAACAAAATATACCGTATTTGTCTTATAGACAAATAGTAGATTGAGAATTGTTTATCTAAAGGCTTTTGCTAAAGGATAACAAAGCTGAATAAATCAGCTTTTCAATGCGTTTATTGTTTCTAAAAAGAAACAATAAAGACCTCAATCTTTAGAGGTATGTGCATACATTATTATAGTTGGAGGGAAAGAATAAATGGCTGCAAAATGGGAAAAATTAGAAGGTAACGTAGGCGTTTTAACAATCGAAGTTGATGCTAAAGAAGTAAACAACTCTATCGACGCTGCGTTCAAAAAAGTTGTAAAAACAATTAACGTACCAGGTTTCCGTAAAGGGAAAATGCCTCGTCCGTTATTCGAACAACGCTTTGGTGTTGAATCTTTATACCAAGATGCTTTAGACATCATCTTACCAAAAGCATATGGAGAAGCAATCGATGAAGCTGGTATCTTCCCAGTTGCTCATCCTGAAATCGACATCGAGAAGTTCGAAAAAGGTGAAAACTTAATCTTCACTGCAAAAGTTACTGTAAAACCTGAAGTAAAATTAGGTGAGTACAAAGGCTTAGCAGTAGAAAAAGTTGAAACAACTGTAACTGACGAAGATGTAGAAAACGAATTAAAATCTTTACAAGAGCGTCAAGCTGAGCTTGTTGTTAAAGAAGAAGGCACTGCTGAAAACGGTGATACAGCTGTAATCGACTTCGAAGGTTTCGTTGATGGCGAAGCATTTGAAGGCGGAAAAGGCGAAAACTACTCTTTAGAAATCGGTTCTAACACATTCATCCCAGGTTTTGAAGAGCAATTAATTGGTCTAAAAGCTGGCGAAGAAAAAGAAGTTGAAGTATCATTCCCAGAAGAGTATCATGCAGCTGAACTTGCTGGTAAACCAGCAGCATTTAAAGTAACAGTTCATGAAATTAAATCAAAAGAACTTCCTGCTTTAGATGACGAGTTCGCTAAAGATGCAGACGAAGAAGTAGCAACTCTTGATGAGTTAAAAGCAAAAATTCGTACAAACTTAGAAGAAGGCAAAAAGCATGAAGCTGAACATAAAGTTCGCGACGAAGTGGTAGAAAAAGCTGCTGCTAATGCAGAAATTGAAATTCCAGAAGCTATGATCGACACTGAGTTAGATCGTATGGTTCGTGAATTTGAACAACGTTTAAGCCAACAAGGCATGAACTTAGAGCTTTACTACCAATTCACTGGTACTGACGCTGACAAATTAAAAGAACAAATGAAAGAAGATGCACAAAAACGTGTAACAATCAATCTTGTTCTTGAAGCAATCATTGAAGCTGAGAAAATCGAAGTTACAGAAGCAGAAGTAACTGAAGAGGCTGAAAAAATGGCTGCAATGTACAATATGCCAGTTGATGCTATCATCCAAGCTCTTGGAAGCTTAGAAGGTTTATCTGAAGACCTTAAAGTTCGCAAAGCTGTAGATTTCTTAGTAGATAACAGCAAAGCTGCATAATAAAATAACAAGGCACGATTTTGATCGTGCCTTGTTTTATAAATATAAATATATTTATAAAAATTTTCGATGAAGAAGGAAAAGATCCTTCAAAAGTCGAATATACATATTTCAAAAGTTTTAAAAAAGTTTTTATTTGTACATAACTAGTCATATTATTTGTATTTCTTGCTGCGTAGTGACATAATATGTATCTACATACGATACATGTATCGTGTACATACGAGGGCAGGATGTTAGCACTTTGTAAGGGGTGTGAAAATATGTTTAAATTTAATGATGAAAAAGGGCAATTAAAATGTTCTTTCTGCGGTAAAACGCAAACGCAAGTTCGAAAGCTTGTTGCTGGTCCAGGTGTCTACATTTGTGATGAGTGTATAGAGCTTTGTACAGAAATTGTACAAGAGGAGCTTGCAAAGGATGAAGAAGTAGAATTCAAAGATGTACCAAAACCGGTAGAAATTCGTGAAATCTTAGATGAATATGTAATCGGACAAGATCAAGCGAAAAAAGCATTAGCGGTGGCGGTATATAATCATTACAAACGCATCAATTCTAATAGCAAAATTGATGATGTAGAATTGGCGAAAAGTAATATCGCACTTATCGGGCCAACAGGTAGTGGTAAAACACTATTGGCACAAACATTAGCGCGTATTTTAAATGTTCCATTTGCAATTGCGGACGCAACATCTTTAACAGAAGCTGGATACGTAGGTGAAGATGTAGAAAACATCTTACTAAAACTGATTCAAGCTGCTGATTACGATGTAGAAAAAGCTGAAAAGGGAATCATTTATATTGACGAAATTGACAAAGTAGCACGTAAGTCAGAAAATCCGTCAATTACGCGTGATGTATCTGGTGAAGGTGTGCAACAGGCACTTCTGAAAATCTTAGAAGGTACAGTAGCAAGCGTTCCACCTCAAGGTGGTCGTAAGCATCCACACCAAGAGTTTATTCAAATTGATACAACAAACATTTTATTCATTTGCGGTGGTGCGTTTGATGGCATTGAGCCAATTATTAAACGTCGCCTTGGTGAAAAAGTAATTGGTTTTGGCGCAGAGAAGAAAATTGCTGATGTAAATGAAAAGCATGTGTTATCTCATGTATTGCCAGAAGACCTTTTAAGATTTGGTTTAATTCCAGAATTTATTGGTCGTATTCCAGTTATTGCAAACTTAGAACCGCTTGATGAAGGTGCACTTGTTGACATTTTGACAAAACCGAAAAATGCACTTGTGAAGCAATTCCAAAAATTATTGGAGCTTGACGATGTAGAGTTGGAATTTGAAGAAGGTGCACTGATTGAAATTGCAAAAAAAGCAATTGAACGTAAAACAGGAGCACGTGGGCTTCGCTCCATTATTGAAGGCTTAATGCTAGAGGTAATGTTCGAACTCCCATCTCGTCAAGATATTGAGAAGTGTATTCTTTCAAAAGAAACAGTAACAGACAACGAGGCACCGAAATTAGTGCTTCAGGATGGTACTGTACTTGATACAAAAACATCTGCATAATGTAGAAGGAAACAGCAATTTTTATAATTGCTGTTTCTTATTATGTTTAGCTCTATTCCTCCCAGGGGATACTGATAGGTAAAACACAGCGGGAGGAAATGAAGATGAGCTGGACAAATATATTTTTACTCGTTCAACTTGTTTTTGGCGTAATTGTCGGATTATATTTTTGGCATTTGCTCCGAAACCAGCGAACACAAAAAGTTTCAATTGATAGAGAATCAAAAAAAGAATTAGAACAACTTCGTAAAATGCGTGAAATTTCTTTGACAGAACCGCTTGCTGAAAAGGTGCGTCCTACAGCTTTTTCAGATATTGTCGGGCAAGAGGATGGGATTAGGTCGTTAAAGGCTGCGCTTTGTGGACCAAATCCACAGCATGTCATTATATATGGTCCTCCTGGAGTAGGAAAAACAGCGGCGGCACGACTCGTGTTAGAAGAGGCAAAGAAAAATCTAAAGTCCCCATTTCGTATAAACGCAACATTTATTGAACTTGATGCAACAACCGCTCGTTTCGATGAGCGTGGCATTGCTGATCCACTAATCGGTTCGGTTCATGATCCAATTTATCAAGGTGCAGGTGCAATGGGCCAAGCAGGGATCCCACAGCCAAAAAAAGGTGCGGTGACAGATGCACATGGCGGCATTTTGTTTATTGACGAAATCGGTGAATTGCATCCAATTCAAATGAACAAAATGTTAAAAGTATTAGAAGATCGCAAAGTGTTTTTGGAGAGTGCCTACTACAGTGAAGAAAATTCAATGATTCCGACTTACATACATGATATTTTTCAAAAAGGTTTACCGGCAGATTTTCGCCTTGTTGGAGCAACAACTCGTTCTCCAGATGAAATTCCTCCTGCCATTCGCTCGCGTTGCTTAGAAGTTTTCTTCCGTGAACTTGATACAGAAGAAATTCAAGAAGTAGCTAAAAACGCAGCAGAAAAAGTGGAGATGAAACTTGGAGAACAAGGTATTGAAATGATTGGGATGTATGCCCGTAATGGAAGGGAAGCCATTAATCTTGTACAAATTTCTGCAGGAATGGCAATTAATGAAGAGCGCTCTTTTATTAAAGATGAAGATATTGAATGGGTGCTTCATTCTAGTCAACTCACTCCAAAATACGAAAAACGGATTTATCCGATTCCAAAGATTGGTCTTGTAAATGGCCTTGCGGTATATGGTCCTAATACAGGAACTCTACTAGAAATCGAAGTAACAGCTATTCCAGCTAGGGATGAAGGTACCGTAAATGTTACCGGTATTGTGGAAGAAGAGAGCATTGGTAGTCAAACGAAATCGATTCGTCGTAAAAGTATGGCGAAAGGCTCTGTTGATAATGTTGTGACAGTACTTCGTTCCCTGGACTTGTTACCGGAAGGATACGATATACATATTAATTTCCCAGGTGGTGTTCCAATTGATGGACCATCTGCCGGAATTGCGATTGCGACTGGTGTGTACTCTGCCATTCATCGTATGTATGTAAATAATGAAGTAGCGATGACGGGTGAAATAAGCATTCATGGTGAAGTAAAACCAGTTGGTGGCGTATATGCGAAAGTGAAAGCGGCGAAAAGAGCTGGAGCGAAGAAGGTCCTCATCCCTGCTGAAAATATGCAGCCGTTTTTATATACGATTAAAGATATCGAAATTATTCCTGTTCGAAAGGTCAAGGAAGTATTTGCACTCACATTTGTACAAGAAAAATTGCATCATGAAGGAGAGGTACGTTTTTCTGTTGATGAAGGTGATGCACAATCAATGTAAAGTGAAGGTTCATACGGGCAGTTTACCTAATAGGGACACTAAACCTGCTGTCCGTTAGAGCGAGGGAATATTTGCTAGACTTCGTTTAAGTTTGTATGCTTAAGCGAAGTCCCTTTTTCTTTTGTGGGTAAAGAAAAAAATGGAAGTTTTTTAGCTGTAGAAATCTCTGCAATTGCATCAAGGGGTATTGTAATATAAAATAGTTGAACAGAGAGTTTAATTTATTATGGAGGTGCTACTATGTCTAGTATAAATACGAATGAAAGAATTGTGCCCCTCCTACCATTAAGAGGCGTTCTCGTATATCCAACGATGGTTCTGCATCTTGATGTAGGGCGTGATAAATCGATACAAGCACTAGAGCAGGCAGCAATGGATGAAAATATTATCTTTTTAGCAATGCAAAAAGAAATGAATATCGATGATCCGAAAGAAGACGACATATATAGTGTGGGTACGGTAGCAAAAGTAAAGCAGATGTTGAAATTGCCAAACGGAACGCTGCGTGTCCTTGTAGAAGGTTTACATAGAGCAGAAGTAGTTGAGTTTCTTGAAGAAGAAAACATGGTACATGTGTCCATTCGTACAGTTACAGAAGAAGAAGAAGGCGACTTAGAAGAAAAGGCCCTTATGCGCACATTGCTTGAACACTTCGAGCAATATATTAAGGTTTCTAAAAAGGTGTCTAATGAAACGTTTGCAACAGTAGCGGATGTAGAGGAACCAGGGCGTTTGGCTGATTTAGTTTCTTCTCATTTACCAATTAAGACGAAACAAAAGCAGGAAGTTTTAGAAATTGTATCAGTGAAAGAAAGATTACGTACACTTATTTCAATTATCCAAGATGAGCAAGAACTGCTTAGTTTAGAAAAGAAAATCGGGCAAAAAGTAAAACGTTCGATGGAACGTACGCAAAAAGAATACTTCTTGCGCGAGCAAATGAAGGCGATTCAAACAGAGCTTGGAGACAAAGAAGGTAAAGGTGGCGAAGTCGAAGAACTTCGTGGCAAGATCGAAGAAGCAGGAATGCCAGAAGAAACGAAGCAAGCAGTTTTAAAGGAATTAGATCGTTATGAGAAGTTGCCAGTAAGTTCTGCAGAGAGTGGTGTTATTCGCAATTATATTGATTGGTTATTAGTTCTCCCGTGGACAGAGGCAACAGAAGATATGATCGATCTTGCTCGTTCTGAAACGATTTTAAATAGAGACCATTACGGACTTGAGAAAGTAAAAGAACGTGTGCTAGAATATTTAGCTGTGCAAAAACTAACGAATTCCTTAAAAGGACCAATTCTTTGTTTAGTTGGCCCTCCTGGTGTGGGGAAAACATCGTTAGCCCGTTCTATTGCAACATCGTTAAACCGTAATTTTGTCCGTGTCTCACTTGGTGGTG
The DNA here is from genome assembly GCF_030292155.1 of Bacillus sp. DX3.1. NCBI lineage: Bacteria > Bacillati > Bacillota > Bacilli > Caryophanales > Bacillaceae > Bacillus > Bacillus sp. DX3.1. Next base: position 4,177,472 of record NZ_CP128153.1, on the reverse strand, counting down.
TTCGTGATGAATCTGAAATTCGTGGTCACCGTCGTACATATGTTGGGGCAATGCCAGGTCGTATCATTCAAGGGATGAAAAAAGCAAAAACAATCAATCCAGTCTTTTTATTAGATGAAATTGATAAAATGTCTAATGATTTCCGTGGTGATCCATCTTCTGCATTGTTAGAGGTGTTAGATCCAGAGCAAAATCATAACTTTAGCGATCACTACATCGAAGAGCCATATGATTTATCGAAAGTGATGTTTGTGGCAACTGCAAATACGCTTGCGAGCATTCCAGGACCGCTTCTTGATCGTATGGAAGTGATTTCGATTGCTGGCTATACAGAGATTGAAAAAGTGCATATTGCTCGTGAACATTTACTTCCGAAACAATTGAAAGAGCATGGTTTACGAAAAGGTAATCTACAAGTACGCGATGAAGCGCTCTTAGAAATTATTCGTTACTATACACGCGAAGCGGGTGTTCGTACGTTAGAGCGTCAACTTGCAAAGATTTGTCGTAAAGCAGCAAAAATCATTGTATCAGAAGAGCGTAAACGTATTATTGTAACAGAAAAAAATATTACCGAGCTACTTGGTAAACATATATTCCGTTATGGACAAGCTGAAACGAAAGATCAAGTTGGAATGGCAACTGGTTTAGCATATACAGCGGCTGGTGGTGATACACTTGCAATTGAAGTGTCTGTATCGCCAGGAAAAGGGAAATTAATTTTAACAGGAAAACTTGGAGATGTTATGAAAGAATCCGCACAAGCTGCATTTAGCTATATTCGCTCTCGTGCAGAAGAGCTTCATATCGAGCCAGATTTCCATGAAAAACATGATATTCATATTCATGTTCCAGAAGGAGCAGTTCCAAAAGATGGTCCATCAGCTGGTATTACGATTGCAACGGCACTTATTTCGGCCCTGACAGGCATTCCTGTAAGCAAAGAAGTTGGTATGACGGGTGAAATTACGCTTCGTGGCCGTGTATTACCAATTGGCGGTTTAAAAGAAAAAACATTAAGTGCTCACCGCGCGGGCTTAACGAAAATTATCTTGCCGGCAGAAAATGAAAAAGATTTAGATGATATTCCAGAAAGCGTAAAAGAAAATCTTACGTTTGTGCTTGTGTCTCATTTAGATGAAGTATTGGAGCACGCATTAGTAGGAGTGAAAAAATGAAAGTAACAAAAGCAGATATTGTAATTAGTGCTGTAAAACCAGAACAATATCCAGATGTGGACTTACCAGAAATTGCATTAGCTGGTCGTTCTAATGTTGGAAAGTCTTCCTTTATTAATAAAATTTTAAATCGCAAAAAGTTAGTTCGTATTTCTTCAAAACCAGGAAAAACGCAAACATTAAACTTTTTCCTAATTAATGAAATGATGCATTTTGTCGACGTGCCAGGCTATGGATATGCGAAAGTATCGAAAACAGAGCGAGCGGCATGGGGAAGAATGATTGAAACATATTTTACAACGCGTGAGCAGTTGGATGCGGCTGTATTAGTGGTTGACTTACGTCATCAGCCAACAAAAGACGATGTAATGATGTACGATTTCTTAAAGCATTATGAAATTCCAACTATCATTATTGCAACAAAAGCTGATAAAATTCCAAAAGGGAAATGGCAAAAGCATTTGAAGGTTGTGAAGGAAACGCTTGATATTGAACAGGGTGATGAAGTTGTACTATTTTCATCAGAAACAGGACTTGGGAAAGATGAAGCGTGGAAAGCAATTCATAAGTTTACAAAAACAAAAAACGCGTGACGATGATTCGTCACGCGTTTTTTTTGTCTTAAAGTACGTGTTCAAAAAGGAGGATAAAGAGAGCCGAGTAGTTCGAGGTACGGAAGCCAGGAGGATACGGAGTGTAGATTGAACTACATGAGTATCGAAGTGGCGACGTAACGAAGAAATAGGGCAGCGATCTTTACCGGACTTTTTGAACATCTTCTTAAAGTACGTTTAATGTAACCTCAATATTCCCTCTTGTTGCTTTTGAATACGGGCATACGCCGTGTGCTGCTTCTACTAGTTGCTGTGCCTCCTCATGAGGAACGCCCCCTACACGTACATCAAGCACAGCAGATAAGCTAAAACCACCATCAGTATCTTTACCGATTGAAACATGAGCTTTCACTTCTGTGCCTTCTACTTTTACACGTTTTGTACGAATAACAAGTTGCAGGGCGCTATCGAAGCAAGCTGCATAACCAGCTGCAAATAATTGTTCTGGGTTTGTTGCTTCTCCGCCCATACCGCCTAATGCTTTTGGCATTTTTACATCAAGGTTTAGTATGCCATCTTCTGAAACTACTTTTCCGTTTCTACCACCTGTTGCAGTTACTGTTGCTGTATATAATTTTTCCATGTTTATTCCCCTTTTCTATCATTGATTGTTTTCATTGTTTCAATTAATTTATTTAATTGAATTAATAAGGATTGATACTCTTGTTCCGTAATTCCTAAATTTGTAGCCATTGTTTTCGGCAATGAACATGCTTTGTCTTTTAACGCGTGTCCTTGTTCAGTTAGTTCAATGCATACTTTTCGTTCATCTTCTGTCGAACGAACGCGTTTCACTAACTGCAATGCTTCCATACGCTTTAGCATGGGCGTTAATGTACCGGAGTCTAAAAATAGACGTTCGCCGATTTCTTTTACGGTTAATCTGTCTTGCTCCCATAAGACTAGTAAAGTAATGTACTGCGGATACGTAATATTCATTTTTTCTAAGTAAGGGCGATAAAAACGCGTTACTTCTCTCGAACAAGCATAAATAGAAAAGCAAAGTTGATTATCAAGATGTAAAGGATTATCTTTCATGAGCACCTCTCCTTTTAAATTGTGCACAATTTAATTTTGTAAAATCAATATACCGAAAAAGAAATAGAATGTCAAATACATTGCAACGAACTGTCAGTGAGAAATTTGATTTCCAATCTTTTTCATCCTTAGGAATTTGAGGTGGGGACAATGATTGCTTGTATGAAATAAAAACAGTTGTTACATTTTGGAACAAACATACATATTTTTCTTCATTATGAACGAAGATAGAAAAAGATAATCTTTCTATTCTTATGGAATAGTTTCCATCACTTGATTCTGACAAATTTTTTTGGTAACGTACAAATAGAGTTCTTATTTTATAATGATTATAAAGTGAACCTTCCATTGGTGAATAAATTCTTATTTTTTCATTAATGATTGTTGAATCAATAAAAAATTTGTATGGTGTTCACACGATTGTCAGATTTATAACAGGAAAGTTGTATTATGATAGTAGATAAGGTGAAAAAAACGGTGAAGGAGGACATGCTGCGTGCATATTCTTGTTGTTGGTGTAAATTATCGAACAGCCCCTGTAGAATTTCGTGAGAAGCTAACGTTTCAGGCAGCAGAGTTAGAGCGGGCAATGACAACCTTACAAAACCAAAAGAGCGTGTTAGAAAATGTCATTGTATCAACGTGCAATCGAACGGAAATCTATGCTGTTGTCGATCAATTACACACGGGACGATATTACATTAAGAAATTTTTAGCTGACTGGTTTCAGCTTGAGATAGAAGAGATTTCTCCGTACTTGTCTATTTTTGAACAAGACGGTGCCACTGAACATTTATTCCGTGTAACATGTGGACTAGATTCAATGGTGGTTGGTGAAACACAAATTTTAGGACAAATTCGTAATAGTTTCTTGCAATCACAGGATGTAAAAGCCACAGGCACAATCTTTAACGAATTGTTTAAACAAGTGATCACGTTAGCGAAGCGTGCTCATTCAGAGACAACAATTGGTGAAAATGCGATGTCTGTTAGCTATGCAGCTGTTGAACTTGCAAAGAAAATTTTTGGTGATTTAACAGATTGTCATGTTTTAATTCTAGGTGCTGGTAAAATGGGTGAACTTGCACTGCAAAACTTATATGGAAGTGGCGCTCGCAAAGTGACGGTCATGAACCGTACTTTTACGAAAGCTGAAGTGATGGCTGAGAAGTATATGGGTCATGCAAAACCATTAAGTGAGTTGCAATGTGCGCTCTTGGAAGCGGATATTTTAATTAGTTCAACAGGAGCTACCGATTATGTCATTACGAAAGAAATGATGGCACGAGTGGAACGCATGCGCTGTGGTCGCCCACTATTTATGGTTGACATTGCAGTCCCACGTGATATTGATCCGGCGATTGATGAACTAGAAGGTACCTTCTTATATGATATTGATGATTTACAAGGTGTAGTAGAAGCTAATCGTGCGGAACGCTTGAAAGAGGCAGAGAAGATTCAGCTTATGATTGAAGAGGAAATCGTCATATTTAAAGCGTGGTTAAATACATTAGGCGTTGTGCCGTTAATTTCAGCCCTTCGTGATAAAGCGTTAGCAATTCAAAGTGATACGATGCAAAGTCTTGAACGGAAAATTCCAACACTTAGTGATCGTGAGAGAAAAGTGATTAGCAAGCATACGAAAAGTATTATTAACCAAATGCTGAAAGAACCAATTCTAGTAGCAAAAGAGTTGGCAGCAGAAGAGGAAGCTACGGAAAAGCTTGCTTTGTTTGCAAAAATTTTTGATTTAGAGGTACAAGAAGAAGTCGTGGAACATATAGAAGAGTCGGGACAAAAACGAGCATGGACAGCATCCGTTCCATCTTTATAATCGGAAGGATGATCGGATGAGTTTTTTAAATAATAGTATTATTTATCATATAGCAATTATTTTATATGCTTGTAGCATTAGTTTATATTTCATAGATTATTTCCAAAGTAACCGAAAGGCGAACCGAATTGCCTTTTGGTTACTTTCTATTGTATGGATATTACACTCCGTTTTCATGTTACTTCGAGCGACAGAACCAGAAACGCATCCGATTTTAACTTTATTGTCGGGAATTTATTTTTATGTGTGGTTATTGATTACAATGTCATTAGTAATCAATCGAGTTATGCGCATTGACTTTTTAGTATTTTTTACAAATGTCGTTGCTTTTGGCGTAAGCGCTTTTTCTATTTTTACTCCGCTTGGAAAAATGTCGCCAGTGTTAGCTCATCAATTAGTGTCAGAACTCGTATATGTGCATGTAGGTATGGCGATTATTTCTTATGCGACATTTACAGTGTCGTTTATTTTTTCCATTATGTACTTGCTGCAATATCGCTTATTAAAACAAAAAAAGTGGAATGCAAGATTGAGACGGCTTGGAAACTTACCAAAGCTTGAGTCGATGTCATACGGTTTGAATTTATTTTCCGTTCCTTTTTTCTTGTTAGCTATTTTACTTGGCTGTATATGGGGATATACAAAATTAGATAATTTTCATTGGTATGACACGAAAGTAATCGGGTCTTTTGTTGTTTTGTTTGTATATTGTGCAGGTCTATATTTACGTGGATCAGACACATTGCAAGGTAAGAAGATTATCAGCTGGAACATTGGGGCATTTCTCGTTATGTTAATTAATATTTTTCTATTAAGCAGTTTGTCCAATTTTCATTTTTGGTATTTATAATGAGGAGAGAAAATTATGCGCAAAATTATTGTAGGTTCAAGAAAGAGTAAGCTAGCATTAACGCAAACAAATTGGTTTATTGATCAGTTAAAAGCGCTTGGTTTACCATATGAATTTGAAGTGAAAGAAATCGTTACAAAAGGCGATGTGATTCTAGATGTGACACTTTCAAAAGTAGGCGGAAAAGGTTTGTTTGTAAAAGAAATTGAGCATGCGCTAATTACAAAAGAAATCGATATGGCCGTACATAGTATGAAGGATATGCCAGCTGTACTTCCAGAAGGATTGACAATTGGATGTATACCAAAGCGTGTAGACCCACGTGATGCGTTTATTTCAAAAAACGGGGAATCGTTCGAAGAGTTAGCAGAAGGTGCAGTAATTGGAACGAGCAGTTTAAGGCGTAGTGCACAATTATTAGCTGCAAGACCTGACTTACAAGTAAAATGGATTCGCGGTAATATTGATACGAGATTACGTAAATTAAAAGAAGAAGATTATGATGCAATCATTTTAGCGACAGCTGGATTAACGAGAATGGGCTGGGCAGATGATGTGATTACAGAGCACTTAAATGAGAAACTATGCGTACCAGCTGTAGGGCAAGGAGCTTTGGCAATTGAATGCCGTGAAGATGATGAAGAGTTATTGCAATTACTAACACATATGAATGACAGTGTAACAGAACGAACTGTTGCAGCTGAGCGAGTATTTCTTCATAAGCTTGAAGGTGGATGCCAAGTACCAATTGCCGGATATGCAACACTTCAGAATAATAATGAAATTGAGTTAACAGCTCTTGTTGGTTCTATGGATGGTTCTGTCTTGTTAAAAGAAACAGTAGCAGGCGTTGATTCAGAGCAAGTTGGATTAGAAGCGGCGGATCGTTTAATTAAGCAAGGTGCAAAAGAACTCATTCTCGCTGCAAACAAGGAGCAGCATTAAATATGAACGCTCTTGCTGGCAAAATAGTACTGATTACACGTGCCCAGCATCAAGCAAGACAAATGAGTGCAGCAGTGAAGGAAGAGGGCGGAATTCCATTGGAGATTCCGCTTTTGCATATGGAAGGCGTATCTCAGCAAAGATTTCAAGATGTTTCTCAGCAATTGTACTTGTATGACTGGGTTATTTTTACGAGTAAAAATGGTGTGAGCTTTTTTTTAGATGGTTTATGTAAGCGGATGCCATCTGCTGTGCGCGTTGCTGCAGTAGGTGTGAAAACGAAACAGGAATTAGAAAAACGAGGCTATCAGGTTCATTTTGTTCCAACAGTGTTTGTTGCTGAATCTTTTGCAGAAGAATTTGTAAGAGAATTAAATGGGACAGAACGCATTTTATTTCCAAAAGGGAATTTAGCTAGAGATGTTATTCCGAATAAGCTCCGGGAGTTTGGAGTGCTTTTAGAAGAGTTTGTCGTATATGAAACTAAAACAAGTGATGGGAAGCAGCAAGATCTCATCGCAGCTCTAGAATTAGGTAAGGTAGATATCGTTACATTTACGAGCCCTTCTACCGTTGCAAGCTTTGTGAAATTACTTGAGGGTACAAACTGGAGAGAATGGATAAAAAAATGTACAATTGCTTGTATAGGGCCGATAACAGAGCAAGAGGCAAGGCGTTATTTTACATCTGTCATCGTTCCGGAAAAATACACTGTGGAATCGTTAATACAATGCATTTCCAACCCGAATTTAAATGTATAATCTAAATAAAAAGAATGGGGATAGAAATCTATGAGTTCTTTACAATTTAATCGTCATCGTCGTTTAAGACAAAGCGGAAGTATGCGTGCGCTTGTACGTGAAACATTTTTACATACAGAAGATTTTATTTACCCTATTTTTGTACTAGAAGGCGAGAATGTTCGTAACGAAGTTCCTTCTATGCCAGATGTATATCAAATTTCTTTAGATCTTCTGCAAGCTGAAATGCAAGAAGTTGTAGATTTAGGTATTCGTTCTGTTATCGTTTTTGGTCTACCTGCGGAAAAAGATGAAGTTGGATCTTCAGCATATTGTGAGCACGGCATTGTACAACGTGCGATTAAGCAAATTAAAGAGCAATTCCCAGAGTTAGTAGTAGTTGCGGATACATGTTTATGTCAATATACAAGCCATGGACATTGCGGCGTTATTGAAGACGGAATCATTTTAAATGATGAATCGTTAGAGGTCCTTGCAAAAACAGCAGTAAGCCAAGCGAAAGCAGGAGCAGATATTATTGCTCCATCTAACATGATGGACGGCTTTGTAGCAGCAATTCGCCATGCATTAGATGAAAATGGCTTTGCGCACGTACCAGTTATGTCATATGCAGTGAAATACTCATCAGCATTTTACGGTCCATTCCGCGACGCAGCTCATGGTGCTCCACAGTTTGGGGATCGTAAAACGTACCAAATGGATCCAGCAAACCGCATGGAAGCATTCCGCGAAGCTGAATCAGATGTAATGGAAGGAGCAGACTTCTTAATTGTAAAACCAGCTCTTTCTTATTTAGATATTATTCGTGATGTGAAAAATAATTTCAATTTACCGATTGTTGCTTATAATGTGAGTGGAGAATATTCTATGATTAAAGCAGCGGCGCAAAATAGTTGGATTAACGAAAAAGAGATCGTACTTGAGAAATTATTAAGCATGAAACGTGCAGGAGCAGATTTAATCATTACGTATCATGCGAAAGATGCAGCGAGATGGTTACAAGAGGGAGGCGCAAAATAATGAAAAAGTTCGATAAATCGATTGAAGCATTTGAAACGGCGCAAGATTTAATGCCAGGTGGTGTAAATAGTCCGGTTCGTGCTTTTAAGTCTGTCGGTATGAATCCGCTGTTTATGGAGCGCGGAAAAGGCTCTAAAGTGTACGATATCGATGGGAATGAATACATCGATTACGTATTATCATGGGGACCATTAATTCATGGACATGCAAATGAGCGTGTTGTGGAATCATTAAAAGCTGTTGCTGAAAAAGGAACAAGCTTTGGTGCGCCAACAGAAATTGAAAATAAATTAGCGCAGCTTGTAATCGAGCGTGTGCCGTCCATTGAAATTGTACGTATGGTGAACTCTGGAACGGAAGCGACAATGAGTGCACTCCGTTTAGCACGTGGTTATACAGGCCGTAATAAAATTTTAAAATTTGAAGGCTGTTACCATGGTCATGGTGATTCTTTATTAATTAAAGCAGGCTCAGGTGTTGCGACACTGGGTTTACCAGATAGTCCTGGTGTACCAGAAGGTGTAGCGAAAAATACGATTACCGTGGCGTATAACGATTTAGAAAGCGTAAAATATGCTTTTGAGCAATTCGGCGATGATATCGCTTGTATCATTGTAGAACCAGTAGCAGGAAATATGGGGGTTGTTCCACCGCTTCCTGGATTTTTAGAAGGGCTTCGTGAAGTGACAGAACAAAACGGTGCGTTGCTTATTTTTGATGAAGTAATGACAGGATTCCGCGTTGCTTATAATTGTGGACAAGGGTATTACGGTGTAACACCTGACTTAACATGTTTAGGAAAAGTAATTGGTGGTGGTTTGCCGGTAGGGGCATACGGTGGTAAGGCGGAAATTATGCGCCAAGTTGCACCGAGCGGACCAATTTATCAAGCTGGCACATTGTCTGGTAATCCACTTGCAATGACAGCGGGTTATGAAACGCTTGTGCAATTAACTCCAGATTGCTATCAAGAGTTTGAACGTAAAGCGGAAATGTTAGAAAACGGATTACGTAAAGCGGCTGAAAAGCACGGCATTCCACATCACATTAACCGTGCGGGTTCTATGATTGGTATTTTCTTTACAAATGAAACAGTCATTAATTACGAGACAGCAAAATCTTCAAACTTAGAATTCTTTGCGGCATATTATCGTGAAATGGTAGAACAAGGCGTATTTTTACCACCTTCTCAATTTGAAGGTTTGTTCTTATCGACGGCACATAGTGATGCTGATATCGAAGCAACGAGTGCGGCAGCAGAAATTGCGATGTCAAAATTAAAGGCGTAACAGAATCGCTCTCCACAGGAGAGCGATTTTTCATACTGTTGAAAAACAATCTAGTCAATAGACAAAACCTGAAAATTTCGATAAAATCTCCTCGTGAATGAAATGAAGCGAGGAGATTTTTTATGTACGTTACATATTCCATGAAAGAAATTGAAGAAAATCGAAAGTACTATGAAATGATGTATGATGCTTCGCATCATTTAGTAAAGATGGATCAAGTGATGGATTGGGATTTTGTGACAAGGCGATTGGAAGTGTTCTATCCACATCGTATCGGTCGACCAACGAAAGATCCGATTATGTTAGTGAAAATCTTATTAATTCAGTATTTGGAAGGCTTTCGCTCGGTTCGTTTTACATGTAATCAAGTAAAACAGAATGCGACGTATCGTTGGTTTTTAGGGATTTCCTCGAATGAGAAGATTCCAGATCACTCAACAATCTCTAAGTTTCTCTCGCAACGTCTACGAAATGCGACGTTTTGGGAGGAGCTTTTTCAGCATTGCCTTCGTGTGATTCAACAAGAAGGGTTTATCGCAAACGAAACATGGGTGGCGGATGAAACAGAATTAAAAGCGAATGCGAATAAGCGTGTACGCGAAATCTTGGCGGAAGAAAAAGTAATAGAAGAAAAAGATGAGGATTTAGTGATGATTAACGATCACCGTGTGCGTCATGGGAAGAAACCTTTACAAGCGAAAGGCTCAAAAATAGAAGAAAAACAGACAAACATTAGCCCTGTAGATTCTGACGCTCGCTTGTCCGTCAAACACGATCAACGCGGACGCTTTGCCTATTTTGAGCACCGTATCGTGGATTCGCTTCATAACTTTATCATCGCCACAGATGTCACCGCCGCGAATGTGCCTGGGCATCGTAAATTGATCGGACAAGTTGAACGGTTAAATCAATTATTGGGGAAGTATGCGAAAGAAATCGCCCTTGATTCAGGCTACTACAACGCTTCCCTCGCGCGAAGGTTGTTTCAACGTGGCTTCTTCGTCTACATGTCTTATCGTCGATTTACAACGAAGGATCATCCAAAGTGCCGTCGTTATCAATTTAAACAAGTAAACGAGGATCTCTACGCCTGTCCTTGCGGTGTACCGTTTTATTATAAAACAACGAATCGTCAAGGTTATCATGAATTCAGACCACCTAAAGGAAGTTGTCAATCCTGTCCATTTGCGAAAAAAGAAAACCAAGATCGTGTGTTGCGAATTTCTATCCATCAAGAAATTTACGATCAGTTAAGAGAACAGCGCTTATCAATAAGAGGAAAAATTCTCCGTTCCGTTCGTCCGTCTACGGTTGAACTGAGTTTCGCACATAGTAAAGAACTCCACGGTTTGCGCTATGCACGATACCGTGGAGTTCAAAAGGTTAAAGTACAAGTTTTGATGACCGCCATCATACAAAACTTAAAAAAGTGGACCAAACTACGCTCGCTTAAGCAAGTTGGTTTACACCTAACACATCAAATTATAGAAGAAACCATTCTATAAAACAAATAGAAATCAAGAAAATGCCAAAAAAATTCGGCATTTTCTTAACATAATCTTTTTTCAACAACGTGAGAATCGCTCTCCACAGGAGAGCGATTTTTTTATTCATAAAGTCGCTCCTCTGCACATAAACCTGTAATGACATATAGTTTGAGAGGGGGAAATAGAGGTGGCAGCAGATCAGCATACTTCATTGCGGTTTTCATTAAAAGAATCGGTTTGGTTCCAAAAGGGACAGGAAGTCGAAGAACTTTTGTCAATTTCGTTAGATCCAGACGTTGAGATAGAAGAGCTTGATTATGAAGTAATTGTAAGAGGGCAGTTGGATTTAACGGGGGAATATGTTGCAAGAGAAGATGATTCTGCGTTTTCGTTAAGAGATTTATCTCCGGCCAAATCAATCGATTATGTAGAAACACGAGAAGATGGTGTGAACGAGCTCGTACATTCTTTTCCGTTAGAAATTTCGATCCCGCGAAATCGAGTGAAACAAATTGAGGAATTGTATGTTTCCATTGAGGAATTTGATTATGAATTAAAGGAAAATGGTTGTTTACAACTATTAGCGGATATATCAATCTCTGGTTTATGCGATGAAGAGAGACTGCAGGATGAAGTACAAGAGGAAGAAATCGAGCATGTGGAAGTTGAGAGAGACCAGGAAATAACAGCAGTGGATGAGGTCGAAGTACCAGTGCCAGTGGAGGCTGAAGAAGTTACGGTTCATACAGAATCAGATGGATGGGAAGATTATGCATTTGAGCCGTTTCAACTAGAGGAACGTAAAGAACAAGAGTTAGAAGAGGAAGAGGAAGAAGAGCACGAGATTGAAGAGCGGGAAGAACAAAAAGAAACTACACCTCAATTTGAATTGTTTGGGCGGAAGGATTCCAAGAAAGGGAAAGCAGAGCAATTGAAGGAAGAACAGGAAGAACCCGCATACTCACAGCGAGATGAAAATGCGCTATATTTAACAAAATTGTTTACGAAAGAGCCAGAGGAAGAGTTTACAAAATTACGTATGTATTTCGTGCAAGAAGGAGATACAATTGAATCCGTTGCAGAGCGTTATGAGACTACTGTTCAGCATCTGCACCGCGTGAATCAAACAGACGATATTTATTTAACGGCAGGACAAATTATATATATACCTGTATCAAAAGTGAAGACAAAGTGAGTGAAGAAAGTTCTTCTTCACCTCTTTTCTTTTTATCCCGCTATTCGCGGGCAGTAATACCCCCACCTCAAAGTTCAGCAAAAAGCAAAGAAGTTAGGTGGGGGATAAACGGCCCGTAAAAACCCGATTCGTGAGGGCTAATGATCAGTGGGGGATGAAGAAAACCCCCACTGATCAAAGTTTCACTTTATCAAACTTAAGCAAATAGAATCTTTATATGAGTAAAAGTGGAACATGATTATTTCTGCGGAAAGAAAGCTCTACTTTGCGTTTTTGAATGAGAAAGGATCAATTGTATGGATATGGAATTGCGAGATCGTTATTCACCAATATTACAGCGATATCAATTGGCTCCTGAACATATGGAAGAGCACGGGAATGTCATAAAAATTTATACGAATCAAGGTCCATATGCATTGAAAAAATTACCGACTCAGCGTTTAGAACGAAATAATTTAATGTATCATGTTCAATTTTTACGTGAAAAGGGATTTACACATTATGCACCGATTTACCATGCTGTAGATGGCAGACATATTTTGAGTGATGGGACATATAATTATTATTTAATGCCTTGGCTACAGCAAGCTGAGGGAAATGGAGAGGAAAATGATCAATATCATAAAATGTTTCAGACACTAGCAACGCTTCATCAAAGAACGGTGAAAGAGGAAACATATACGGAAGAAGCGCTAGAGAAGCATTATACGAATGTATCCGATCGCTGGGAGCAAGATGGAAATTTGTTAGAGCAATTTCTTGTAGAGTCTGAAGCAAAATGGTATATGTCTCCGTTTGAATTACAATATTGTACGTATTTCCATCATGTACTCCGTGCACGTGAATTTGCAACGAAACAGTTAACAGAGTGGCATGAAGCGATGAAAGAGAAAGAAAAAACAAGAGTTTCTTTTATACATGGAAATGTATCGATGAATCATTTTTTATTTGATCATGAACGAAATGGTTATTTTATTAGTTTGGAACGGTCGCAATTTGCAACGCCAGTTCAAGACCTTGTCCGTTTTTACTCCCGCTCGCTTAACACGTATCCGATTGCGAGAAATGACCGCTATGAATGGTATCAAGTGTACCAAAAATATTTTCCGTTTACAAAAGAGGAGCAATTACTTATGTTTGCTTATTTGGCGTATCCATCCCCGTTTATTCAGCAAATCCATTCCTATACAAATACAAAAAATAACCGCAATGACAAAAATGAACTACAGGGCGTGAAAATGTTACAACAAACACATTGGCTAGTAAGTAATATAGAATATTTTGTTTCGCAGTTACAAGCCACGCAGCAGCAAGGAAATGAATAATAGCCGTAGTCTCAAAAACCCTGAGATTACGGCTGAAAATGTAAGCGAACTGTCACTACAATCAAAATAATAAGGATGATAAAGTCTAAAAAGGTTGGAAATAATAAAGTGCGAATTCCTTGGAAAATGGTGAGTGGAATTGCAAAATCAGAAAACATTGTTTGTAAATTTCTAACCCATGAAGGGGCTGAAAAATTGTAGGTGCGTCGGTATCGTCGCATAATCATTCCTCCGTACAGAAAACTTTCGTTGCACATCAATTTTTTTATCATATGTGAAAGGTGAAGGCACTATTACAGTATGCAGGATAAGTACCCAAGGTGCTTGTGCTGCACTTTTTTCATATATGTTACAAAAAACTTGGTTAAGTTCATTGATAATTACAAGAGGTGCGAAAATAAGAAAATATTGAATCTAATAATCATATATAAATTCATTTTGATTTTTCGACATATAAGCCGCGGCTATGGATAACAACAGGTGACCTGCACTCGTTTTCTCTCTTTGTTTTCACTATGTCTGGGTAGGAAAAGGATCTGACCGCTTCTATGCATGGCCGGATGCTCTCTCCCACCTAAAAAGAAGGGTTTTATCCCGCTATTTGCGGGCAGTAATACCCCCACCTCAAATTTCTGCAGAAAGCAAAGAAGTTAGGTGGGGGATAAAGAAAATCCCCACTGATTAAAGTTTCACTTTATATCGTTTTTTTAATTTGCATTTATATAGGCGTTTGATGAAAATTATTTTTATCTTGACGAATGTGGTTTCGTTTTTTACACTATTGTATATAATAAATAACAATTATATAAATGCGTTGAAGGGGAAGAGTATAACATTAAACGTCTGCAGAGAGGAGAATTATTAGCTGTGAAATTCTCTAGATAGTCATGTTAGAAGGTAGCCCTGGAGCATCTTTTCTGAACGGAATCATTCTCATTAGGAAAAGACGGATCTGTCCGTTATCAAACTAAGAGTATAAGCAAATTTTGAATTTGTTTGTAAATAAAGGTGGTACCACGATGTCCCTCGTCCTTTTTGGATGAGGGGCATTTTTTATTTTAAGGAGGGAAAATAATGTCAAACACGGAAAAGAATTTAGCAACTAAATATGATCATATGTCCGTTGAAGAAGGCCTTTATAAATGGTGGCTTGATGGCAAATATTTCGAAGCAAAAGGAGATACAGAAAAACAGCCGTATACGATTGTAATTCCGCCTCCAAACGTAACGGGTAAGTTGCATTTAGGTCATGCTTGGGATACAACGCTTCAAGATATTTTAACGCGTACAAAGCGTATGCAAGGTTATGATGTATTATATCTTCCAGGAATGGACCACGCTGGTATTGCAACGCAAGCAAAAGTAGAGGGGAAACTTCGTGAAGAAGGTATTTCACGTTACGATCTTGGCCGTGAGAAATTCCTTGAAAAAGCATGGGAATGGAAAGAAGAATATGCTTCTCACATTCGTCAGCAGTGGGGAAAAGTTGGTTTAGGGTTAGATTACTCTCGTGAGCGTTTTACATTAGACGAAGGTTTATCTGATGCGGTTAATAAAGTATTCGTTCAATTATACGAAAAAGGCTTAATTTACCGCGGAGAATACATTATTAACTGGGATCCAGCAACGCGTACTGCCCTTTCTGATATTGAAGTAATCCATAAAGATGTTCAAGGTGCATTCTACCATATGAACTATCCATTAACAGACGGTTCTGGTCACATTCGTCTTGCGACAACTCGTCCAGAAACAATGCTTGGTGATACAGCAGTAGCGGTTCATCCAGAAGATGATCGTTACAAACATTTAATCGGAAAAACAGTTACACTTCCAATCGTAGGCCGTGAAATTCCGATTATTGCAGACGAGTATGTAGAAAAAGATTTCGGAACAGGTGTTGTGAAAATCACACCAGCTCATGACCCGAATGACTTTGAAGTAGGTAACCGTCATGACCTACCACGCATTCTAGTAATGAATGAAGATGGTACAATGAATGAAAAAGCTGGTAAATATAACGGTATGGATCGTTTTGAATGCCGTAAACAATTAGTAAAAGACTTGCAAGAAGCAGGCGTATTAGTAGAAATCGAGCCTCATATGCATGCGGTTGGTCATAGTGAACGTAGCGGAGCAGTTGTTGAGCCTTATTTATCAACACAATGGTTCGTAAAAATGGCACCACTTGCAGAAAAGGCAGTTGCATTACAACAAAAAGAAGAAAAAGTAACGTTCGTACCAGATCGTTTCGAGAACACATACTTACGCTGGATGGAAAATATTCATGACTGGTGTATTTCTCGTCAATTATGGTGGGGACACCGCATCCCAGCTTGGTATCATAAAGAAACTGGTGAAGTATACGTAGGTACAGAAGCACCAGCAGATATCGAAAACTGGAATCAAGATAATGACGTACTTGATACATGGTTTAGCTCAGCGCTATGGCCGTTCTCAACACTTGGTTGGCCAAATGAAGATGCAGCAGACTTCAAGCATTACTATTCAACAGACGTTCTTGTAACTGGTTATGATATTATCTTCTTCTGGGTATCTCGTATGATTTTCCAAGGTTTAGAGTTTACAGGAGAGCGTCCATTTAAAGACGTATTGATTCACGGTCTTGTTCGTGACGAGCAGGGGCGTAAAATGAGTAAGTCTCTTGGTAACGGTATTGATCCAATGGATGTTATTGAAAAGTACGGTGCAGATGCAATGCGCTTCTTCTTATCAACAGGAGGTGCACCAGGTCAAGATTTACGCTTCAGCATGGAGAAAGTAGAATCTACTTGGAACTTCATTAATAAAATTTGGAACGCGTCACGCTTCGTGTTAATGAACATGGATGACATGAAGTACGAAGACATCGATTTAACTGGTGAAAAATCAGTTGCAGATAAGTGGATTTTAACTCGCTTAAATGAAACAATTGAAAGTGTAACGCGTAATATTGATAAGTATGAACTAGGTGAAGTTGGCCGTGCATTATACAACTTCATTTGGGATGATTTCTGTGACTGGTACATTGAAATGGCGAAGCTTCCATTATACGGTGAAGATGAAGCAGCGAAGAAAACAACTCGTTCTGTTTTAGCATATGTACTAGATCAAACGATGCGTTTATTACACCCATTCATGCCATTCGTAACAGAGAAAATTTGGCAACACTTACCTCATGAAGGTGAATCTATTACAGTAGCAGCATGGCCAACAGTTCGCGAAGATTTACAAGATAAAGAAGCAGCGGCAGAAATGCACCTTCTTGTTGATATCATCCGCTCTGTTCGTAACATTCGTGCTGAAGTAAATACGCCAATGAGCAAAAAAGTTCAATTGCAAATTAAAGCAAAAGACGAAGCGGTACTAGCACAACTTACGAAAAACAGTTCTTACATCGAGCGTTTCTGTAATCCAAGTGAATTAACAATTCAAACGGATTTACAAGCACCAGAAAAAGCGATGACTGCAATTGTATCAGGTGCAGAGCTATTCTTACCGTTAGCAGATCTTATCAATCTTGATGAAGAGAAAGCACGTCTTGAAAAAGAACTTGAGAAGTTCGATAAAGAAGTAGAACGCGTACAGAAGAAACTTGCAAACCAAGGTTTCGTAGCAAAAGCTCCAGCAACAGTTATTGAAGGAGAGCGTGCGAAAGAGCAAGATTATCTAGAAAAACGTGAAGCAGTTCGCCAACGTCTAGCTGATCTTCAAAAATAAAATCGTTCTAAGGAGACTCACCATATTGGTGAGTCTCTTTTATTTGCGTATAATAGAGCTAGGGCAATCTGTTGCCCTTTTGATTTGAAAGGGGAATGGCATACATGGTACATACATATGAGGAAGCAATAGAATGGATTCATAGCCGATTAAAGTTTGGCATTAAGCCAGGATTAGAACGCATGCAGTGGATGTTAGGGGAGCTTGGGAATCCAGAACGCCATATAAAATGTGTTCATCTTGCCGGAACGAATGGAAAAGGTTCAACTTTAACATATATGCGTTACATGTTTGAGGCAGCAGATTATAAAGTTGGGACGTTTACTTCTCCATATATTGAAACGTTTAATGAACGCATTGGCATTAACGGCATGCCCATTACTGATGCAGAAATTACAGAACTAGTAAACATGGTGAAGCCTGTTGTTGAAAAATTAGATGAGACAGATTTAGGAGAAGCGACAGAATTTGAAATTATTACAGCGATGGCGATATGTTACTTTGGTAAAATGAATTTCTGTGACATCGTCTTGTTTGAGACAGGGCTGGGTGGTCGCTTTGATTCTACAAATGTCGTTCATCCCGTACTTACTGTTATTACAAATATCGGTCATGATCATATGCATATTTTAGGAGATACGTTAGCGGAAATCGCCTATGAAAAAGCGGGGATTATTAAATCTGGTGTCCCTGTTATAACGGGGGTTCAAGAGCAAGAAGCATTGCAGGTTATTCAAGACGTTGCAAAGGAAAAAAAGGCGAAACTCTATGGACTTGGACAGCAGTTTACAGCGGTGCATCAACGTTCCGATGAAGATGGAGAGCATTTTGCATTTTCTTGCCCGTTTTCTTCGTATGAAGAAGTTCGCATTGCAATGAAAGGAAGCCATCAAGTTCGTAATGCAGCACTCGCCCTTATGGCGATTATGTATATTAAGACATATCAATCATTTTTGATTGAAGAAGAGCAAATTCGAATAGGGTTAAGTGAGGCGTATTGGATTGGTCGTTTTGAACAGCTGCAGAACAATCCAGATGTCATTATCGATGGTGCTCATAACCCAGAAGGAATTACGAGTCTTGTTGAAACAGTTCGTGCTCATTACAAGCATAAAAAAGTCGTTGTTTTATTTACAGCACTTGGTGATAAACAGTTAGACAAAATGGTTGGAGAGTTAGAAACGATTGCGGATGAACTGATCTTTACAACATTTACATTTGATCGCGCTATTTCTGCTGAACAACTTGCAGCTTATTCGCATAAGGAATCGAAAGAAGTCTTTGAGAATTGGCAAGAAGCAATTGATACGAAGATGAGAGCACTTCAAGAAAATGATGTTTTCATTATAACGGGCTCACTTTATTTTATTTCAGAAGTTCGTAAATACATACGTGAAAGAACTAGACAGTAGGTGTTGTCTAGTTTTTTTGTTCTACAAATGAAGACGAATGCATACATATAAGATAACTATATGGGACAATTTGACGAATCCCTGTGACAAATAACTCGTTTTTTTTTTGAAATAAATATGATACGATGCGGACAACGATAAGAGGTAAGGAGTGGGGCTATGGACAAGCAATCACGAACAATCTCAATTAAGGTAAATGGAACGGAAGCAAAGTACGAAGAGAAGAAGGAAAAAGAAGAGTTTGATTGGATGCTGGTAGACGGTGCGCCACCACATAATGTGGTACCATTTCAAAAAACAAAATTATCTTCAGTGAAAAAATATAAAAAGAAATGGAGCAGTGCAATTATCGTAACAGTTGCGACTGCTATAGTAATTGGTACATTTTTTGGTATGGGAATGCTACATCTTTTAACAGGACAAAAATCGGGTGAAGAACGGGTGGCAACGGTAACAAGTACAGAAAAGAATGGTGGAACAGAACAAAAAGAGCCAGTAGGTGAAGAGAAAAAAGAAGAAGCAAAACCAAATACAGGAAGTGCTGCTGCCTTAGCACCCCTCACGTTGTATTTCGTCCAAGGGGGATTGTATTCTACACAAGAAAAAGGACAGGCATCGCTTGAAGAATGGAAAGAGAATGGGAATGCTGCAGCTATGAAACCAACTGATGATAAATATTCACTTGTAGTTGGAATTGCAAGTGATGAGGCATCTGTAGATAAATTAATGGCACAATATAAGAAAGACGGCATATCGGTCGTGAAAAAGAAATGGGAAATTACGGATCAGGCATTGTTAAAGAATGATAAAGAATATGGTTCATTGCTTGTAAAGTTACAGTCCATATGTGCACATTTTGTGAAATATATGTCTGATGTACAAGCTGGGAGTAAAGGCAATCAAAAAGAAATGGCGGCGATTGAAAATGAATGGAAGGCGATTAAAAAAGAGGGCGATGCTATTAAACGAGAGGATATAAAAAAACTATATACGTATGCATCGGTGGCCGTGCAGACGATAAAAGAGGAGAAAAATGATAAGGAGACGATAGCAAAATTAAATCAAGTTGTAATTGATAGTTTGCTTTCTTATGAAAAAATGGTTTCGCAAAAAGTGAAATAATAGGATAATAAACCAAAGAAGAAAGAAGTGTACGATACTTCTTTCTTTTCTTTTGTACTTTACTATATAAATACAAATTAAAAAACAGACATAAACCCCTTCTTTTTAGGTGGGAGAGAGCATCCAGCCATGCATAGAAGCGGTCAGATCCTTTTCCTGCCTAGACATAGTGAAAACAAAGAGAGAAAACGAGTGCAGGTTACCTTTTGTTATCCATAGCCGCGGCTATATGTCGAAAAATCAAAATGGATTTATATAGGAGTGATAAAAATTTTACTTTATGAAAAAGAAAATGATATTTTTAAAATTTGTGGGGAAGATATTCATTTGATACGATTAAGTTGTATTTTCCTGTTAATTTTAAAAATGAAAAGGAGAACATATGAAAAATCTTATTTTAGCTTCTGGGTCCCCTCGTCGTAAGGAACTACTTGAACTTGTAGATATATCTTTTGAAATTGTTGTGAGTGAAGTAGAAGAAACAATTGGTGCGTATTCATCGCCTGCTGATATCGTAATGTCGCTTGCTTTACAAAAAGCATCGGCTGTAGCAGAAACATATGGAGATAACATTGTATTAGGAGCGGATACAATTGTTACATACGAGTCGCGTATTCTTGGAAAGCCTGCTGATGAGGCTGAAGCAAAAGAAATGTTGCAGCTGTTATCAGGAAAAACACATGAAGTATATACAGGTGTTGCACTTGTTTCAAAGGAAAAAACAACAACTTTTTATGAGCGTACAGAAGTAACATTTTGGGATTTAACAGAAGAGGAAATCGATGCGTATATCCGAACGAAAGAGCCCCTTGATAAAGCTGGAAGCTACGGTATTCAAGGAAAGGGAGCAGTTTTTGTTCATCATATGCAAGGCGATTACTATAGTGTAGTTGGTTTGCCAATCGCGCGTCTCGTTCGTGAATTAAAACAATTCGATAGCGATGCGCCCCATGCGTAACAGTTGCATGGGTTTTCTTTGCAAAAAATTTGTAAAGGAGTGACAATATGAACGGCATTCGTGATGTTTTGAAAGAGGAACAGCCACGGGAGCGTATATTGCTAGAAGGGGCAGACAGTTTATCGAATAGAGAACTTCTCGCTGTTTTACTTAGAACTGGTTCCAAAGACGAATCAGTTCTAACATTAGCGGGTCGAATTTTGCATCATTTTGATGGATTACGAATGTTAAAAGATGCTACAATAGAAGAGATGACAAGCCTTCATGGTGTAGGATTAGCGAAAGCATCTCAGCTTATTGCTGCCTTTGAACTCGGAAGAAGAATGGTACGCTTAGAGTATCAAAATAGATATAGCATTCGTAGTCCAGAAGATTGTGCAAGTTACATGATGGAAGAGATGCGTTTTTTACAACAAGAGCATTTCGTTTGTTTGTACTTAAATACGAAAAATCAAGTGGTACATCGTCAAACAGTTTTTATCGGGAGTCTAAATGTCTCAATTGTACATCCGCGCGAGGTGTTCAAGGAAGCCTTTCGCCGTGCAGCAGCCTCTATTATATGTCTTCATAACCATCCTTCAGGCGATCCAGCGCCGAGCCGCGAAGATATTGAAGTAACAAAACGATTAGTAGAATGCGGAAGGATTATTGGGATTGAAGTCTTGGATCATATTATTATTGGCGACCATAAATTCGTGAGTTTAAAGGAAAAAGGTCATATTTAAGACTATTCTTTTTACTTATTTTGTTTTATAATGTGTTTTATGAGTTTTTTGTAGACATTCATCTACAATGTAGGGTAGAAAATATAAAAACGTACTGTTTTATTATAAATATAAAGTAAGAAAATGAGTCCGTGAAAATGAGAAAGGAAGATATATAATATGTTTGGATTTGGTGGTTTTACTCGTGATCTTGGGATAGATTTAGGAACAGCGAATACGCTTGTATACGTGAAAGGAAAAGGTGTGGTTCTACGCGAACCTTCCGTTGTAGCATTGCAAACGGATACGAAACAAATCGTGGCAGTTGGTGGCGATGCGAAACAAATGATTGGTCGTACACCAGGAAACGTAGTGGCTCTTCGTCCGATGAAAGATGGTGTAATTGCTGATTATGAAACAACAGCAGTAATGATGAAATACTATATTCAACAAGCACAAAAATCAAATGGATTTTTCTCTCGTAAACCTTACGTAATGGTATGTGTACCATCGGGTATTACTGCGGTAGAAAGACGTGCAGTAATTGATGCAACTCGCCAAGCAGGCGCGCGTGATGCATATCCAATTGAAGAACCGTTTGCGGCAGCAATCGGTGCAAACTTACCTGTTTGGGAACCAACAGGAAGTATGGTTGTTGATATCGGTGGCGGTACAACAGAAGTTGCAATTATCTCTTTAGGCGGGATTGTAACAAGTCAATCTGTTCGTGTTGCTGGTGATGATATGGATGATTCAATTATTCAATACATTAAAAAAGGTTATAACTTAATGATCGGGGAAAGAACAGCAGAAGCATTAAAATTAGAAATAGGTTCTGCTGGCGAGCCAGAAGGTATTGAACCAATGGAAATTCGCGGCCGTGATTTAGTAAGTGGTTTACCAAAAACAGTTTTAATTAAACCTGAAGAAATTGCAGAAGCATTAAAAGATACAGTAGATGCAATTGTAGAATCTGTTAAGAATACATTAGAAAAAACGCCACCTGAATTAGCAGCGGATATTATGGACCGTGGAATTGTATTAACAGGTGGTGGCGCATTACTTCGCAACTTGGACAAAGTAATTAGTGATGAAACGAAAATGCCAGTTCTTGTTGCAGAAAATCCATTGGATTGTGTAGCGATTGGAACAGGTAAAGCGTTAGATAATATCGATCTTTTCAAAAATGCTCGATAATATTTCAAAATAAAAACCAATGAAATTAAGAGGGTGTGAACGTGCCACAGTTTTTCTTAAACAAAAGATTAATTGTTTTGTTAGTTAGTATTATTCTTCTCGTGGCATTGATTGGAATCTCATTGAAAGAACGGAACAGTTTAACATGGCCAGAGCAGTTTGTAAAAGATACTGTCGGTGTTGTAGAGCGTGTATTCCAAAAGCCAGCGAATTATGTTGCCGGATTCTTTGAGAATGTAGAAGATGTAAAGCGCACGTATGAAGAAAATAAAACACTAAAAGAAAAATTAGATAAGTATGCGGAGTTATCCGTAAAAGTAAAAGATTTAGAAAAAGATAATGCAAAGCTACGTGAAACAATCGATAAAAAAGATTCTCTTCGCGACTATAAGCCGATTCAAGCAACTGTCATCGCACGCAATCCAGATAAATGGTATGACTTAATCGGGATTGATAGAGGAGCGCAGCAAGGAATCCAAAAGGATATGGCTGTTATGACTTCAAAAGGACTAGTCGGAAGAGTAAAAAGTGTTTCTCAATTTACATCAACAGTAGAATTATTGAGTTCAATGAATCGAACAAATCGTATTTCTGCTGTCGTGGAAGGACAAGATCGTATTTTTGGATTAATAGAAGGATACGACAAGGAAAAACAAACGCTTATTTTCACAAAAATTCCATCTGACGTAAAAGTAGAAAAAGATCAAACGGTTGTGACGTCCGGATTAAGTGATATTTTCCCGAAAGGATTAGTAATCGGGAAAATTGTAGATGTTGCACCAGATCCATATGGATTAACACAAACAGCTTACGTAAAACCTGCAGCGGATTTAAATGACGTAGACCATATTATGGTTACAAAGAGAGTTATGCCGTCAGCAGTGTTAGAACAGTAAGGAGGTAGAAGAGATGACTATTTTAAAAAGGACCATTCTTCCTCTCCTGCTTCTTTTCGTATTTTTACTTGAAAATATGTTTTCTACTGTGGTTCCAACGGAATTGTTTTGGAAGAGCAGTATTGCATCGCCGCACTTTTTTATGATTGTACTATGTTTTATTACCGTTTATTTTAGCCCATTGCAAGGTATTTACTATGGGCTGTTATTCGGTTTTTTATTTGATACTGTATATACGGAACTTGTTGGTGTATATATATTTGCTTATCCGATTTTAACGTATCTTGTTTACAATGCGATGAGAGTTTTACAATTGAATTTATTCATTGTTTCTTTTATCGTGTTCGCGAGTATTGCAGCATTAGAGTATTATGTATATGGATTTTTAACGTTATTAGGTCGTATTCATGTACCAGCGCATATCTTTTTCTCAGATCGTCTCCTTGCTACGTTATTGCTAAATGGAATTTTTTTATTGCTATTTTGTTTTCCGCTGAGACGATATCTTGTACGTCTTTCAAAAGCCACGGAGGAAAAAGAAAAAAGGATTTTCTGACTTTATGTCGAATTGAATCGGTGGGGTGAACTTTAGTGGAAGAAAAAAAGCAACAAAATGTAACGATAAAAGGGACAAAAGATGGACTGACACTGCACCTGGATGATTGCTGTGCATTTTCGGAATTACTGCAAGAACTGGATGAAAAACTTTCAACTCACTATTACGATGGCGATGGACGCTCGTTAATCGAAGTGCATGCCAAAGTTGGCAATCGCTATTTGACAGAAGTACAACAGGAAGAGCTTCGTACTTTAGTTCGTAATAAAAAAAATCTTGTTGTTGATTCGATTGAGAGTGATGTTATAACGAAAGCAGAAGCTGTAGCGTGGAAAGAAGAAACGGAAATTGTCCCTGTTTCCAAAATTGTTCGCTCAGGTCAAGTGTTGCATGTAAAAGGAAATTTATTATTAATTGGAGATGTTAATCCAGGCGGAACGGTTATCGCTGGAGGAAATATTTTTGTCATCGGAGCATTACGAGGTATTGCACATGCAGGATATTATGGGGATGCAGAGGCCGTTATTGCGGCATCTGTTATGAATCCAATGCAACTTCGAATTAGTGATGTGACGATGCGGGCTCCGGAAGAGAAAGAAGACGGAGCAGACCCGGCGGAATGTGCGTATATTGATGAGAACAATCACATTGTTGTCGATCGCCTTCAACTTCTCACTCATCTTAGACCTAATTTAACAAAGTTAGAAAGGGGAATTGTATAGCTGTGGGAGAGGCAATAGTAATTACATCTGGAAAAGGCGGAGTAGGAAAAACTACAACGTCTGCAAACATTGGTACAGCCTTAGCATTATCCGGAAACAAAGTATGTTTAATTGATACGGATATTGGTCTAAGAAACTTAGACGTAGTAATGGGGCTGGAAAATCGTATTGTATTTGATCTTGTCGATGTCGTCGAAGGGCGTTGTCGTTTACATCAGGCTCTTATTAAAGATAAGCGCTTTGATGAGCTCTATTTATTACCTGCAGCACAAACGAGTGATAAATCAGCGGTAACACCTGAACAAATGGATGAGTTAATACAACAATTACGTCAAGATTATGATTACATATTAATTGATTGTCCTGCCGGTATTGAGCGGGGATTTAAAAATGCGGTAGCTGGTGCGGATAAAGCAATTGTTGTAACGACACCTGAAGTATCTTCTATGCGTGATGCAGATCGCGTTATTGGACTTTTAGAAAAAGAAGATATTGAACCACCAAAACTTGTTATAAACCGTGTACGTAGTCATATGCTACAAGAACAGGATATGCTAGATGTAGATGAAATTGTACGTACACTTTCAGTTGAGTTACTTGGTGTTGTCGAAGATGATGATGCAGTTATTCGCGCTACAAATACAGGAGAACCTGTAGCATTGCAGCCGAGTGGCAAAGCAGCTCTAGCTTACCGTAATATTGCAAGACGTCTGTTAGGTGAGTCTGTACCGTTACAGGCGTTTGAACAGGAAAGACAATCTGTCTTTACAAAAATGAAAAAATTCTTCGGAATTCGTTAAAAGCACTTCGCATGCATGCGAAGTGCTTTCTTTTTTCTTCTCATGAATATCTTGGTTAGACAACTCATACATATGTACAAACCATATAAAGTTCAACTGACGATAAGTGGGGAGGAAGAGCCTTTATTGCACTGCTGAAGGTTTCACTTTACCCTGCTCTAACGGGCAGTAATCCCCCCTCAAAGTTCTACAGGAAGCAAAGAAGTTAGGTGGGAGATGAAGAAAACCATCTACTGAGAAAAGTTTCACTTTATTTCCCTCTTTTATAGGGGGAGAGAAAAGGAAGGGGACAGGATGAAGAATAGACGTGTAGATGAGATTCGAAAGCGGATTGCGAAGAGAAAAGAAGAGCAAGAGCGACTGGAGGAAGAACAATATTTTCCCCAAGGGGATTACGAGGGAGAAACATTGCTGATTGAAGAAGGTGAAAAAGAGGTACATCCTCTATTTCGCAAGGATGTATTTTTATTTAAGTTTTTACTAGCAGCAATTCTCGTTCTCGCCGTAGCCATTTTATTTAAAAATGCCCCTTCCTCTTTTGATGGGGCACGAACAGCTGTAAAGCAGGTGATGGAAGAAGAGTTTCAATTTGCTGCTGTGTCAAAATGGTATGAAGGACAATTTGGAAAGCCACTTGCTTTCTTACCTTCAAGTGAAAAGAAGCAGGGAGTGAAGCAAAAGGATTATGCAGTTCCAGCTTCAGGGAAAGTTATGCAAAGTTTTCAAAAAGATGGTCAAGGTGTATTTGTACAAACAGCTGTAAATGCAACTGTTGAGCCTGTAAATGAAGGTGTTGTCATTTTCGCTGGCAAGAAAGAAGGATTTGGGAATACAGTTGAAATCCAACATGCAGATGGCACGGAATCATGGTATGGAAATTTGAGTGAGACAACTGTTAAATTATATGATTATGTTGAACAAAAACAAAAGATTGGAACAGTGGGTAGTAGCGGGGATGACAAGAATGGAAAATTTTATTTCGCAATCAAAAAAAATGAAAAATTTATCGATCCAATTCAGGTGATTTCATTTGAATAAATATAGCGAAGTATTGTCAAAAATTAAGATACATCCTTTATTTTGGGGTATTATAGCAATCGGGATTTTTACGGCGCGTTTTAAAGAGTTACTTATTTTGTTTTGTATTGTCTTTCTGCATGAGTTAGGGCATGCGTTTGCTGCTGCCCATTATAAATGGCGTATAAAGCAAATACAGCTCTTGCCATTTGGTGGGGTAGCAGAGCTTGAGGAATACGGGAATAAACCGTTGAAAGAAGAGCTAATTGTTGTGATAGCAGGTCCCATTCAACATATATGGATGATAGGGTTAGCCTATGTATTGTATACGGCAGGATGGGTGGGTGAAGAACTTTATCATTTTTTTGTATGGAATAACTTAATTATTTTATGTTTTAATTTACTGCCGATTTGGCCTTTAGACGGAGGAAAGATTCTCTTCAATGTTTTATCTCATCAATTTCCTTATTTACAAGCACATGAAAAAATGATGAAACTATCGTGTGTTTTTTTTAGCGTGATACTAGGATGGCAACTGTTTTGGAATAGTAATAATATTATGATGTGGATGTTACTTCTGTTTTTAGTTATTTCTTTATACCAGGAGTGGAAGAAACGTCACTATGCATTTATGCGTTTTTTGCTAGAACGTTATTACGGAAACAAACGAGGTATTGAAAAGATTGCTCCGATTGAGGTGACAACGGAAGATCGGTTATTTACTATTTTCACACAGTTTCGTAGAGGATACAAACATTCTATTGTCGTCCGTGGAAAAGATAAAGAGCACTATACATTAGATGAAAATGAGCTGCTTTACGCGTACTTTACTGAAAAGCGAACAACTTCATCTGTAGAAGAGTTGATTGGTTAGTGTTGACGATGACACTAACCTTTTATATTGTAAAGAAAAAAGAAAAAGTGAGGAAGACATCTTGAAGACGTTATACATCAACTACATCGGTTCGGAAAAACGAGTTGCTGTAGAAGAAGAACAAGAGATTGTTGAACTTCTATGGCAAAGAAATGAAGAACAAGAAATTGTAGGGCATATTTTTGTTGGCCGTGTGATTCGGACCATTGCTGGAATGAATGCTGCTTTCGTAAATATTGGTTTAGAGAAACAAGCATATCTCTCTTATGATGATGTCCCAGCATCATACCGGGTGCACGAAGGCCAAGCATTGCTTGTACAAGTTGTGAAAGAAGCGATTGATACAAAAGGTCCGAAACTAACAGCAAACATAGAATTCACCGGGAAATATGTCGTTTATATGCCTTATGACGAAATGTGTGCAGTTTCCCGGAAAATAAAACAGAACAAGAAACGACAACAATTGCTTGAGCTTCAAGTGGATGGTGGGGGAGGATATATTTTCCGCTCAGCATGTGAACGAGGCCCTATCGATGAAATACAGGCTGAGATGCATCATTTTCAGCAGCTGTTTGAGGAACTAAAAAAGAAGGAAAAACAAGGAAAGGCACCACTGTTACTTCATCGTCCAGCAACATTTTTAGATCGAGTGTTTCAAGGAATTCCGATTGAAACTATTTCAAAAGTGATCGTAGATGCACACGGTGTGCTAAAGGAGTTAGAAGACAAGGTAGGAAAAGAAAAAGTATCGCTATACAAGGAAAAGTCCTCTTTGTTTAATCGATATGGTGTAGATCGCGTTATTGAAAAAGCACTGCAAAAAATAGTATGGCTACCAAATGGATCCTATTTACTCATTGAACAAATGGAAACGATGACTGTCATCGATGTGAATACTGGTAAATTTACGGGAAAACAGAATTTACAAGATACGGTGCTGCGCACAAATGAAATAGCTGCAAAAGAAATTGCTCGTCAATTACGTTTGCGGGATATTGGTGGTATGATTTTAATTGATTTCATTAATATGAAGAAGCAGGCGGATAAAGAAAAAGTTAGAGAAGCTTTGATGGCATCTTTGCAGAAGGATAGTACATATACGAGAGTGCTTGGTTTTACAGAACTAGGTATTTTAGAAATGACACGTAAGCGCAAAAAACATTCGCTTCGTGATGTATTATTAGAAGACTGTTCTCATTGTCAAACGACCGGCTATGTGGCTTCTTATGAAACAATTGCATATGAACTGGAAAGAGAGCTCATTGCATATAGTGGTATGGATGATGAGGCGGTTTTAATCGCAGCGCATGCGGATGTACAAAAAACCTTTTTACATAAAGGATTGCAAAAAAACATACCATTTCAGATTCATTTCATAGATGAGAAATCTACGAAATATTCTATCGTTCGTTTTGGAACAAAGCAAGAAATTATGGAACGGAAAAATAGTTAGCAGAACATTTATTGACAACCGTCAATGTTTCATGATAACATCTTTATGTTATAGTTTATAGCACCTAAACTGCTATATGCTACAACCGCACAGGACAGGTTCTAAAAAGACATGCTATGTCTACCTCGTTTTGGCGAGTCTTAGTAATTATGAGGAGGTGCAAGTATGTACGCAATTATCGAAACAGGTGGAAAACAAATTAAAGTTGAAGCTGGTCAAGAAATCTACATTGAAAAATTAGATGCTGAAGCTGGTGAAACTGTTACTTTTGACAAAGTTCTTTTCGTTGGTGGCGAAAACGTGAAAGTTGGTAGCCCAGTTGTAGAAGGTGCAACAGTTACTGCGAAAGTTGAAAAACAAGGTCGCGCTAAGAAAATCATCGTTTTCAAATACAAAGCGAAAAAGAACAATCGTAAAAAACAAGGTCATCGTCAACCTTACACTAAGCTAGTGATTGAAGCAATCAACGCTTAATTCCGGTTAAAATGATTAAAATTACGATAAGTCGCACGAAATTAGGAAGTATCCAATCATTTAAAATGACTGGGCATGCCGATTATGCGCCGCATGGACAAGATCTTGTCTGTGCTGGAACAACTGCGGTTGTGTTTGGATCTATAAATGCAGTGGAAGTACTTTGTAATGTGCAAGCAACTATTGAACTCGGAAGTGACGGCGGATTCTTAACGTATGAATTGCCTAATGATTTAGACGCTCATACAGCAGAAAAAGCACAAACACTTTTAGAAGGATTGGTTGTTTCGCTTAAGACGATTGAACTTGATTACGGAAAATATATCCGATTAATAGAAAAAGTGCAGGAGGTGTAACGTATGTTAAGATTAGATCTTCAGTTTTTCGCATCTAAGAAAGGTGTAGGTAGTACAAAGAACGGTCGTGACTCTCAGTCAAAACGTCTTGGTGCTAAACGCGCAGATGGTCAAATGGTATCAGGTGGTTCAATTCTTTACCGTCAACGCGGTACAAAAATTTATCCAGGTGTTAACGTTGGTCGTGGTGGCGATGACACTTTATTCGCGAAAGTTGACGGCGTAGTACGCTTCGAGCGTCTTGGCCGTGACCGCAAACAAGTGAGCGTATATCCTGTTGCTCAAGAAGCATAAGAAACTCACGGAAAACTCTAACCTGAGTGCAGGTTAGAGTTTTTCTATATTAAGGGGTATCTGGATGAAGGAAAAATGGACAATTATTGATGCGCTGCGTCATTCGAGACATGATTGGCTCAATCGTATGCAGATGATTAAAGGAAACCTTTCGCTTGGAAAAGCGGAAGAGATTCATGGACTCATCGATCGTTTTGTCCAAGAAGCGAGACAAGAATCTAATCTGATCGGGCTGTCGATGCCTATGTTTTCAGAATGGATTTTAACATATAATTGGAAACAGCAACCGTGCTTATTGGAATACGAAGTATTAGGGAAAATACATAACTTATCTCATCTAGATGAGGTAGTTTGTACATGGACGAATCAATTTTTCTCAATACTCCAGCATAGTTTAGACCTTTATGTCGAAAATTATGTTTGTATCACAATCGAATGTGACGCGCAGGATGCTCGTTTCTTTTTTGATTTTCGTGGTAAGCTAACAGATGTAGAGGAACTACAAACGTGGCTTGCAAATCAAGATGATGAATGGTGTTCCATTTCTTATACAGTACGAGATGAAGAAATCTCAATTATATTACAACTAATCGAAAAAAGTGTGGTGAGATAATGTTTGTAGATCAGGTCAAGATATATGTAAAAGGCGGCGACGGTGGAAACGGAATGGTTGCGTACCGTCGTGAGAAGTATGTTCCAAAAGGTGGCCCAGCAGGTGGTGACGGTGGTAAAGGTGCAGATGTTGTTTTCGTTGTAGACGAAGGATTACGTACATTAATGGACTTCCGCTATCAGCGTCATTTTAAGGCAGATCGCGGTCAACATGGAATGAGTAAAGGTCAACATGGCCGAAAATCTGAAGATTTAATTGTAAAGGTTCCGCCAGGTACAGTTGTAAAAGATGAAGCTACTGGTCAAATTCTTGCGGATTTAGTAACGCATGAACAATCAGCAGTTATCGCAAAAGGTGGCCGTGGTGGTCGTGGTAACTCACGTTTTGCGACACCAACGAACCCAGCTCCGGAAATCGCCGAGAATGGGGAACCAGGTCAAGAGCGTGATGTAACGTTAGAATTGAAAGTGTTAGCTGATGTTGGACTTGTTGGCTTCCCAAGTGTTGGTAAATCAACATTATTATCTGTTGTATCATCAGCACGTCCGAAAATTGCAGAATATCATTTTACAACAGTTGTTCCAAACCTTGGTGTTGTTGAAACAGGCGATAATCGTAGTTTCGTTATGGCTGACCTTCCAGGACTAATTGAAGGAGCACATGCCGGTGTTGGACTTGGACATCAATTCTTACGTCATATTGAGCGTACACGTGTTATCGTGCATGTAATTGATATGTCTGGTTTAGAAGGTCGTGATCCGTATGAGGATTACGTAACAATTAATGGTGAATTAAAAGAGTACAATCTGCGTTTAACAGAGCGTCCACAAGTTGTTGTTGCAAACAAAATGGATATGCCAGATGCAGAAGAAAACTTACAAGCGTTTAAAGAAAAAGTGGGCGATGAAGTTAAAATCTTCCCAATTTCTGCAGTAACAAGGCAGGGTGTTCGTGATTTACTATTCGAAGTAGCAAATCTATTAGAAACAACACCAGAATTCCCAATACATGAAGTTGCAGACGAATCTGAAGCAAGCGTAATGTACAAATATGAGTCTGAAGGCTCTAAATATGAAATTACACGTGAAAGTGATGGTACGTTTGTTATTTCTGGTTATGATATTGAGAAAACGTTCAAGATGACAGACTTCACTCGTGATGAATCTATACGCCGATTTGCTCGTCAAATGCGCGGAATGGGTATTGATGAAGAACTTCGTGCTCGCGGTGCAAAAGACGGTGACATTGTAAAAATTCTTGAATATCAATTTGAATTTATTGATTAAGACTGCCAAAATACGGCAGTTTTTTTTATAATGGAAAAAGGAGTGAATATATCCATCGTTCACAGGTAATAACTCTCGCTTTAAATTTCAGAAGAATCAAAGAAATGAGGTGCGAGGTAACTGGCTGATGGAAGTCGTACTCTACAGCAAGAAGAAAAGGGTGAGGTTTATGTATAAAATATTAATTGTAGAAGACGATGAAAAGATTGCTCACATTTTAGAAGAGCACTTAGGGAAATATGGGTATCAGTCGTTTCGTGTGGAAGATTTACGCCGTATAAAAGATGAATTTGTAAAAATAAATCCACATTTAGTCTTACTGGATATTAATTTACCGTACTTTGATGGGTTTTACTGGTGTCGTCAAATTCGGACTGTTTCGAACGCACCAATTATTTTTGTTTCAGCACGAACGGGCGAAATGGATCAAGTGATGGCAATCGAAAATGGCGGGGATGATTATATTACAAAGCCATTCCATTTAGATATTGTGATGGCTAAAGTAAAGAGCGCACTGCGACGCGGATATGGGGAATATGCTGGGTCCGCAGAAAGCGACTGCTTTGGTGTAAGTGGATTGCTGTTATTTCCATCACAACATACAGTAGAGTGGCAAGGAAAACAAATCGAGCTGACCAAGAACGAATTTTATTTATTAGAATGTTTAATGAAACAGGCAAATCAATACGTGACACGAGAAGAGTTATTAGAGGCATTATGGGATGAAATCGCTTTTGTTGATGATAATACATTAACGGTGAATGTAAAGCGAGTACGAAAGAAGCTAGAGGAACTAGGGATTACAGATGCAATTGTAACAAAGCGTGGTTATGGTTATGCACTGCTTACAGAGTGGGGGAATGATAATGAAGCATAAGGCTTATATTATTGATCGTTTCCCATTGATTGTATCCTATATTGTAAGCCTATGTTTGTTTGGACTTGTACTACAATTGCATGCACTATTAGAGAAGCAATCGATACATTGGAGTACGTGGTTATACGGTTTTTTATTAGCGACAGTCGTTTTTTTGTTTTACCTGATTTACGATTATCGAAAGCGGGCCGTATTTTTAAAAAGAGTAACACAATATATTGATGGAGGGTATACTTTACATGATTCGTTATTGATAGATACTTCTTATTCATCTGAACAAGAAGTAATGGTTGAAGCATTTACATTGCTAAGACAACAATATATGAACCAAGTACATGAGCAGTCTGCAAAAGAGCAACAACAAATAATTTTTATGAACCAATGGATTCATCAAATGAAAACGCCGGTGTCTGTTATAGAATTATTGTTGCAAAAGTTAGGACAAACGCACCGCGAGACGCGAGAGACGGTTGAAAGTATTCGTGAAGAAAACAATCGTATTTTACACGGTTTAGATTTAGCACTACATATGGCACGGCTTGAACAGTTTGCAAAAGATTATAAAGTGGAAGAAGTGAATGTGGTAGAGATCGTTCGTGATGCTATTAATCAGCATCGAAAAACATTCATCCAATATTCCGTATATCCAAAAATAATGTTTGAAAAAGAACAATATATGATAGCTTCTGACCAAAAGTGGATCGGAATCGCGATCAATCAAATTATCATGAACGCACTGAAGTATACAAAAATCTCCCTAACTGAGAAAAAAGAGATCCAGTTTCAAATGGAAGAAACGGACAAGACGATTTTATTACATATTTGTGATAACGGTATCGGGATTCCAAAGCAAGATACAAAGCGGATTTTTGAACCGTTTTTTACAGGGATAAACGGACGAAAAACAAGGGAAGCGACAGGAATGGGTTTATATATAACAAAGCAAATTTGTGATCATCTCAGTCATGGAATTTCTGTACAGTCGATAGAGAATGAAGGGACAACCTTTACTTTCCAATTTTCAAAAGATAAAGGATATCATAAATTAATGAGAAAAATGACAAAATTGTAAGATAACAATTGATTTTGTAAGGAAAATCACTCGTTTCTCCTGCTCATTTTCTCTATAGTTAAAGTAAGAAGAAAACACATAGGGGGATTAGAAATGAGTGTTCTCGAAGTAAAAGGTTTGACGAAAGTCTATCAATCAAAAGGTTCAGTGGCAACGACCGCTTTACATGATATAAATTTTAAAATTGAGGAAGGCGAATTTGTTGGGATTATGGGGCCTTCAGGAAGCGGGAAAACAACGCTTCTTAATTTGTTAGCAACAATCGATAAACCGACATCAGGGCATGTGTACATGAATGATGAAGAAATTAACCAAATGCGTGCAGCAAAACTAGCAGCATTTCGCCGTACACATTTAGGATTCATTTTCCAAGATTTTAACTTGCTTGATACGTTATCCATTAAAGAAAATATCATTTTGCCGCTTGTGATGGCAAACCGTTCTGTAAAAGAAATTGATACAAAGGTGCTTGAAATTGCGAAGTTTTTAAACATCGAAGAAATTTTAAATAAAAAAGTGTACGAAGTATCAGGTGGTCAGCAGCAACGTGCTGCAGCGGCACGTGCGATTATTCATGAGCCAACGTTAATTTTAGCTGATGAACCGACGGGGAACTTAGATTCAAAATCAGCAAAATCATTAATGGGCGCACTTCAAGATTTACATGAAAAGAAAAAAGTAACGATTGCGATGGTAACGCATGACCCTGTCGCTGCAAGCTATTGTGAGCGCATTCTCTTTATTCGTGATGGGGAAATTTTCTCCGAAATACATAAAGGAAAAACAAAACAAGCCTTTTTCCAAGAAATTTTAGATGTACTTGCGATGCTAGGGGGAGAATACCATGAACTTTCGCCAGCTCGCGCTTAATAATGTAAAAGGAAATTGGCGGAATTATAAAGCGTTTTTAATTAGCAGTTGTTTATCAATTCTCGTCTTTTTTATGTATGCTTCGTTTATTTATCATCCGGATGTGGTGGATGGAAACATTAGCATGAGATCAATGGTCACAAAGGGACTAGAATCAATGAATTATATCATTGTTGTCTTTTCGGCACTATTTATTTTATATTCTAACTCAACTTTTTTACGAGCAAGGAAAAAAGAATTTGGTCTATTAACTTTAATTGGTGGAACAAAAGGACAGCTTGGTCGCATGATTGTCTTAGAGCAAATGATCCTAGGTGTAATCGCAATTATAGTGGGGATTGCTCTTGGTATGCTTGGTTCAAAGCTTTTCTTCCAGGCATTAAGTGTATTGCTTGGCATTGATAACACGCTTCCGCTCGTATGGAATGGAAAAGCAGTGCTACTAACAGCTGGTGTGTACTTCGTTCTCTTTTTCATCTTATCATTATTTGGTCTTTGGACTATTGCACGCTTGCAAATTATTGATTTACTACGTGATGCAAGAAAACAAAAAGTGGAGCCTTTCGCATTTACATGGTTATGTGTCATAGGGGTATTATGTATTATTGTAGCGTATGTTCTTTGTTTCCAAGTTACACTTATGAATTTTGTTATGTATTTCTTGCCAATTGTTGGATTAACAATTGCGGGCACATACTTACTATTTACACAAGGTAGCACCGTAGTATTAAAGGTATTACAAAAACGAAAAAAATCATTTTATAAGTATCCAAATATGTTTGTGCTTAGCAATCTCATTTATAAAATGAAAGATAATGCCCGCTTTCTTTTTGTTATATCTATTATTACAGCAATTGTTTCTTCCACAATTGGTACGCTGTATGTATTCTTTGAAGATATGAGTTATAAAACGGTAGCTCGAACGCCACAAGCTATTTCATATGAGGAAAAAGGCATCAATTCTCATGAATTAATTAGTGAAGATAAAATACAAGTAGCGCTGAAAAAGCATGGATTTGAAGATGCAAGGAAAGTAACATATATACAGCTTCCTGCAACATTTAAAATGCAATGGATGAATGGTGATCGGGATATACCTTTAGGTCTTATTTCAGAAAAAGAATTTAATGCAGAAGCACGTAAGCAAAAGAAAGATGAGGTTCATAATGCACCTGGAAGTGCAACAATGGTTTTAATAGATATGATGAATGATTTTATGAAATTTGATCGCACGAAGCCATTTGAATTTACATTGAATGGACAAAAGCAGTCTATTAAATTAAATGAGCCAACTTCCCAATCTATTTTTAATGGTGAAGGATATCTTATCATAAATGATCAAGATTTTGCGAAATATGCGGAGGCTGTACCAGATACTGAAAAGACGAAATATTACGGATACTATATTGAAGACTGGAAAGGAACAGAAGATCTTGTAGTAGACTTGCAGAAGCAAATTGCACCAGAGCAGCAGGGGAAATTCCATAATTCCATTCTTACTTATAAAGCTATAAAAGAACAAGGTGCAATCACAATGTTCATTGGTTTCTTCGTAACAGTACTTTTCTTCTTCTTTGCTTGCAGCATGACATACTTTAAATGGTTTAATGATAAAGAACAAGATCGGATTCAATTCAAATCATTAAAACGAATCGGTATGACAGATAAAGAAATTCATAAAATCGCTATTCGTCAAATGGGAGCAATTTTCTTTATCCCAATTCTTATTGGTACTGTGCATAGCGGATTTGCTCTTTACACATTAGGAAAAATGCTTTATTTAGATTTGTGGAAATCAGGAGCGATTATTATTGGCGCATATATTTTAGCGTCGGCGATTTATTTTGCTATCGCACAAAGAGGATATTTAAAACACGTAAAAAGCTAGGGAAACCTCTAGCTTTTTACATGTGTAACAGGTTACAGAGGGGGATGAAGATGAATGTTCGACAATTGGCAATGCAAAATATAAGAGGTAATTGGCGCAGTTATAAAGTATTTTTCTTAAGTAGTTGTTTTGCTATATTTGCCTCATATATATATATGTCCGTGATTTTCCACCCCTATATGCAACGTAATATGTGGTATCAGAATGTACAATGGGGACTTATTGTATGCAATATAATTGTTATTTGCTTTTTTATTTTATTTATTTTGTATTCGAACTCCATTTTCATACAAACACGTAAGAAAGAATTAGGGTTATACATGTTAATGGGAGCAACAATGTCTAATTTGATCGGTATGATTATAGCTGAACAAATGGTGATGGGACTTCTCGCTAATGTTTTTGGTGTAGGTATTGGAATGGTATTTTTAAAGCTCTTCTTTATGATATTTGGTATGATACTTAAATTTCCTCAGGAATTACCTCTTATTTTTGATATAAGAGCTGTCATGATAACGGTTGGTACATATTCTATTATATTTTTTGTTTTATCTTTCATTAGTGCACTACGTATATGGAATATAAAAGTAATTCGCTTGTTGAAGGAATTTCGTATGGGGAAAAGTGAATTAAAAAGTTCGAAGTGGCTTTGTTTGCTAGGTTTTGTTTGTTTAGGTATAGGCTATGGCTTAGCGTCACAAGCGACGATGATGACGATTGCTATCTATTTCATTCCGGTTGTCATTTTGGTATCCTTTGGCACATACTTTTCGTTTACACATGGGATCATTCAAATATTACAAATGATAAAAAGTAGCAAAAAGATTATGTATAGATACCCTTATCTATTTATAGTGAATCAATTATTTCATAGAATGAAGGAAAATGGGCGCTTTTTCTTTCTGTTATCAATGGCAACAACCGTTGTCGTAACGGCAACCGGTGCAGTTTACTTGTACTTTTCGAGCATGCAGGATATGTGGCGTGGAGGTGGAGCACACGCTTTTTCATATGTAGAAAAAGGTGTCCATTCAAGTGAAGTAATGGAGAAAGGGACAGTTGAGAATTTGTTCCATAAATATGGAATTCAAAAATTTCGCTATACAACTTTTGTAGGTTTACCAGCAACATTTCAGTCTAATAACAGGGAAGATACACAGGCAACTATAATAGGTGCGAGTGAGTATAACAAAGAAGCGAGAGAGCAGGGGCAGAAGACGTTTCATCCGAAAATAGAAACTGTTACACTTGTTTATTATGATAAGTATGATGGACCAGCCTTGTATGATAATAAAAAGATCAGTTTGCATGTGTTAGGACAAACGATAGATTATAAATTCAATGGACAGAAAGGCGGCACGCTATTTAATAATCATAGTTCTCAAATAAATGGAATGTTTTTTATTATGAATGACAAAGATTTTATGAATCTAGCGGGTCAAATTTCCGATTCTGAAAAATATGTATATCGTGGTTATACGTTAGATAATATAGAAAATACAGAAAAATTAAACGAAGATTTACGAAAACATATTAAGCAGAATAGTAGCGGTGCATTTCGAAATAATATGGAACTGTATATGAAGATGAAAGAAGGCGGAGACATTACTTTATTTATTGGTTCGTTTATTAGTATACTATTCTTCCTTACTTCATGTAGCATCGTTTACTTTAAATGGTTTCATGATATTGCATATGATCGAAAACAGTATCATGCATTACAAAAGATTGGCATGACAAAAAGAGAAGCATATAAAATTACTCGTTGGCAATTAGGCATATTGTTTTTTTCTCCTATTTTAGTAGGAAGCATGCATAGTGCGGTTGCTTTATATACGTTCCATAGAATAATCTTTATAGAGGATTCATTCCAAAAAGTATGTTTTGTGATTCTGTTTTACCTTTTGGCTTGTGCCATCTATTTCTTCTTCGCCCAAAAAGAATATATGAAACATATAGACTAGCAGATGCTAGTCTTTTTATAATATTCAAAATTCACATAGAAGAATAGAGGAGTTTATGGTATAACAATAAGAAAACGAAAAAGAGGGGACAACATGACAATCCGAGTTGGTTATTTAGGACCAGAAGCGACATTTACAAATATGGCGGTGAGTCGCTTTTTTCCAGAAGCAGCCCATGTTCCATATCGGACTATTCCTAATTGTATGGATGCAGCAGCAAATGGAAATGTTGATTTTGCTGTTGTACCACTAGAAAATGCAATTGAAGGTTCGGTTAATATTACGATTGATTATCTTGTGCATGAACAACCGCTTTTTATTGTAGGAGAAATTACAGTACCTATTCAGCAGCATTTGCTCGTTCATGCAAATTATGAAGAGGTTTGGAATGAAGTATACGCTGTGCATTCTCATCCACATGCGATTGCGCAGTGCCATAAGTTTTTAAATGAAAAGTTAAAGGGTGTAACGGTTTGCGATATGACATCGACGAGTGCAGCAGCGCAGTATGTGAAAGAGCATCCAGAAGAGAAAATAGCGGCAATTGCGAATGAGGCAGCTGCAGAGAAATATGATTTAGCGATTGTGCAGCATAATATTCATACGCATAAAAATAATCATACGCGTTTTCTTGTGTTACATAAAAAACAGCGGGCGCTACTACCAAAAAATGGTGAGAACCGTGGAGAGAAAACGACGCTCATGGTAACGTTACCTGCTGATTACGCAGGGGCACTGTATCAAGTATTATCGGCTTTTGCATGGAGAAAATTAAATTTATCAAAAATCGAATCTCGTCCGATGAAAACGGGGCTTGGTAATTACTTTTTCTTAATTGATGTCGATAAGGCGTATGATGATGTGTTATTGCCGGGTGTAACGATGGAGCTGGAGGCACTTGGATTTTCTGTTACGGTGCTGGGAAGCTATTCGTCATATTGGCTATAACATAAAAAAATCCCACCGTAATGAAAAGGTGGGATTTTTTTATGTTATTTTAATTTTTCAAGACGGTCTGTTAATTGTTTACGCCAATCTGCTGCTAGTTCTGGAACGGCAATAATCTTTTCCATACCTTCTCGATCTTTCCGTCTATGAAAATATACTTCGTTAGAAAATAAAATAGAAACTTGTTCAGGATGACGTTCTAGCAGCTGAATCTGTGAGTCTTTTTGAACGATTCCTTCTTGAAGAACACGGCATAAATAGCCAGTGTAACCAGTTTCGACAATGCGAGGTAAAATGCCAGGGATGCCAAGTCTTTTGGAAATGGTACTACACGGTATTCTGCCTTGCGTTACTTGAATAATAGCTTCCCCTAATTGATAGGTATCTCCAATGAAAACATCATGCTCTAACATATTCGTAACAGTAATGTTTTCGCCAAATGTAGAGGAAGGTAGAGTTGTTTGAAATTCTTGTTCCCAAAGTGCGTAATGCTCATATGGATATACACAAACGGCACGATCTGGACCACCGTGAAATCGTAAATCAGCTACGCCATCTCCGCGAAAGCCATCTTTTGATAAAAATGCTTCTTCGGTAAGCTGTTTACAGATTCCCGTCGTCATTTCTTTTTCTTCTCCATATTGCATTTGTTTTGGTTTGCCGATGCTAAAATGAACGAGTTCAATTCCCATATATTAACTCCTTTATAATTGTTTTCCATATTATATCATGCTAATGATATACAAAAGCACAGAGAATTTGTTAATCCTCTGTGCTTCTGATTAATAAACGAGAAACCCAGCTCGGTCTAGCGCTTCGCAAGCAGCGTTTAATTTTGCAGTAGAATCAGCTTCAATTGTATGTAAGTGAATGCCCTCAGTTAATTGTGATAAGTAGACAGCTTTTGTATCTTCAATCTTTTTTAAATATTGTTCGACATCAAAGCGGTTGCCAACCATAATAGAAGCTGTTAAGTCTCCGTATACAGGATGTTCTACTTTCACATCTTTAATTGTAACCCCGTGATCGACAAGCGTTGTTAGTTCTTGGCGGACTTCTTCTGGTTTATGCTGGCAGACGATGACACGTTCAAATGTATTTTGCTTTGCCTGCGGTTTTAAATATAAGTACCCTTGTGCAGTTGCGATAATTGGCTCATTGCGTGCTTTTAGCAAAGAAATATCTTGTACAATCACTTGGCGACTGACGTTCGTTTTCTTAGATAATTCATTCCCAGATAACGGTTCATCTGTAGCAAGGAGCCATTGTAAAATGAGCTGTCTTCTTTCTTCTCCTAAAATCTTTTTTTGATCATTTTGTTTCATTATGATTTAACACCTCTATAAAATTGATTTCCAATTGTGTGTAATGCATGAATGGTTGTATCAATTTGGTTCATCGTTGTGTGACGTCCAAATGAAAAGCGGACGTATTGTTTTGCCTCTTCATACGTTTTTCCAATTGCAAGCATTGTTTTTGAAGGTTCTTGTTTACCAACTTGACAAGCACTCCCTGTTGAAATGGCAATGCCATGGCGATTGCATTCTAACATTGTGTACTGACCTTCTATTCCTTTTATTGTAACCCCAATAATGTGGGGTAAACAAGAAGCAGAATGCCCTTCCACTTGAATTTCCGGTGAAATAGTCTGCAATTGTTCGATAAAATAGGATCGCAATTGCTCGAAACGAGCCTGTTCTTCTTCACAATCATCTAATATATGCTGCGCTGCTGTCAGAAAAGAAGCAATGCCGGGAACGTTAACTGTACCTGGCCGAAAGCCCTTTTCATGAGATGTGCCGGGAAACACTTGCCCCCAGCGAATTTGTGGATTTATATAGCAAGCCCCAACACCTTTTGGTCCATAAATCTTATGTGCAGAAACAGAAATGCTATCAATTTGCATCGCTTCTATATCAATTGGGAGTTTGCCAAATGTTTGTACACAATCTG
This sequence comes from Bacillus sp. DX3.1, assembly GCF_030292155.1. NCBI lineage: Bacteria > Bacillati > Bacillota > Bacilli > Caryophanales > Bacillaceae > Bacillus > Bacillus sp. DX3.1. The sequence goes on along the minus strand of NZ_CP128153.1, from coordinate 4,135,913 downwards.
TATGGAATAAAATATGATGTTTTTTTAGCAATGCCCCAATTTCTGCGATGGGCTGAACGGTTCCAATTTCAGAGTTTCCGTGCTGAATGCTTGCTAAAACAGTATCTTCTGTAATTGCCTCTTCTAAAGCTTGAAGATTAAGGAGTCCCTTTGAATCGACGGGAATTTCCGTAATTATATATCCTTGGTTTTTCAGTAACTGAAAGTAGTTTCGAATGGATGCGTGTTCCATTGATGTTGTAATAATGTGCTTTCCGCTTTTTGCATTTAAAAGTGACTGGATTGCGAGATAATTAGATTCCGAACCACCGCTTGTAAAAAATACGCCTTGTTCTTTTCCTCCAATCATTTGTGCAAATGATTCTCTGCAAACTTGTAATAAGGATGAAGCTGTTCCCCCTATATCATGTAAACTTTGTTCATTACCAAAGTACTGTTGAGCTGCTTTTGTATATGTTTCAATCGATTCTTTGCTCATTGGTGTTGTCGCTGCATAGTCAAGATATATCATAACGCATAGTCCTCTCTTTGCTAGAGTTACAATCGTTTTGGTTCTGTTTTAATCCCTTCCCAAAAGAAATCGAAGTAGAGAAAATTCCTATAAGCCCCTGGTTGTTTCGGACTAACCGTCGATAGGAAAGATGGAAATGATACCGATGAAAGTATTACTTTATAAAAAACTCTTGTCATTATTTTAAAACTATGTAAATATAGGTGTCAAGACAGTTGAAAAGTGTAAACTAGGGGGCAATGATAATGCCAAGTACAGATGTCCTGATTATCGGAAGCGGCGTTGCAGCACTCAGTACTGCGAGAGAGATTTGTCACGAAAAGAATGTGATGATCATCACAAAAAAAACGAAACGAAATAACAATACACATTTAGCGCAAGGTGGGATTGCAGCAGCTGTTGCTACATATGACAATGCGAATGATCATTACGAAGATACGCTTGCGGCAGGGTGTGACTATAATAACGAAGAATCTGTTCGTTATTTAGTAGAAGAAGGGTCAAAGGAAGTTCGTAAACTAATTGCAAACGGTATGCGATTTGATGAAGATGAACAAGGGCTTCATCTTGGCAAAGAAGGCGCGCATCGAAAACGACGCATTCTACATGCAGGAGGCGATGCAACAGGAAGAAATTTATTAGAGCATCTCATTGGGGAAGTAGCTCCATACGTTACAGTAGTGGAGCAAGAAATGGTGCTCGATTTAATTATAGAAAATAAAATATGCTGTGGTGTTTTGACACGTGATAGTGAAGGGAACATAAAACGTTATTATGCTGACCATATTGTGTTAGCTACAGGCGGTGTAGGGGGAGTTTATGCTTTTACATCAAACGACGAGACAATTACAGGCGATGGTTTAGCGATGGTTTACCGTGCTGGTGGGGAACTTGTCGATTTAGAATTTATACAATTTCACCCAACGATGTTACATGTAGGTGGACGTTGCTGTGGACTTGTTTCAGAAGCGGTACGAGGAGAAGGAGCTGTCCTTTTAAATGGAAAAGGAGAGCGCTTTATGATGAGAACCCATCCGCAGTGTGACCTTGCACCGCGCGATGTTGTTGCTCGTGCCATTCATGAACAATTACTAGCTGGTGAAAGTGTATACTTGGATATTTCTTCGATTCAAAACTTTGAAGAACGTTTTCCAACTGTATCAGCATTATGTCAGCAACATGGCGTGGATTTGAACAAAAAAAGGATCCCAGTTGTACCGGGTGCTCATTTTCATATGGGAGGCATTAAAACAAATTGTGACGGGGAAACGTCAATTTCTCATTTATATGCTGTTGGTGAAGTAGCATGTAACGGTGTTCACGGTGCGAACCGATTAGCAAGTAATTCATTGCTAGAAGGGATCGTATTTGGAAAGCGAATTGGAAAACATATTTTAACTCATCCGACGTTAGGAAATGTAAACAGAAAAGAAGAAATAAAAGGAACATCCCGCTTCCATAAATTTCCGACGAAACAAGAGATACAGGCACATATGATGAAATATGTAGGAATTGTACGGACAGAAGAGGGATTATCGTATGCAAAACAATGGTTTCGGCAGTATGGTGTTCAGGACATTCAGCTACCATATAGCACCCTTACAAATGAAGAAATAACAATTATCAATATGTTAACGGTTTGCCAGTTCATTACGGAGGCAGCATTACAAAGAAAAGAGAGCATAGGTGGTCATTATCGTGATGATTATCCGGCAGGAAATAAAGTAACGAAGGAAATTATTATTGCTAAGAGAAAACCACAACTTGTGTAACGAGGGGAAAAGAGGGATTTTATGAATACGTTAAAGGTTAAAGAAGCATTGAATCGATTTTTTTTAGAAGATATTGGTGAACGTGATGTCACATCTCAACTTATCTTTCCAGAAAATCTGCAAGCCAGGGGAACATTTCTTGTAAAAGATACAGGTGTATTTGCGGGAACTGCGGTAATTGAACAAGGATTTCGATTATTAGATGACAGTGCCAAAGTTACTTTGCATAAAAAAGATGGGGATGCGGTAGAAAAGGGAGAAATTTTAGCGACTGTACAAGGGCCGATTACTTCTTTATTAACAGCAGAGCGCGTCATATTGAATATTATTCAGCGCATGAGCGGTGTGGCGACGATGACCTGTAGTGCAGTGGAGGCACTTCAAAGTGATTATACGCGTATTTGTGATACGAGAAAAACGATGCCAGGACTGCGTATGTTTGATAAATATGCGGTTGTTTGTGGTGGTGGGTATAACCATCGCTTCGGATTATATGATGGTGTCATGATTAAAGATAATCATATTGCTTTTGCTGGGTCAATTACAAAAGCGGTGACGTCTGTCAAAGAAAAGCTTGGTCATATGGTAAAAATCGAGGTGGAAACGGAGACAGAAGAACAAGTACGGGAAGCCGCTTTAGCGGGAGCAGATATTATCATGTTTGATAATCGTACGCCAGAAGAGGTTCGCGCATTTTCTAAGCTTGTACCAAGTGCAATTGTCACGGAAGCTTCGGGCGGGATAACAATTGAAGATTTAGCGAAATATGGTCAAACAGGGGTAGATTACATTTCATTGGGACTATTAACACATTCAGTGAGGGCATTAGACATTAGTTTCAACATTGAAGTATAAAGAGGGCGGAGATTACAGATGAGTATTTTAGAGAAAGTAGAGCCAATCGAAACGATATTACCAGAGCGTTATCAAACGATGTCAGTGAAAGAAATGGAAGAACGTGTTCGTGAAATTAAAGAAAAGTTAGGAACAGCGCTATTTATTCCGGGACATCATTATCAAAAAGATGAGGTCGTTCAATTTTCAGATGCTGCGGGAGATTCCTTACAACTCGCACAAGTGGCAGCTAGCAATAAAGCCGCAAAATATATTGTGTTTTGCGGTGTGCATTTTATGGCTGAAACAGCAGATATGTTAACGACAGATGAACAAGTCGTCATTTTACCAGATATGCGGGCGGGGTGTTCCATGGCCGATATGGCCGATATTGAACAAACGGAACGAGCTTGGAAAGAACTCCAGCAATTATTTGGAGATACGATGATTCCACTTACATATGTCAATTCTACAGCTGCAATTAAAGCGTTTTGTGGTCGGAACGGTGGTGCGACTGTAACATCTTCCAATGCCAAAAAAATGGTGTCCTGGGCATTTACACAGAAAGAACGTCTTGTGTTCTTACCAGATCAGCATTTAGGGAGAAATACAGCATATGATCTTGGGATTCCATTAGACAAAATGGCTGTTTGGGATCCGCATACGGATTCATTAGAGTATAATGGGGATATAGAAGATGTTAAAGTGATTTTATGGAAAGGGCATTGTTCTGTTCATCAAAATTTCACTGTGAAAAATATTGAAAGTGTGAGAAAAAATCAGCCTGATATGAATATTATTGTTCATCCAGAATGTTGTTATGAGGTTGTGGAAGCTTCTGATTATGCAGGATCAACAAAATATATCATTGAAATGATTGAAAAAGCACCGTCTGGAAGTAAATGGGCGATTGGTACAGAGATGAACTTAGTAAATCGTATTATTAAGCAGCATCCCGATAAAGAAATTATTTCATTAAACCCGTTTATGTGCCCTTGTTTAACGATGAATCGTATTGACTTACCACATTTATTGTGGGCGTTAGAAAAGATAGAACAAGGGGAAGAAGTAAATGTCATTCAAGTGGATAAGCGAATCACAAAAGAAGCAGTGCTCGCATTGAATCGTATGTTGGAGCGTGCATAAAGTGAAACTTTGATCAGTGGGGGGTTTCTTTATCCCCCACCTAGCTTCTTGACTTCCTGCCAAATTTTGAGGTGAGGGTATTACTGCCCGCGAATAGCGGGATAAAAGCGGCGGATTCTCGTCGCTTTTTTATTTTTACATAATCGGACGATTAGGAGCATACATTGTGTTGAAGAAATCATTGTATTTATCCCACACTTATGAAGCATTCGTTATTCTTTGAATGGTTTGATTAACCATATAGGGAAAAAATACGTTCCTGATAGGGAAGTTTTATCTTAAACTGCATCTATTTATAGATAAGTTATACAGGAGGGGGAAAATTTGAAAATTCATATCGTGCAAAAAGGGGATACCCTTTGGAAAATTGCGAAAAAGTACGGAGTGGATTTTGAAACAGTAAAAAAAGCGAATAAACAGCTTAGTAATCCAGATCTCATCATGCCAGGTATGAAAATTAAAGTACCATCCAGCAGTATTCATATGAAAAAGAATCCGGGCGCTGGCTCAGTCCCTCCAAAAGAATATGTAAAAGAAGTACAACAAAAAGAGTTTGCAGCGACGCCTACACCGCTTTCGATAGAAGAGGAAGAAGAAATAACGTATCAACCTGCTCCAATTACAGAACAACCTGCTATGCAGCAGACGCAAAAGGAAATGCAAGTAAAGCCACAAAAAGAAGTGCAGAAAGAAAAACCAATACAGAAAGAAGTGCCTGTGCAAAAAGAAAAACCAATACAGAAAGAAGTGCCTGTGCAAAAAGAAAAACCAATACAGAAAGAAGTGCCTGTGCAAAAAGAAAAACCAATACAGAAAGAAATGCCTGTGCAAAAGCCACCCGCTGTAGAGAAACCAGCTGTTATAGAAAAGCCACCGGTTGTAGAAAAGAAGGGAAAACCTGCACAAAAAGAAAGTACAAAATTCTCAGTGAACATACTACCGCAACCACCACAACCACCAATTAAACCCGCAAAAGACTATAAAATTTCAGATGTATTAAAAAAAGGAAGCGAGTTACTTGCACCGCAAATTCATAAGATGAAGCCTAACAATATAATTTCACCGCAAACAAAAAAAGAGAACGTGAGCAATGTAATTTCACCACAAGTACAAAAAGAGAACGTAAGTAATGTAATTTCACCACAAGTACAAAAAGAGAACGTGAGCAATGTAATTTCACCGCAAGTGCAAAAAGAGAACGTAAGTAATGTAATTTCACCGCAAGTGCAAAAAGAGAACGTCAATAATATGATTTCACCGGATGTAACAAAAGAAAATCTTGTTATCCCGCAAATAACACCACCAAATATAATGTCAATGATGGATAACAACCAAATGCCAAATATAATGTCAATGATGGATAACAACCAAATGCCAAATATAATGTCAATGATGGATAATAACCAACCACCAAATATAATGCCAATGATGGATAATAACCAACCACCAAATATAATGCCAATGATGGATAATAACCAACCACCAAACATAATGCCAATGATGGATAATAACCAACCACCAAATATAATGCCAATGATGGATAACAATCAAATACCAAATATAATGCCAATGATGGATAACAATCAAATACCAAATATAATGCCAATGATGGATAACAATCAAATGCCAAATATAATGCCAATGATGGATAATAATCAAATGCCAAACATAATGCCAATGATGGATAATAATCAAATGCCAAATATAATGCCAATGATGGGTAATAATCAAATGCCAAATATAATGCCAATGATGGATAATAATCAAATGCCAAATATAATGCCAATGATGGATAATAATCAAATGCCAAATATAATGCCAATGATGGATAACAATCAGATGCCAAATATAATGCCAATGATGGATAACAATCAAATGCCAAATATAATGCCAATGATGGATAACAATCAAATGCCAAATATAATGCCAATGATGGATAATAATCAAATGCCAAATATAATGCCGATGATGGGTAACAATCAAATGCCAAATATAATGCCAATGATGGATAATAATCAAATGCCAAATATAATGCCGATGATGGGTAACAATCAAATGCCTATGCCGTATCAACCGCAGATGATGCCGCAATCAAATCCATATTATCAAATGCCATATCAACATCAACAAAATCCATATTATCAAATGCCTTACCCGCAAGGCGCGCAGATGATGCCACAACAAATGCCAATGTACGATATGCAATATACTTCCATGCCAAATCAAATGCCGATGGATAATAATGCCTCACCAATAATACCAGTAGAAGAAGATTGTGGATGTGATGGGGAAAGGGCGTTATATAGCCCGCAGCCTGGTGTGCCATATTATCCGGTGTCTCCATATCAGCAACCACCGCAAGTTGCATATACATCGCAGCCTGATGCAATGTATTATCAGCCACAACCACCAGCTATTTTTGGAACACCATCTGCAGAAGAGGACGAATAACAAGAAATTATTTTGAACGATAAAGATGTAGAGCGAGAAACTTCCAAGTGAAATATTTACAGTGTAAAAATCTCCTTTGTTACTCATGATAAGAGGGAGCTTTTCGAGAGAGAAGTTCATCCTAACAAGGGGGGTTTTTGTATTGAACAAAAAAATCAAAATCATTACCGCTTCTTTGTTAGTTACCAGTGCGTTAGCTGCATGTGGTACGACTGCAAATAAAAATGCGATGGATGATCGTAATTCAGCTTACAATTATGAGCGTACATCGTATTATGATACGCATCCGTATAGAAATGATGTGACGCGTACAGATCGTTATACTGATTATGTGACATATCGTAACGGTAATAGAACAGATGATTACGGAAACGTGAAGTATTCAAGAATTAATCAGGACATTCGCGATCGTCGTAATGACGTTGGATATAATTATTACCGTGATGTAAATTACCACGGCCAAATTGCAAATCCGTATCCAACTCGTAACATTACGATGAACAATTCGTATATCAACAATGACGGAAAAACAGCTGAAACAATCACAAATCGCGTAAAGCGTATGAATAATGTGGATCGTGTTTCAACTGTTGTGCAAGGAAATGACGTTGTAATTGCGGTAAAACCACGTAATACAGTGACAGATGAAAAAGCAATGGCAAATGAAATTCGTCAAGCTGCTACTCCGCATGTAAAAGACCGTAATGTCTATGTAACGGTTAAAAATGGTATGTTTGAACGTGTTGATGCGATGAGCACACGTTTACGTAATGGAACAGTTACAAACGATCTTAATCGTGACGTAACGGATATGTTCCGTACAGTGCGTGATGACTTTAATCGTACAATTCGATAGTAAAAAGAAGGGAAGGATTTATGCCTTCCCTTTTTTATTGGCTTATGTATTGGATCGCAAGTTCGCTTAAGATATATAAGTTTTCTATAAAGCCTATTGGAAGTAACGACAGATCCAGATGCATTTGAAGAAGTTAAAAATGCTTTAGAAGTAAACGATCTTACATTTGTACAAGCAAAAATCACAATGATTCCACAACCATTGAATGAACTAACTGGCGATGATTTAGAGAAAATGATTAAGTTAATCGGCACACTTGAAGATGATGATGCCGCTGTGCAGGGCGTGTATTATAATTTGGATTCGGATGAGGTTTTTGATTTCTCCTTAATTCCTAACTGTTACTAATCTATCATGTTATAAGCATATAAAATGATAGAGTTATTGATAAAGGTTTGCGTGTTCATGTGTATTAGAGAATATAATTGATAAGTGAGTGTTTGAGGGTAGAAAGGCAAAGGGTATAAAATATTTTTATGATTATCTTGCTTTCCTTTCATATTAATGTTATATTAACAAAGCGATGAGCTAATTTACGTAAGACGAGAGATATGCTTAAGTGCTAAACGCGCGAATGTGGTCGCCCGGTTTCTCGCCGTAAACGCATCAAGACGCCTGCTATGCAGGCGTCTTTCTTATTATATAAAAATAAATAATCTGTGCAGGTAGAGGTTCGGCTTTATCTGCATTTTTTTATACATTAACTAATAAGCAGTCAGTTCGGCTTTTTTATGTCCAGCTCCAGCGGCTAGAATCTCCGGCCGTTTCCACCTTTCATATGGATAAAACATCAATTTCCGGAAAAACTACAAATGGAAGTTTTATATTGCCTAGAAGAGGTGAACGGAAATGAAATTCATGATGATTGCAGTTCAAGTCGTAATTGCTATGTTTTGTTTGTATCATGAATCGAGTGCTACAGCTGCGGCTACTGTTCCAAATGTAACGCAAAAAGAACCTCAAGTTACAATTCTGCTAGAGCGTATTTATGTAGATGGAGAAGTAAGTGAGGAAATTTTTACTGAAAAGGTAGCAAATCTAGAACAGTTTCTGAAGCAGTATAAAGAATGGCAGCTTGTTGATCGTGATGATGTACAAATTATATTGCAAAAAAAGGTAGATGATATTTCACCGCTACTTAAAACAAGTGGGTATTTTGGTGTTTCAAATGAGGGCATATTGCAAATTTTTAACGGTGTACCAAAAAGTGATAATGCGATTCATTCATTTTTTCAAATTGATATGAAAAAGCTAGAAAGTTATGAGCGGGCAGAGTTAAAACGTGGCATTCGTATCAAATCAAAGGAACGATTTGTGAAAACAATTGAGAAAATGAGGCGGTATGCGGTGCAAAATAAGAAAAACAGCAGCTCAGGATGAGCTGCTGTTTTCTTATTTATTCTTATCTAAAATTTGTTTTGCAATTTCATCAATTAACATATCTTTACCGATCGGATTGAATGCTTTTGTGTTAAAGACTTCATTGCTTACTTTGTAAACATGATTATTTTTTACAGCTTTGTTATCTTTCCAAACAGCGCTGTTTTTGTAGTCATCATAAACTTTATCTGCTTCGCCGCCAAAGTTTACGATAAACATTTGATCAGGCTGGAATGCAACAAGGCCTTCTAATGATACTTGTGCCATCGTTTGTTTTAAGTCTGTGCCTTTTGTTGCAGGAAGTTTTAAATCGTTAAAGAGAATATCACCATACCCGAAGCTACCGTATACACGAAAGTTTTGCGGTGTTACAGCAAGGAACATAAAGTTTTCATCTTTTGTTTTCCCTTTAATTTTCTTAGATAAAGAAGCTGCTTTTTTATCATAGTCTGCAATCCATTTATCCGCTTTTTTCTCTTCGTCAAATAGGTTGCCTACTTCTTTAAATTTATCGCGCCAATTCTCTAAGTTCGTTTCTAGGACAACTGTTGGTGCAACTTTTTCCAATTGATCATAAATCTTCAATTGACGATTGTTTAAAATAATTAAATCTGGTTTTAAAGCAGTAACCGCTTCTAAATCGACTTTAGGTGCCCAGTACCAACCAACTGCTTTTACACCTTTTAGTTTTTCTTGTAGGTGATCTTGGATTTTGTCTTTATACGTGTTAGCTGTACCGACAGGTTTATGACCAAGAAGTAATAGTTCTTCAGATGATCCAGATAAGTCAACAATTCTCTTTGGATTTGTTGGAATTTTAACTTCACCTTTTGCATGTTTTACAACTTTTGTTTTCGGTTGTTCTTTTGCCTGTGATTCTTCTTGTTTAGAAGAGCAACCAACAATGGCAAAAATAACAAGAATGAGAGTAAATAGAATAGATAGATTGCGTTTCATCTTGATGTAACCCCTTTAATTAGTATTGATAATCATTATCGACTTTGTAATATTAATTTGCTTTATATCATTCTGTCAATATTAAAAAAATGGAAATTCTATACAGGGAACGTTTGTTGGGGTAGTCTCGCTTTTCTATCATTAAGTATGTTAAAATGGAATACATGATTTGAGAGGGAGAGATCGTATTTTGTATGAATATATTACAGGTTATGTGGAACATGTAGGACCAGAATATGTCGTTCTTGACCATAATGGAATTGGCTATCAAATTTTCACGCCAAATCCGTATGTATTTCAAAGAAGTAAGCAAGAAATTCGTGTATATACATATCATTATGTGAGAGAAGATATAATGGCCCTTTACGGATTTAAGACACGTGAAGAGCGTTTATTATTTACAAAACTTTTAGGTGTATCGGGGATTGGACCAAAAGGTGCACTAGCAATTTTAGCCTCAGGTCAAACAGGACAGGTTGTCCAAGCAATTGAACATGAGGATGAAAAATTTTTAGTAAAATTCCCGGGTGTCGGAAAGAAAACAGCACGTCAAATGATTTTAGACTTAAAGGGCAAATTAGCAGATGTTGTACCGGATGCTTTTGTTGATTTATTCTCAGATGAAGAGCGTTTTGATGAGAAGAAAGGATCATCTGCTGAGCTGGATGAAGCTTTGGAAGCACTGCGCGCACTTGGTTACGCAGAACGAGAAGTTTCTCGCGTTGTACCAGAATTGTTAAAAGAATCACTTACGACGGATCAATATATTAAAAAGGCACTTAGTCTTTTACTAAATGGTAAGAGGTGAGTAGAATGGACGAACGTCTCCTCTCAGGAGAATCTGCATATGAAGATGCGGACTTAGAATATTCGTTACGGCCACAAACGTTGCGTCAATATATTGGCCAAGATAAGGCAAAACACAATCTAGAAGTATTTATTGAAGCAGCGAAAATGCGTGAAGAAACGTTAGATCATGTTCTATTATATGGGCCACCAGGACTCGGGAAAACGACATTAGCAAATATTATTGCGAACGAAATGGGCGTTAATATGCGCACAACGTCAGGTCCGGCAATTGAACGACCAGGGGATTTAGCGGCAGTATTAACGGCGCTTCAACCTGGCGATGTATTATTCATTGATGAAATTCATCGTTTGCATCGCTCAATTGAAGAAGTGTTATATCCAGCGATGGAGGATTTCTGTCTTGATATTGTGATTGGAAAAGGCCCAAGCGCACGTTCTGTTCGGTTAGATTTACCTCCGTTTACGTTGGTTGGAGCAACAACGCGTGCAGGTGCGTTATCTGCACCGCTTCGCGATCGTTTTGGGGTGTTGTCACGATTAGAGTATTATACAGTTGATCAGCTTTCGGCAATCGTAGAGCGTACAGCAGAAGTGTTTGAAGTTGAAATTGATTCTTTGGCCGCTTTAGAAATTGCTAGAAGAGCACGAGGTACACCTCGTATTGCAAATAGGTTACTTCGACGTGTTCGTGATTTTGCACAAGTTCGAAGCGATGGAACGATTGCAATGGAAATTACGCAAAAGGCATTAGAATTACTGCAAGTAGATAAACTTGGTCTTGATCATATTGACCATAAATTATTGCTTGGAATCATTGAAAAGTTCCGTGGTGGTCCAGTTGGATTAGAAACAGTTTCTGCAACGATTGGGGAAGAGTCTCATACCATTGAAGATGTGTATGAACCATATTTATTACAAATAGGTTTCTTACAACGAACGCCAAGAGGACGCATTGTCACACCACTTGCATATGAACATTTTGGAATGGAGATGCCGCAAGTATGACGGATATGCCCAAGTTGCTTATAACAGCTGGTGCCCTTCTTATTATTGTTGGCTTAGCTTGGAAGTTCGTAGGAAGGCTTCCAGGTGATATTTTTGTAAAAAAGGGGAACGTTACCTTTTATTTTCCTATCATTACATGTATTGTGATAAGTATTGTATTATCTTTTATTATGTATATAATAAATCGATTTAAATAGAAATAGGTGGATATAGTTATGGATATTAATCTGTTTGATTTTCATTTACCAGAAGAACTCATTGCACAAACGCCGCTTGAACAACGCGAAACATCAAGGTTAATGGTGTTAGATCGTGAAACAGGTGAGATTGAGCATAAGCATTTCACTGACATTCTTTCTTATTTACATGAAGGTGATTGCCTCGTGCTAAATGAAACGAAAGTTATGCCTGCTCGTTTGCACGGTGTGAAAGAAGATACAGGTGCACACATTGAGGTTCTTTTATTGAAACAAGAAGAGGGAGACCAGTGGGAGACACTTGTCAAACCAGCGAAACGTGTAAAAGAAGGAACAGTGATTTCTTTTGGCGAAGGAAAGCTAAAAGCAACTTGTATTGGAACAGCTGATCAAGGTGGTCGTCAGCTTGAGTTTTCATATGATGGTATTTTTTACGAAATTTTAGATGAGCTTGGAGAAATGCCGCTTCCTCCGTATATTAAAGAGACTCTTGAAGACCGTGACCGTTATCAAACGGTATATGCGAAGGAAGTTGGTTCTGCAGCGGCACCTACGGCTGGACTTCATTTCACAGAAGAACTGTTAGAAAAATTGAAGAAACAAGGCGTTCATTTAGCATTTATTACGCTTCATGTTGGCCTTGGTACATTCCGTCCTGTTTCTGCTGATACAATTGAAGAGCATCATATGCATGCAGAGTATTATCATGTGTCAGAAGAAACAGCAAACCTATTAAACCGCGTCAAAGAAAAAGGTGGGCGCATTATAACGATTGGGACAACGTCAACGCGTACGCTTGAAACGATTGCTACAGACCACGATGGTAAGCTTTGTGCTGCATCTGGCTGGACGGATATCTTTATGTATCCAGGATATGAATTTAAAGCAATTGACGGTTTAATTACAAACTTTCATTTACCAAAATCAACATTAATTATGCTTGTGAGTGCATTTGCAAATAGAGATAGCGTCCTTCATGCTTATAACGAAGCAGTAAAAGAGAAATATCGTTTCTTTAGCTTCGGTGATGCGATGTTTGTTGCATCTCATTCTAAAGTAGGAAACAAATAAAAAGGAGTAAATATATGACAGCAATTCGTTATGAATTCATTAAAACATGTAAACAAACAGGTGCCCGCTTAGGTCGCGTCCATACACCACACGGTTCATTTGACACACCAACCTTTATGCCAGTTGGAACACTTGCGACAGTTAAAACAATGTCACCAGAAGAGTTAAAAGCGATGGATGCTGGTATTATTTTAAGTAATACGTATCATTTATGGCTTCGTCCAGGTCATGAAATTATTCGTGAAGCAGGCGGCTTACATAAATTTATGAACTGGGATCGTGCGATTTTAACAGATTCTGGCGGTTTCCAAGTATTTAGTTTAAGTGATTTCCGCCGCATTGAAGAAGAAGGCGTTCACTTCCGTAATCATTTAAACGGAGACAAGCTATTCCTATCACCAGAAAAGGCGATGGATATTCAAAATGCACTTGGATCTGATATTATGATGGCATTCGATGAGTGTCCACCGTTCCCAGCAACTTTCGAATATATGAAAAAATCTGTAGAACGTACGAGCCGCTGGGCAGAACGTTGTCTAAAAGCACATCAACGTCCACAGGACCAAGGTTTATTCGGCATTGTACAGGGCGGAGAGTTTGAAGAATTGCGTCGTCAAAGTGCACGTGATCTTGTTTCAATGGATTTCCCAGGTTATGCAGTGGGTGGTTTATCCGTTGGAGAACCGAAGGACATTATGAATCGTGTGCTTGAATTTACAACGCCGCTTCTTCCAGATAACAAACCACGTTATTTAATGGGTGTTGGTTCTCCTGACTCGTTAATTGATGGTGCGATTCGCGGGATTGATATGTTTGATTGCGTATTACCAACTCGTATTGCACGAAATGGTACATGCATGACAAGTGAAGGTCGTTTAGTTGTGAAAAATGCGAAATTTGCAAGAGACTTTGGTCCACTTGATCCAAATTGTGATTGTTACACATGTAAAAACTATTCTCGTGCGTACATTCGTCACTTAATGAAATGTGATGAAACGTTCGGAATTCGTTTAACGTCTTATCACAACCTGCATTTTCTGTTAAAATTAATGGAGCAGGTGAGACAAGCCATTCGTGAAGACCGTCTTGGTGATTTCCGTGATGAGTTCTTTGAACAATATGGCTTTAATAAACCGAATGCTAAAAACTTCTAATACATATAATTAAAGGAGGAACAAAACATGAATCCAGGTATGATGAATATTGTCATGATCGTTGCGATGTTTGCGATTTTCTACTTCTTATTAATTCGCCCACAACAAAAGCGTCAAAAGGCAGTAGCGCAAATGCAAAGCAACCTACAAAAAGGTGATGCAATCGTTACAATTGGTGGATTACACGGTACAATTGAATCTGTGGACGATACTACGATTGTAATTAAAGCTGGTGGATCACACCTTACATTTGATCGCAACGCAATTCGCGAAATTGCGAAGAAGTAATAACAAAAAGCCCTGCATATGCAGGGCTTTTTTAATAGGTGCGTTTCCCGAGATTTACACCAAATATGCCTCCAATTGTACTTGCTCCCATTAATGCAAGTTGATAGAGAAGCTGTGAAGTGGATAAAGCGTGTGAAAAGCCTAAATAATTGACGAGAAAGACAAGAATAGTAAATGTAAGTCCCGTTGTTAATCCTACAAGCCATCCTTTTCCGTGCGCTTTTATTCCAGCAATAAACCCGGCAACGAAAGTCGAAAGAATCGCAAGTACAAAAAGGGTAATATTCAATGTACCTTCATTAATATTTGTGAATTTCAGTAATAGAGCAATTAACATACTAGCAACACAAGCCAGTATCAATAAAGTGACGATACCAAATCCAATGGCTACAGATAATTTTTTCGTTCCATCCACCATGCATTCCTCCTTTTTAATACAAGCATATTTTCATTTCGTATAAGTTAGACTAGTTTCTTTTTTGCTGGTTAAACTACATCGTAGAAGAAAAGTGTAGAAAGGGGATTAAAGATGGAACTATGGGGAATTGCTTTTCGAACGGTGCTATTATATTTTATAATGCTTATCATTTTTCGGGTTATGGGAAAACGTGAAATTGGTGAGCTCAGTATTTTAGACTTAGTTGTTTTTATTATGTTAGGAGAACTTGCGGTATTAGGAATTATAGATGCCGATCGATCTGTCTGGGAGCAAATTGTTCCTATGGGCGTGATAGTGGTTATTCAAATTGTGTTAGCGTACGCCTCGCTTAAAAGTGGAAGAGTACGTCATTTAATAGATGGTGAGCCAGCTATTCTTGTTCGAAAAGGGAAAATTGATGAAAAACAAATGAGAAAGCAACGATATAATATAGACGATTTGTTGATGCAGTTAAGAGAAGAAGGAATTGGTGATATTCGTGATGTCGAATACGCTATTTTGGAAGCTTCTGGAAGTTTATCTGTATTTCACAAACAAAAGAGTGGGAACAATAAGAATGATACACCGGTCTTTTCATTTCCGCTTATTATTGATGGGGAAATTCAGCAGTCGCATTTACAGATGATGGAACATACAGATGAATGGCTTATGAGTAAGTTGGAAAAAATAGGATATAAAGATATAACGGAAATTTCTTATTGTAGTTTTCAAAATGGGGAATTTTTTGTTGATGTAAAAGATACATAAAATCTTGCTGTTTATTGAAAACACTAAGCTTTTTTAATCCCGCTATTCGCGGGCAGTAAAAACCCCCACCTCCAAGTTCTGCTAAAAGCAAAGGAGTTAGGCGGGGGATAAATTGTCTATAGAAACCCGATTGGTGAGGGCTAATGATCAGTGGGGGATGAAGAAAACTCCCACTGATCAAAGTTTCACTTTATAACATTATTTTAAAAATGAAAGCTTACGAAGAATAGGGACGCGTTGTAATTCTTCTTTACGAATGAGTTTAAAAACAAGTAAGAGAAAGATATAAAGTATTGTAGTTAATGTGATTTCCCATAATGTTTGTATACCGAGTGAAGGTGCAAAAATAATATATTTATGGATATAGAATCCGAAAGCTCCTGCGATAATAATGGCGATCAACCCATATATATAATCTTTTATATAAATTGTAAATGTAATTTTTTTTAAGACTGTTGCGTAGTGCAGTAATGTGACAATGACAATGTTAACAGCGATAGCAAGAGCAACTCCCATCATTTGAAACTCTGGCCTTGAAGCAAGTACGAAAATGACGAGTAGTTTAATGATGGCCCCAACAAACGTGTTCATCATTGCGGCGCGTGCTAAGTTTAAAGCTTGCAAAACGGATGTAAGGGGACTTTGAAAATAGTGAAATAAAAAGCAAGGTGCAAGCAATTGAATAAAGAGAGTTGCGCTATCTGAACCATACATAAGCGTTAAAATAGGTGAAGCGAATACATAGAGAATGACAACTGACCAGCCGCCTGTAATAAGAGAAATGCGCAATGCTTGTTGCAGGCGATGCTCGACTAATCGGTGTTGTTTTTTTGCCATTGCTTCACTAATGGATGGAACGAGTGCTGTAGAAAGAGCATATGTAATAAAAGCTGGCAATGATAAAAGTGGAAATGCATAGCCGTTTAATATTCCATACTGCTGCGTAGCGACTGAGGCGGCAACACCAGCCATTGCTAAGCTTTGCATGACGACAATTGGTTCGAAAAAATAAGAGACCGATCCGATTAAGCGACTGCCTGTAGTAGGAAGCGCGATTTCCATGAGTGAATGGAAGGTGTGTTTACTTTGCTTTACAGTTCCGACAAACCCAGAGCGTATGGAGATATGTTTTTCACGCTGGAATAAGGTTAGTAGAAATAATAAAGAAGCGACTTCACCGAGTACAGCTGATAGCATCGCTCCTGCAGCGGCATATTCAACGCCGTAAGGTAAAAATAACCGAATACATAATGCGATAATCGTAATGCGGACAATTTGTTCTAGTACTTGTGCATACGCACTTGGTTTCATATTTTGTTTTCCTTGAAAATATCCCCGTAGGACAGATGAAACAGCAATGACAGGGACAACAGGTAATATTGCCATTAATGGATAATAGGTTCTTTTGTCGGTTAATAATGTTTCTGCTAAAATTGGAGTAAGGAGCATAATCCCAACGGTTAAGATGATACTAATCACAGACGTTACAGCTAATGAAACGGTTAGTATTCTCTTTATTTTTTGTTTATCATTTACTGCTTCTGCTTCCGCGACAAACTTCGCAATGGCAACAGGAAGTCCAATTTGCGTTAACGTAATTGCTAAAATAAAAGTGGGGACGGCCATCATATAAAGACCGACGCCTTCTTCTCCTAAAATACGTGCCATTACAATTCGGTTTATAAATCCGAGAATTTTTGTAATAAAACCAGCTAATATTAAAATAAATGCCCCTCGTAAAAAGCTTTGTCTCGTCATGGTCTTCTCCTACCTTCTCAAAATCAATGGAATGATTTACAATAATTTATATGCACTTATGAGACAAGAATGACAAGCATTTAAGATGAGAAGCATATAAAGTGAAACTTCTATCAGTGGAGGCTCCATTCCCACTGATGGTTAGTTGAACCAATCGGACTCTTAGGGGCAGTTATTCCCGACCTAACTTCTTTGCCACTCCATCATTTTGATGTGGGGATATTGCTGCCAGTTAGAGCGGGATAAAAGCGACTTTTGGTGCTGAAAATAAGAAGGAGATGTGATGGTAGTGGTTGAGAAAGAGGATTTGATTGAAGCCTATCGCGAACAGTTACAAGTCGTTTTAGAAAGCAAAGTAGAGGAATTTCAACTGTTTGGTTATGACCGAGTGACGATTGAAGACGTTTGGACATGCTTAAAAAACCGAAAATGGAAAAAAGCAGGTAATGATGTTAGGTTATATGAACTTGTGAATGATGTGTTAACGTTAACAATAAATGAGTATATGACATATTTAACAGTGGAGGCGTACCAAGCGCCGCTTTGGTCATTTGAAGAATATGAAAATAAATAATCGGCTGTAATTGGTTTGTTCTCCCTTTTACAGTATAATGATAGGTATTGATGAAGAGGAATTTATTATGTCAGAGATTTTACGTAAAGGAGGTAGAAAGTCGAAATTATAATGGTTTGTAGGGAAAAATATAGGTTGTGATGGTACGTCCATACATTGTGTAAGCGGCGTAGGTGTCATGTAGAACTGAGAGGTTGCCTATATTGCTAGAAGTAAGCTAGCAAAGAGGATGTTAAAAATCTACAGAAAGGAAGTCTACTAACTAGACAAACATATATGGTAATTTTTATTAGATAACGTGTATGTGTGAAGGAATACCTGTAGAGCAAAACGAATGATGGTTGCGTGTAAGTGGCAAGATCGGATTCATGAAACAGGAAATTGTCTAGCGTAAATGAATTGTAATATTTGTTTATGAATTTAGTAGCAGGAACAAGGTACATATGGCAAAGCGTAGCACTAGAATCGTCGCCTTTTTTCTCATCGTTTTATTAATCGGGGGAATCATTGGTGCGGCAGGGAAAAACATAACAAAAGGAATTAGTCTCGGACTAGACCTTCGCGGTGGTTTTGAAATCTTGTATGAAGTAAAGCCAGCGAAAAAGGGAGATAAAATCGATCGAGATGCACTTGTAAGTACAGTAGGTGCTCTTGAGAATCGTGTGAATGTTCTCGGTGTTAGTGAGCCAAACATTCAAATTGAAGGAGAAGATCGTATTCGTGTACAGCTTGCTGGTGTAAAAGATCAGCAAAAAGCACGTGAAATCTTATCCACTCAAGCAAAATTAACATTCCGTGATGTGGATGATAACCTTCTCATGGACGGAGCAGATTTAAAAGGTGGCGGAGCGAAGCAAACTTTCGATGAGCAAGGTCGACCAAGCGTTGGGCTGACATTAAAAAGTGCCGATAAATTTCGCGAAGTAACAGAAAAGATCTCTAAAATGCCACCACCAACAAATTTAATGGTGATTTGGCTTGATTTTGAAGAAGGTAAAGATTCTTATAAAGCAGAATCGGCAAAACCAAACCCAAAATATTTATCAGCAGCAACAGTAAGTCAAGTATTTAACCAAGCTGAAGTATCCATTGTAGGTGGGAACTTTACGGTTGAAAGTGCGAAACAGCTTTCAGATTTATTAAACGCTGGGGCACTTCCTGTTGATTTAAAAGAAATGTATTCTACATCTGTTGGAGCAAAATTTGGTGAACAAGCATTACAGCAAACGATTTTTGCTAGTGCAATCGGGATTGCTATAATCTTCTTATTTATGCTTGTATTCTACCGCTTGCCAGGAATTGTAGCGGTTATCATGTTAGGTTTATATATTTTCGTAACATTGCTTGTCTTTAACTGGATGCATGCAGTCCTTACGTTACCAGGGATTGCAGCGTTAGTGCTCGGGGTTGGGATTGCGGTTGATGCGAATATCATTACGTATGAGCGGCTCAAGGAAGAATTGAGAATTGGTAAGTCAATGATGTCAGCATATCGTGCTGGTAATCATCGTTCGTTAGCGACAATTTTAGATGCGAACATTACGACAATTGCAGCGGCTGGTGTGTTATTCGTATATGGTAATAGCTCTGTAAAAGGGTTCGCTACAAGTTTAATTGTGAGTATTTTAGTCGGCTTTATTACAAACGTATTCGGTACTCGTTTCCTACTTGGATTACTTGTGAAAAGCCGTTACTTCGATAAGAAATTATCTTACTTTGGTGTGAAACAGAAGGAAATTATTCCGTTGTCAAAAGGTGTAGAACATGCACCAACGAGATTTGACCGTATTAACTTCGTAAATATCGGTCACAAGTTCTTCTTATTCTCGATTGTAGTTGTTATTGCTGGAGCAATTATACTACCAATTTTCAAAATGAATCTTGGAATTGACTTTGCAAGTGGTACACGCATGGACTTGCAATCAAAGCAAGCAATTAGTGTTTCACAAGTACAAAAAGATTTACATGAATTGAAGATTGATGTAAAAGAAGAAGATATTGTCCCAACAGGGGATGACAATAAAGGATTTGCTGTTCGTACAATTGGTGTTTTATCGAAAGATGAAATTGCGAGAGCAAAAACATTCTTCCACGATAAATATGGGACAGATCCAAATGTAAGTACAGTTTCTCCAACAATCGGGAAAGAAATTGCACGAAATGCATTTATTGCAGTTATGATTGCCTCAGCGGTTATCATTTTATATGTAAGTATTCGTTTCCGTTTCACATATGCATTATCTGCTGTAATCGCATTGTTACATGATGCGTTCGTTATGATTGTTGTATTCAGTATCTTCCAATTGGAAGTCGACTTAACGTTTATTGCAGCGGTATTAACTATTATCGGTTATTCAATCAATGACTCTATCGTTACATTTGACCGAAACCGTGAGCTATATAAACAGAAAAAGCGAATTCGTGATTTAAAAGATTTAGAAGAAATCGTAAACTCAAGTATTCGTCAAACAATTGGTCGTTCCATCAATACAGTGTTAACAGTGTTATTCCCTGTTATTACATTGTTTATTTTTGGTAGTGAATCACTGCGAAACTTCTCTATTGCATTACTTGTTGGATTAGTTGTAGGTACGTATTCTTCTGTCTTCGTTGCTTCTCAACTTTGGCTAATATTTGAAAATCGCCGATTAAAAAGAGGAAAAGGGAAGAAAAAAGTAGAAACTGAAGTATCTGAGCCACAAGTGTAAAAAATCTTGTTAACCATTATGGTGAAGTAAGTAAGAGTAAGTTGAAAAAGATGATGCCTCTTTGGAGGCATCTCTTTTTTCGTTTGCGGATACAATAAAGTGATACTTCCTTTAGCGTTCTTTGCTAAAGGTTAGTAGAACCAATCGGGGCCTTAGGGACAGTGATGTCTCTTGAGTAAGCGGTTGAAATACTGTCCCTTTGGGCGGGGTAAAGGGAAAAACAAAAAGGTATATTGATGAAAGAAGGATTTCGTTTATGGAAAAAGATGAACGTTTTAAACAGGCAGAGTTTGGGGCATTTGTTGGAATTGTCGGTAATATTGTGCTAGCGATTGTAAAGGCAGTCATTGGATATATTGGCAATAGTAAGGCGCTTCTTGCTGATGCGGTTCATTCTGGATCAGATGTAATTGGCTCATTAGCTGTTTTATTTGGATTGCGTGCAGCAAAGCAGCCACCTGATGAAGATCATCCGTATGGTCATGGAAAAGCGGAATCGATTTCTGCAATTATTGTAGCGGTTCTTTTATTTATTGTTGGGATTCAAATTGCAATCTCTTCAATAAAAGCTTTTTCGCAAGTACTTGAACCGCCACGCTTAATTACAGTGATTGCTGTTCTTCTTTCAATTGTTGTGAAAGAAGGTATGTTTCGGTATAAGTATCGATTGGGAAAAAGGATAAATAGTGATGCGATTATTGCAAATGCATATGAGCATCGTTCGGATGTATTTTCTTCTATCGCAGCTTTAATTGGAATTGTTTCAGCGATTATTGGGGATAAAATTGGTTTAGAGTGGCTTGTATATGCCGATCCAGTTGCGGGATTATTTGTTTCGCTTCTTGTTGTTAAGATGGCGTGGAGTATTGGAAAAGAAGCAATTCATACAACGCTTGATCACGTGCTTCATGAGGAAGATGTTATTCCGCTAAAAGAGTCGGTCTTGCAAGTAGAAGGCGTGAAAAAAATTGGTTCGTTATATGCAAGAGAACATGGACATTACGTCATTGTAGATATTAAAGTGTCTGTTGACCCCTATATAACAGTTGAAGAAGGACATGGCATTGGTAAACGTGTAAAAGAAACGTTAATGAAGCAAGACAATGTACAAAATGTTTTTGTTCATATTAACCCGTATTCTCCTAATTGATATGGAGGCTGTTCAAAGGGGCAGTAAGGTGGTTGATGAATTAAAGGAGCAACTGTTTAGGTTGAAGGGTCCGCTTGGTTTAACTAACGAGAATGAAAGGAATTGTCACCCCTTAATCTGTCTAGTATAATGGACGGGTTAAGGGGTGATTTCGTGTTACAAGCGAAGACGCGTTGGAAAGAAAAACATTATAACGAGGAGATTGTGAGTCAATTAGCGAGTAAGCTTCAATTGACACCTCTTGTTACCTCGTTATTCCTCAATAGAGGCTTAGATACAGAAGAAAAGATTGTGGACTTTTTAAATACAGAAAAGCAAGAGTTTCATGATCCATTTTTACTTGAAGGTATGGACCGTACTGTAGAACGTGTGCAACAAGCGATTCAGAACGGCGAGCAAATTTTAATTTTTGGTGATTATGATGCGGATGGTGTGAGTAGTACGACCGTCTTGTTTCTTGCTCTTCAAGAACTGGGAGCAGATGTTGAGTTTTATATTCCAAACCGATTTACAGAAGGGTATGGACCGAATGAAGCAGCGTTTCGCTGGGCACATGGTGCGGGATTCTCTCTGATCATTACTGTTGATACAGGAATTGCAGCTGTTCATGAAGCGCAGGTAGCGAAAGAGCTTGGCATTGATCTAATTATTACGGATCATCACGAGCCACCGCCAGAGCTTCCTGAAGCATTGGCGATTATCCATCCAAAGCTAGAGGGTGGTGTGTATCCGTTTCATTATTTAGCAGGTGTTGGTGTTGCATTCAAAGTAGCGCATGCATTACTGGGCCGTGTACCAGAACATTTATTAGAAATTGCTGTCATTGGTACAGTAGCAGATTTAGTATCGCTTCACGGCGAAAACCGATTGCTCGTGCAGCGTGGGTTGAAACAAATGAGAGCAACAAAACGAGTTGGCTTACAAGCGTTATTTAAGGTAGGAAATATTTCGCAAAATGAGATTACTGAAGAAAGTATTGGATTCTCACTTGCGCCGCGTATTAATGCGATCGGTCGCTTAGAAGATGCAGCTCCAGCAGTTCATCTCCTTCTATCCGAAGATCCAGAAGAAGCGAGTGAGTTAGCAGCTGAAATTGACGAACTAAATAAGCTTCGAAAAGATATTGTGAAGCAAATTACGGAAGAAGCAATTGCTGAAGTAGAAAACACCTATCCGCCAGAAAAGAATAAAGTATTAGTGTTGGCAAAAGAAGGATGGAATCCGGGTGTAATTGGAATTGTTGCTTCTAAATTGGTAGAGCGTTTTTATCGACCAACAATTATTTTAAATATCGATCCAGAGAAACAAACAGCAAAAGGATCGGCTCGAAGTATTGCTGGTTTTGATTTATTTGCTAACTTATCGGATTGTAGAGAGTTATTGCCTCATTTTGGTGGACATCCGATGGCGGCAGGGATGACGCTTCATATGAATGATGTGGAGGAACTACGTCGCCGTTTGAATGAACAAGCAGAGGCTATTTTAACGGCAGAAGATTTCATTCCGATTACAACTGTTGATGCAATTTGTAAAGTAAAGGATGTAACACTTTCAGCAATTGAAGAAATGCAAAAACTCGCACCGTTTGGCGTTGGGAATCCGAAGCCTCGTATTGCAGTGCAGGATGCGGAACTTGAAAGTATTCGTGCTATTGGTTCTGACGGTTCCCATTTGAAAATGGCGCTTCGTGATGGGCAAGCAACGTTAGATACAATTGGTTTTGGTTTTGGTGCCTATGCGAAAGAAATTTCTCCAGTCGCTCGTGTATCTGTTGTGGGGGAAGCGTCGATTAATGAATGGAATAATTTCCGAAAGCCGCAGCTTATGGTTCAGGATATTGCTGTAAATGCTTGGCAATTATTTGATTGGCGTAGCATGCGTAATGTAGAAGTGAATATAGCGGAACTTTCACTTGAAAGAGTAACAATGATATATTTTTCTGAAGAAGTATTGAACAAGTTTTCTTTAGAAACGTATAGGGAGCAACTGCAGCATGCTTCTGAAGTAACGGGGCTAGAAGATCGATACGTTGTATTGCTAGATTTGCCACCTACAACGGAAGAACTTAGTAAGCTATTTACGGCTGGGTTCCCAGCGCGTATTTATACACTATTTTATCAAGAGAATAATCATTTATTTAGTACAATCCCAACAAGAGAACACTTTAAATGGTACTATTCCTTTTTACACCAAAAAGCACCATTTTCCCTGCGGCAACATGGCGAACAATTATGTCGTCATAAAGGGTGGTCAAAAGATACAGTAAATTTCATGACACAGGTGTTTTTTGAGTTAGAATTTGTTACAATAAAAGACGGTGTCATTTTTATAGCAGAAGAAATGAAAAAGCGTGATTTAATTGAATCGAACACATATCGTGAGAAAATGAACCAACTGCAATTAGAACAAGAATTGGTTTATAGCACGTATCAACAATTGTATACATGGTTTGAAAAGATTCGTAATCATAAAGAAATATAACAGTTAAGGTAAAGGATTTGTATTTACAGACCTTTTATATTTGAGGAGGATTCATAAAATATGGATTTTAAGCAACATATTGCAATTGTACCGGATTACCCGAAAGAAGGTATTGTGTTTAAAGACATCACACCTTTAATGAATGATGGAAAAGCATACAAAGCAGCAACGGATGCAATCGTTGCTTATGCGAAAGACAAAAACATCGACGTTGTAGTAGGACCAGAAGCACGTGGTTTTATTATTGGTTGTCCAGTTTCTTACGCATTAGAAGTAGGCTTTGCACCAGTTCGTAAATTAGGGAAATTACCGCGTGAAGTCATTACTGTAGACTACGGTAAAGAATACGGAAAAGATGTTTTAACAATCCATAAAGATGCGATTAAGCCGGGTCAACGTGTATTAATTACAGATGACTTATTAGCTACAGGTGGAACAATTGAAGCGACAATTAAGTTAGTAGAAGAGCTTGGCGGCGTTGTGGCAGGAATTGCATTCTTAGTAGAACTTACTTACTTAGATGGTCGTAAAATGTTAGGCGGTTACGATGTATTAGTATTAGAAAAATACTAATTATTATATAGGTAAAACTAGGGCGATAGAAAAAGTACCCGTGAATCTCATTGAGAGGAGCGGGTACTTTTGTATCATTGTACAAAAAGGTATAGTGAAATATCTGTAAAATCTTTTCCTTTTCACAATTCACAATCATTAGGTTATAATGATAGAATAAAAATTATTCTAATGAGTAAAAAAAAGAGGACTAATTTTCAATAAAAGGTGATTCGATGGCAAATGAGCAAGTACTAACAGCTGAACAGGTACTCGAGAAAGCGGGACAATATTTAGCGGACGATGATATTGAACTGGTAGCACGTGCCTATGAATATGCACGTGAGGCACATAGTGAGCAATATAGAAAATCGGGCGAACCATACATTATTCATCCGATTCAAGTTGCAGGTATTTTAGTTGATTTACACATGGATCCATCTACAGTATCAGCAGGTTTTTTGCATGATGTAGTAGAAGATACCGAGATTACACTGGAAGATATTGAACGGGAATTTAGCAAAGAAATTGCAATGCTTGTTGATGGGGTTACAAAGCTTGGGAAAATTAAATATAAATCTCATGAACAGCAGCAAGCAGAGAACCATCGCAAAATGTTTATCGCAATGGCTCAAGATATTCGGGTTATTTTAATTAAATTAGCTGATCGTCTTCATAACATGCGTACGCTTAAGCATTTGCCGCAAGAAAAACAGCGTCGTATTGCAAATGAAACTTTAGAAATTTTTGCTCCTTTAGCTCATAGACTCGGAATTAATACAATTAAATGGGAGCTAGAGGATACAGCACTTCGCTATTTGAATCCGCAGCAATATTATCGCATTGTCAATTTGATGAAGCGTAAGCGTGCAGAGCGTGAAGAATATTTAGAAGAAGTGATGACAGGAATTCGCGATAAGTTAAAAGAAGTGGCGATTCAACCAGATATTTCAGGCCGACCAAAACACATTTATAGTATTTATCGTAAAATGGCACTCCAAAATAAACAATTCAATGAAATTTATGATTTGTTAGCTGTTCGTGTCGTGGTAAATAGTATTAAAGATTGTTATGCGGTGTTAGGTATTATCCATACGTGTTGGAAGCCAATGCCAGGTCGTTTCAAAGATTATATTGCAATGCCGAAAGCAAATTTATATCAATCTTTGCATACAACTGTAATCGGACCAAAAGGTGATCCGCTTGAAGTGCAGATTCGAACGAAAGAAATGCATGAAATCGCAGAGTACGGGATTGCTGCACACTGGGCGTATAAAGAAGGAAAAGCTGCCGAAGCAACAGGGACACTTGAGAAAAAATTAACGTGGTTCCGTCAAATATTAGAATGGCAAAATGAGGCTTCTAATGCCGAAGAGTTTATGGAATCACTAAAAATTGATTTATTCTCTGATATGGTGTTTGTCTTTACACCAAAAGGGGACGTAATGGAATTGCCGCTCGGTTCAGTTCCAATTGATTTTGCTTACCGTGTCCATTCTGAAATTGGGAACAAGACAATTGGTGCAAAAGTAAATAGCAAAATGGTGACGCTTGATTATAAATTAAAAACAGGTGACATCATTGAAATTTTAACGTCCAAACATTCGTATGGACCAAGCCAGGATTGGGTAAAACTTGCTCAAACATCTCATGCGAAAAATAAAATCCGTCAATTTTTCAAGAAACAACGCCGAGACGAGAATATTGAAAAAGGTCGCGAGCTTGTTGAAAAAGAGGTACGAAGCTTAGAGTATGAGATGAAAGAAATACTGGCACTTGATAATTTAAAGCGAGTGGCTGAAAAGTATAATTTCGCCAATGAAGAAGATATGTTTGCTGCAGTTGGATACAACGGAATTACTGCTGCTCAAATCGTAACAAGGTTAACAGACAAGTTCCGCAAACAGCGTGAAGAAGAACAAGACATTGTTGAAGTAAAAGAAGTTCGTAAGCCGATGAAAATTCGGAAGTGGGATTCAGGTGTGAAAGTGAGTGGAGCGGACAATTTATTAATCCGTTTATCTAAATGCTGTAACCCGGTTCCAGGTGATGATATCATCGGATATATTACAAAAGGTCGAGGTGTATCGATTCACCGTAGTGATTGTGTCAATGTGCATACGGAAGAAGCGCAAGAGCGTCTATTAGAAGTAGAGTGGGAAGGTAATTCAGAAAAAGAAATTGAATATAATGTTGATATTGAAATTTCTGGATATGACCGTCGTGGCTTATTAAATGAGGTCTTGCAAGCTGTAACTGAAACGAAAACATATATTTCGGCTGTTTCAGGTAGAAGTGATCGCAATAAAATGGCGACAATTAATATGTCCATTTCTATTCGCAATCTACATCATTTGAAAAAAGTTGTAGAACGTATTAAGCGAGTTCCGGAAATCTATGCGGTACGCCGCATGATGCATTAATAAGGAGTGTATACGACATGAAAGTTGTCTTGCAACGATCAAAGGAAGCGTCTGTCACAGTAGATGGTGAGATTGTAGGACAAATTCCGTTCGGTTTAACATTATTAGTAGGCATTACACATGAGGATACAGAGAAGGATGCAACGTACATCGCTGAGAAGGTTGCAAACTTACGTATTTTTGAAGATGAGAGCGGGAAAATGAATCATTCTGTGCTAGATATGAATGGACAAGTTCTTTCCGTTTCACAATTTACATTGTATGGAGATTGTCGTAAAGGAAGACGTCCTAACTTTATGGATGCTGCTAAACCTGACTATGCAGAGACGTTATATGATTTCTTTAATGGAGAACTTCGTAAGCAAGGATTGCATGTGGAAACAGGGCAATTCGGAGCAATGATGGATGTTTCTTTAATTAATGATGGTCCGGTGACCTTAATTTTGGAAAGTAAATAATGGTGATTGAAGGAGCTAATACAAAATTCTGCTTGAATAGGATTTTATTTATTAGCTCTTTTCCTTTTTGATTTTTGTATAACCTGTTCATCAATATGGAACACTGTCAATAAGAAGTCCATTATTGAATGTGAGGGATATACGTATGCGCATGAATGAAAAAGGGCACTCTGTTACGAACGGTGCAAACCAATTGTTTAATGTGAATTTTCATGAGTTTATTGATAAAGAACAAAACAATACCTCTATGGAGCTTGCTTCTGAATTTGGTATTTCATTACAAGATGTAAAGCGGTTAAAGAGGCAGATTGAACGTTCCTAAGAGACTTGACAACTGTTAGGAAGAAACGTATAGTAATTTTATATTTACATATGAATAAAACCGATGATAGAGAAGAGTAGATGAGAGACACATGAAAAGAGAAGAAATGTCCAAGGCTGAAAACATTTCTACATGATGACTGATCGAATGACACTCTGTAGGTTTCACTTTGAACAGCGATAAGCTTAGTAGAGGGTGGACGCAATTTAAGCGTTATTAAAAAAGTGGAAGCATACGTGCTTCAATTAGGGTGGCACCACGGGTATAATACTCTCGTCCCTACTGTGTATTCAGTAGAGACGGGAGTTTTTTATTTGCAATAAAATTATAACTATTTGAGGAGGAACTGAATATGTCTATTCAAATCCCACGCGGAACGCAAGATATCCTTCCTGGAACTGTTGAGTTATGGCAGTACATTGAAGGGCAAGCACGTGAAATTTGCCGTCGTTACAACTATAAAGAAATTCGCACACCAATCTTTGAGCATACAGAATTATTTTTACGCGGTGTTGGTGATACAACAGATATCGTTCAAAAAGAAATGTACTCATTCCAAGATCGTGGAGAACGTAGCTTAACATTGCGTCCAGAAGGAACAGCGCCAGTTGTACGTTCTTACGTTGAAAATAAAATGTACGGTGATGCAACGCAGCCAACGAAATTATATTATATCGGTCAAATGTTCCGTTATGAAAGACCGCAAGCAGGTCGTTATCGTCAATTCGTACAATTTGGTATCGAAGCAATCGGTAGTAATGATCCAGCAATCGATGCGGAAGTTATTGCGCTTGCTGTAGAATTTTACCGTGGCATGGGCTTAAAAAATATTAAAGTTGTATTAAACAGCTTAGGTGATTCTGCGAGTCGTCAAGCACACCGTGAGGCATTAATCGCTCACTTTGAACCTCGCATCGGTGAGTTCTGTTCTGATTGCCAGTCTCGTTTAGAGAAGAACCCACTTCGCATTTTAGATTGTAAGAAGGATCGCAATCATGAATTAATGAGCACAGCGCCGTCTATTACAGAATATTTAAATGAAGAATCAACAGCATACTATGAAAAAGTTCAAGAGCTATTAACAATGATGGATGTTCCATTTGAAAAAGATCCAAATCTAGTACGTGGTTTAGATTACTATCAGCACACTGTGTTTGAAATTATGAGTGAAGCAGAAGGATTCGGTGCGATTACGACATTAAGTGGTGGCGGTCGATACAACGGACTTGTACAAGAAATCGGTGGACCAGAAATGCCAGGTATCGGTTTTGCAATGAGCATTGAACGTTTAATTATGGCGTTAAAAGCTGAAAACATTGAATTACCAATTGAACATAACATTGATTGTTATGTTGTAGCGCTTGGAGAAAAAGCAAAGGATCACGCTGCGAAAGTTGCATTCGATCTTCGTAAAGCTGGATTATCAGTTGAAAAAGATTATTTAGATCGCAAAATGAAAGCGCAATTTAAATCAGCAGATCGTTTAAATGCGAAATTTGTAGCTGTATTAGGGGAAGATGAGCTTGATAAAGGCATCATTAACTTAAAGAATATGGCAACAGGTGAGCAAGAAGAAGTCGCATTAGATGTATTTGCTTCATACGTAGCAGAGAAATTAATATAGGGGGAACAGACAATGGCTGAAAGAACACATACATGTGGAAAAGTAACAGTAGAAGCAGTTGGACAAACTGTTCAATTAAAAGGTTGGGTACAAAAGCGCCGTGATTTAGGTGGATTAATTTTTATCGACTTACGTGACCGTACAGGTATTGTTCAAGTTGTATTTAACCCAGAAACATCAAAAGAAGCACTAGAAATAGCAGAAACAATTCGTAGCGAATACGTGTTACACGTAGAAGGAACAGTTGTTGAGCGCGGCCCTGGTGCAATCAATGAAAATATGGCAACGGGACGCATTGAAGTACAAGCAACGAAAGTTAATGTATTAAATGCAGCGAAAACAACGCCAATTATCATTGCAGATGATACAGATGCATCAGAAGATGTTCGTTTGAAATATCGTTACTTAGATTTACGCCGTCCTGTGATGTACAACACATTTAAAATGCGTCACGATGTAACAAAAACAATTCGTAATTTCTTGGATACAGAAGAGTTCTTAGAAGTAGAGACGCCAATCTTAACGAAAAGCACGCCAGAAGGAGCACGCGACTATTTAGTACCAAGTCGTGTACATGAAGGTGAATTTTATGCACTTCCGCAATCTCCGCAGCTATTCAAACAGCTTCTTATGGTCGGCGGATTTGAGCGTTATTATCAAGTAGCACGTTGTTTCCGTGATGAAGATTTACGTGCAGATCGTCAACCAGAATTCACGCAAATCGACATCGAGGCATCATTCTTAACACAAGATGAGATCTTAGAGATGATGGAACGCATGATGACGAAAGTAATGAAAGAAGCGAAGGGTGTGGAGGTTAAAGCGCCATTCCCACGTATGAAATATAGTGATGCAATGTCTCGTTTTGGTTCTGATAAGCCAGATACGCGTTTTGCAATGGAACTTACTGACCTATCTGAATTTGCAGCAGATTGTGGCTTTAAAGTGTTTACAAGCGCTGTAGAAAATGGTGGACAAGTAAAAGCAATCAATGCAAAAGGTGCGGGGAGCAAATATTCTCGTAAAGACATCGATGCATTAACTGAATTCGTAAAAGTATACGGTGCAAAAGGTTTAGCTTGGTTAAAAGTTGAAGAAGATGGCTTAAAAGGACCGATTGCAAAATTCTTTAACGAAGAAGATGCAAACGTGCTGACAAGCACATTAGAAGCAACTGCTGGCGACTTATTATTATTTGTTGCAGATAAGAAAAGCGTTGTTGCTGATAGCTTAGGTGCACTTCGTTTACGCCTAGGTAAGGAACTCGAGTTAATTGACGAAAGTAAATTTAACTTCTTATGGGTAACGAATTGGCCACTTCTTGAGTACGATGAAGATGCTGATCGTTACTTTGCAGCGCATCATCCATTCACAATGCCATTCCGTGAAGATGTTGAGCTATTAGAAACAGCACCAGAAAAAGCGCGTGCACAAGCATATGACCTTGTATTGAATGGTTATGAGCTTGGCGGCGGATCACTTCGTATTTATGAGCGTGATGTACAAGAAAAAATGTTCAAAGCACTTGGTTTCACACAAGAAGAAGCGCAAGAGCAATTCGGATTCTTATTAGAAGCATTCGAATATGGTACACCACCACATGGCGGAATTGCATTAGGTTTAGATCGTCTCGTTATGTTACTTGCAGGTCGTACAAACCTTCGTGATACAATTGCATTCCCGAAAACAGCAAGCGCAAGCTGCTTATTAACAGATGCTCCAAGCCCAGTTGCAGAAGCGCAGCTTGAAGAGCTATACTTACAATTAAACGTAAAAGAAGAGAAGTAAGAACGAATCCTAGATGGTTATACTAAAGCCATCTAGGATTTTTTTTTAGGGTAGTGTTTTTAAATTTCATTGTATATTGTAAGTTTACAAAGGTAAAAATGAAAAAGCTGGTGCAATACCAGCTTTTCGTTTTGATCAAATGGATATTAGTGAAGCCCTTTCATGAAGCTTTGAATTTTTGTTGATAGCATAAATAATGTTATACTTAATACGATAGATATAGCTCCAATAACTCCAAAGTAAATGATTTCTGTTGCAGGATTGTATAATTTTACAACCTGTGCATTTATAGCTTGTGCGGATGCAGTAGATAAAAACCATAAACTTATTGTTTGTGCTGAAAACGCAGCTGGAGCTAATTTTGTTGTTATTGATAATCCTGCAGGTGATAAACAAACTTCTCCAATTACTATTAACAAAAAGCTAAGAACTAACCAGATAGGACTTACTAGAGAATCTGTACCGTTAATATAAGCAGGAATAATCATAATCAAGAATGATAATCCAGCAAAAAGTAATCCGATAGCAAATTTATTTGTAGTAGAAGGTTGGCGTGTATTAAGTTTTACCCAAACCCATGCAAATAATGGTGCCAGTATTACTATAAATATAGGACTCAATGATTGAAACCATGCAGATTGTATTTTAAATCCAGCAAATTGTAACTGGGTCCGCTGATCGGCATAGGTAGCTAAAATAATTGCACCTTGCTCTTGTATAGCCCAAAACATTGTAGCTGCAATAAATAACGGTATATAAGCAAGAAGGCGAGAGCGTTCAATTTTTGTAGTTTTTGGACTACGGTACATATAAATGAAGTAGCAAGTAGGAATAATAATTCCTAAAATACTTATTAAAAAAGTAAAACGATTAATAGTTAATAACCCAGTGGGTATTGTAACAGCACATAAGAATATTATAACAAGTATACTTATGCTAAATTGTTTAAGTGTTTTCTTTCGTTCAATACTTGTTAAAGGGTTTGGGATTTGTGTACCAGCTAAACCAAGAGTCTTCTTTTTCGTAAACACGAATATTGACAAGCCTACCATCATACCAACTGCCGCAATTCCAAAACCAAGATGGAAATTATATTGTTGACCTAATGTACCAACAACAAGAGGAGCTACAAGAGCACCTAGATTAATGCCCATATAGAAAATGCTAAACCCGGAGTCTCGACGTGTGTCTGATTCACTATATAAATTTCCAACAATACTAGAGATGTTTGGTTTTAATAATCCTGTTCCAAGTATTAAAAATATCATCGAAATAAATAAAGTAGTAATACTACCTGGCAGTGATAGAATAAGGTGACCAACCATAATTAAAATGCCGCCCCAAAAAATAGTTTTACTTGAACCAAGTAGACGATCAGAGACCCAACCACCAATAATACTGGACATATATAATAGGGATCCATAAATTGCCATAATCGAGGTGGCAGTAGCTTGATCAATCCCTAATCCGCCTTTTGCAATGGAATAATACATATAGTAAAGTAATATGGCCCTCATTCCATAATAAGAAAATCTTTCCCAAAATTCCGTAAAGAATAAAGTAAATAAACCTTTAGGATGTCCAAAAAAACCTTTTTGTGGAATACTCTCAATAATTACGTTTTTTTCTTTCATATCCATAATGTTATCTCCTTAATATATTTAGATATTATTTCAGTATAACTTAAGGGTTTTGATTTTAAAACAAATTTTTAAGTTTACTTCATCTAGTCATTGAATGATTCGGATTCCTTTGTTATGTTTTTGGAATATGTATTTTTAGGAATTCTATAACTTTTTCTATACAAATAGTCGGAAAAACGCTAGAATACATGGTAGACCATTTTTGTAATAGGAGTGTAGAACGCATGTTACATCAATTTTCACGTAATGAATTAGCCTTCGGAAAAGAAGGTCTTGAAATATTAAAAAATAGTACAGTAGGTATTTTAGGAATTGGCGGCGTAGGTTCATTCTCTGCAGAAGCGTTAGCGCGCTCTGGTGTAGGGCGTCTTGTGCTAGTGGATAAAGATGTTGTAGATATTACAAACGTAAACCGTCAAATTCACGCATTAGTTTCTACTGTTGGCCGTTCAAAAGTAGAATTAATGAAAGAGCGAATTGCCGATATTAATCCAGACTGTGAAGTCATTACATTAGAAATGTTTTATACAGATGAAACATATGAAGATTTCTTTAAATACGGTTTAGACTTCGTAGTTGACGCATCTGATACAATTACGTTCAAAATTCATTTAATTAAACAATGTTTACGTAGAAAAATTAAAATGATTTCAAGTATGGGTGCAGCAAATAAAATGGACCCAACTCGTTTCCGCATTGCGGATATTTCTAAAACACATACAGATCCAATTGCGAAAGTTATTCGTACGAAGCTTCGTAAAGAAGGCATTAAAAAAGGTGTAAAGGTTGTTTTCTCAGATGAAAACCCAATCGTTATTCGTGAAGAAGTTCGTAAAGAAATCGTTCCAGACGAAAACGCAAAAATTCGTAAAGCAAAATTACCACCTTCTTCAAATGCGTTCGTTCCATCTGTGGCTGGTTTAATTATGGCAAGTCACGTTGTGCGTGAACGTTTGAAACATGTAGAAGTAAAACGTGTTGGGCAAGAGTGAAAGATAGAAAAGCGTATGTTCCACTAGGGGAACATACGCTTTTTTGTGATTGTATAACCGAGTTGTTGAAAGTTATTTTACTATTAATTTTAAAATTGTTAATATTTATACATATTAACAATTTTGTGAAAGAGGTGGTGAAATGAATACACGATCGGTTGTACGTTTCATACTGTTTGCTTGTCTATTATTGCTTTCCGCATGTAATCAATATGAAGATTATTGGGTGTTAGAGAAATCAAGGTATAATGAAGTGCCAGATATGGTTAATTATTTTCCAGAACGAGCACAGAAAAATCCTTCACAAGTAGGATACGCTACGTATACGATTTCAGAAGGGAAAAAAATGATTGCTTTAGCAGTCGGATCTCAGCATAAAGGTAGCACAATTGAAGTAACAAACTTTCAGGAAAAAGATGATACTACATACGTGACAGTGAAAATAAAGGAAGGGAAATCGAATGAGGAAAACCCTGTTATTTTAATCGGTGTCAGTAAATTGCATAAGAATATTATATTGAAAGATACGGATGGAAATATATATTCTCGTCTAGATTGATCGTTATATATTCAGATTCAGCGTAATTAATTTGGTAAACACCTCATGTTAATGTAAAATGATGTTAAAACAAAAAACGAAAACACTTACATTTTACTAGGGGAGAAAGTACGGAATGGCTAGATCCAGAAGCAGGATTTGTTGGTGTAGGTTTAAAATAAAGATGCACCGTTTATAAAAAAGTTTGATTAAAGTTATTGAGCTAACAGACAGGATAATTTATGAAATAGTTTATAAATATATGTTGAATTTTTAGAGGCAAAAAGCTTTTATAAAATTATAGAGGTAGAAGTGTTTAAATGGATTTAAGTAAACATTAAAAGCAAAGGGATAATGACGTTTCTATAAGTCGTTATCCCTCTGTTTTTTTTAGGGATGGTTCGGTTCAATGACAATAATACATAATAAAGGATTATGAAAGGAAAGCGATAGGCTTCCCTTATAAATAGTAGATTGGGCCAAATGGAATTGTTGAGAAATCAGCTGGATATATATCTTGATGTATGAAATACATAGGATGATGATAGTATTGTACGATGGGATGGTGATAGTACGGCATAGATT
Organism: Bacillus sp. DX3.1; assembly: GCF_030292155.1. Classification (NCBI taxonomy): domain Bacteria; kingdom Bacillati; phylum Bacillota; class Bacilli; order Caryophanales; family Bacillaceae; genus Bacillus; species Bacillus sp. DX3.1. The sequence continues at coordinate 4,100,699 of NZ_CP128153.1, read as the reverse complement.
GCATTGCATGATAAACTGCATGAAGTGTCTCTTGTGCCCCAGCTAGTGTGATGGCTGAACCAACTTGCCTTTCGTTGTTAAAGTAATGACTTTTCACAATGATTCATCTCACTTCTTTATAATAGTTGAATTACCTTTTACATGTTATGTCTATGTACTGAACCAGGTGTTTTATTTCATTACCTGAAGGGGAAGTAGTCTTATTTATTGTGAGATAATATCTAAATTTCCGTTCTGATCCATCTTAAAAATAGGTGCAATCTGTTTTTCGTGGTCATCTAGCAGAACAAGTTTCCGAGCACGATCCATAATTTTAACGAGTATTTCATAATCTTCTTGCACAGCTTGTTGTTGTTTCGTAAGTACTGCAAGTTTTGTTTCTAATTCCGCATTTGTTTTTTGTAATGTTGCGAGTTGTAGGTGCAATGTTTCATTTTCAGTTTGTAACTTTGCTAGATGAGGACTATTTTGTTCCAGGTTTTGCAGAAATGAGACAACATCTTGCATTGTAAGTGAAGGTTGTTTCGTTATAGGTTCTTCTGAAAACTCAGCATCAATTACGACGTGTTTCTTCGGCTCTAGTTTTAATAGCTGTTGTGTCTCTTCATTTGCAAGAGAACGTTTGAACTCTTTTCTTTGTTTTTTTGCAATTTGTACAGCTTCTTCGTAATTTTGCCTAACTTCTGCATTCCAGCGGAAACCGCAGGCGGCGGAAGTGCGATTTAATTCATCGCCAACTTCATCGAATGCTTTTAACTGTGTACTGCCTTTGCGAATGTGACGTAAAACGGTTTCTGCTAAAAGGAGATCTTCTTCTCCCGTCCATGCATCTTGGCGTGTTTTCATAAGCGAAACCTCCATATATCATGTCGTTTTCGCTTATATTACCCTTTTGAATTACTTTTATGCGAACTTTGCAATTTTTCATAAACAGAGGAGAGTGCTTGTTCGAACTTCCCTGTTTTTTTGGGTTTATAGTATTGCTTGTTTTTAATTTTATCAGGTAAGTATTGCTGCTCTACCCAGCCGTTTGGATAATCATGTGGATATAAGTATCCAATTCCTCTACTGAGTGTTTCTGCACCTTTATAGTGGTTATCTTTTAAATGACTCGGAACATCACCAGTTTGTCCATTTCGTAAGTCGTGCAGTGCTGCATCGAGAGCTTTATAAGCTGAATTTGATTTTGGTGACAAACAAAGTTCAATGACAGCATTTGCAAGTGGAATACGAGCTTCCGGAAAACCGACGCGTTCCGCTGATTCAATGGCAGCTAGTGTTCGTTGTCCTGCTTGTGGATTCGCGAGTCCAATATCTTCATATGCCATAATAAGAAGGCGTCTGCCAATGCTCTGTAAATCACCAGCTTCAATGAGTCTTGCTAAATAATGAAGTGCGGCGTTGACATCACTTCCGCGCACTGATTTTTGAAAAGCGGATATGACGTCGTAATGAGCATCGCCCCCTTTATCATGAACGAAGCTTTTCTTCTGTAAGCATTCTTCCGCAATTTCTAGCGTGATGTTGGCTGCCTGGTCATCTGTTGTAAAGCTAGATAAGACAGCGAGCTCAAGTGCATTATAAGCAGAACGCATATCTCCTCCTGAAGCATTTGCAAAGTGCTGCAATGCATCGGCTGTAACAGTTACATCATACTCACCGAGCCCTTTTTCTTTGTTGTCTAGTGCTCGTTGTAAACCAATTAAAATATCATTCCCTGTTAACGCATGCAGTTCGAAGATTTGACATCGGCTTCGAATGGCAGAGTTAATCGCATGAAACGGATTACTTGTTGTGGCTCCGATTAATGTGAGAAGGCCGCTTTCTAAATGTGGTAATAGAAAATCTTGTTTTGCTTTATCTAGGCGATGGACTTCATCTAATATTAAAACGAGATGACGATGCATTTTTGCTTCTTGCACGACCACTTCCATATCTTTTTTATTATGAGTAACAGCATTTAATAGACGAAACGGTGTTCCGGTACTGCCAGCAATTGCACTAGCAATCGATGTTTTTCCTGTACCGGGAGGGCCGTATAAAATCATAGATTGGAAATGGTTCGCTTGTACCATCCGCCATAAAATTTTCCCTTCCCCAACTAAATGCGTTTGTCCGATTACTTCTGTAATATTTGTCGGCCGCATTCGATGTGCAAGTGGTTGTTTCATTATGACCGTCTCCCTTAGTTTATAGTCTGTTTCTATGTTATCATTTTTTAAAGGGGAAAATGAAATTCAGCACAGCTGTATGAAAGTGATTACAAGATGAGTTTTTTCGTTTTTCTATTCATTGTAATAATTCCCGAGTTTTTCAATGTGTTTTTTTCCGCTATTCGCGGGCAGTAATATCCCCACCTCAAAATTCAGTAAAAGAAAAGAAGTTAGGTGGGGGATAAACTGCCCATAAAAGTCCGATTGGTGAAGGCTAATAATCAGCGGGCGATGAAGCTCCCTGCTGATTAAAGTTTCACTTTATGTTATCATTTTGAATACACAAGTTGAAATTTCTTATAATACTATATTATGCTATAATTTCATAGGATTTTGATTTTTAAATCGTGTTCTTCTTACGAATAAAAGAATAACTGACCAATAGAAGTGAAATTTTGAAAAGAGGTGCGGAATAGATGAAAATTTCAACAAAAGGCCGTTACGGTTTAACAATTATGATTGATCTTGCAAAAAAATTTGGCGAAGGCCCAATTTCATTAAAATCAATTGCTCAGGCACATGATTTATCTGAGCATTACTTAGAGCAATTAATTTCTCCCTTGCGTAACGCTCGTCTTGTAAAAAGTACACGCGGTGCATACGGTGGCTACGTATTATCTGATCAACCAGTAAACATTACAGCTGGAGATGTCATTCGGGTATTAGAAGGCCCAATTAGCGTTGTTGAAGTGCTAGATGAAGAAGAACCAGCACAGCGTCAGCTTTGGATGCGCGTTCGTGATGCGGTGCAAGAAGTATTAGATAGTACGACATTAGAAGACTTAGTGCGTTATGAGGAAGAAAACCATGGGGGTTATATGTTTTACATTTAATTCCTTGTGAAACGATTTGGAAAGAAGGAGATATGATGGAACGCATTTACTTAGATCATGCTGCGACATCTCCGACTCACCCAGAAGTAGTCGAAAAGATGATTCCATTTATGACAGAAACATTTGGTAATCCGTCTAGTATTCATTTTTATGGACGTCAAACTCGTCATGCGGTTGATGAAGCAAGACGTACATGTGCACGTAGCATTCATGCAAATCCCAATGAAATTATTTTTACAAGCGGTGGTACAGAAGCTGATAATTTGGCACTATTAGGTGTAGCTCGTGCGAACCGTAGTAAAGGAAATCATATTATTACGACAGCGATTGAGCATCATGCGATTTTGCATACATGTAATGTGTTAGAGCAAGAAGGTTTTGAAGTAACCTATTTGCCGGTCGATGCAGCAGGTCGTGTTCGCATTCAAGATGTAAAAGAAGCATTAAAAGCCGAAACGATTCTTGTTTCGGTTATGTTTGGGAACAATGAAGTTGGTACTGTTCAACCAATTGCAGAAATCGGGGCTCTATTGAAAGAACACGATGCCTATTTTCATACAGATGCGGTACAAGCATATGGTTTAACAACAATTGATGTGAAAGAGCTTGGCATCGACTTATTATCAATCTCTGCACATAAAATTAATGGTCCAAAAGGTGTTGGTTTTTTATACGCTGGAGGGCAAGTGAGATTTGGACCGCTATTGACAGGCGGGGAGCAAGAGAGAAAACGCCGGGCTGGCACGGAGAATGTACCAAGTATTGTTGGGTTACAACAGGCGATTTTATTAGCGGAACAAACGCGTGAGCAAAAAAGTGCCCAATATGAAGAATTTAAAGATATAATGGTATCTGTCTTTAAAGAAGAAGACATTACTTTTGAGGTAAACGGAAGCTTAGAACATCACTTACCACATGTGTTTAACGTTAGTTTTTCAGGAATGGATATAGAACCGTTTCTTGTGAACTTAGATTTAGCAGGGATTGCAGCGTCAAGTGGTTCTGCTTGTACAGCTGGTTCTGTTAATCCATCACACGTACTGGTAGCGATGTTTGGAAAGCAGTCCGATCAAATACGTTCATCCGTACGTTTTAGCTTTGGCTTTGGTAATACGAAAGAGCAAATCCAAAAAGCAGCGTACGAAATCGTGAAAATCGTGAAGCGATTAACACAAAACTAGCATGGGAGGTGACATGATGAACAAACTACCTCACGAAACACGCGTTGTCATCGGGATGTCCGGTGGCGTCGATTCATCAGTAGCAGCACTACTGTTAAAAGAGCAAGGCTATGATGTAATCGGAATTTTTATGAAAAACTGGGATGACACAGACGAGAATGGTGTATGTACTGCGACGGAAGACTATAATGATGTCATTCAAGTATGTAATCAAATCGGCATTCCTTATTATGCAGTAAACTTTGAGAAGCAATATTGGGATAAAGTATTTACGTACTTTTTAGATGAGTACAGAGCTGGGCGTACTCCTAATCCAGATGTAATGTGTAACAAAGAAATTAAATTTAAAGCATTTTTAGAGCATGCGATTGCGCTTGGTGCAGACTATGTAGCAACAGGACATTATGCACGTGTCGCTTATATGGATGGCGAATATAAAATGCTGCGCGGCGTTGATGATAATAAAGACCAAACTTATTTCTTAAATCAGCTGAGTCAAGAGCAATTATCAAAAACAATGTTCCCGCTTGGTGAGTTAAAGAAGCCACAAATTCGTGAAATGGCGAAAGAAGCTGGTTTAGCAACAGCGACGAAAAAAGATAGCACAGGTATTTGCTTTATTGGTGAGCGAAACTTTAAAGACTTTTTAAGTAATTACTTACCAGCACAACCAGGTGTGATGCAAACATTATCTGGTGAAGTAAAAGGAAAACATGACGGCTTAATGTACTATACAATTGGCCAACGTCATGGTCTTGGCATTGGTGGAAATGGTGATCCATGGTTCGCTGTTGGGAAAAACTTGAAAGAAAACATTTTATATGTAGACCAAGGGTTCCATAATGAGTTGTTATATGGTGACGAAGTATTTGCTACGAATGTAAGCTGGGTAAGTAATGAGCCAAAAGAAAAAGAATTTAAGTGCACAGCGAAATTCCGCTATCGTCAAGCGGATAATGATGTAACAGTTCAAATTGTTGATGAGAATACAATTCGTATTCTTTGCGATGAACCAATTCGTGCTATTACACCAGGACAAGCAGTTGTCTTCTATGATGGAGATGAATGCTTAGGTGGTGCAACGATTGATGAAGTATACAGTAATGGTAAGAAACTTGATTATTTAGGATAAGAGGAAGTTCAAAAAGTCCGGTAAAGATAGCTGTCGCATTTCTTCGTTACGTTGCCAGTCCGGTACTCATGTAGTTCGAGCTACACTCCGTATCCTTCTGGCTTCCGTGCCTCGAACTGCTCGGCTCTCTTTATCCTCCTTTTTGAACATACACGATAAGAAAGAAAAACCTCTGCCTCGTATCGGTCAGAGGTTTCTTTTTAATAAACGCGAATTTTTGTTCGCTGTGAAAATAGATTCTTTGTTATAATTCGTATAGAGGTGAAGAACATGTCAAATAAGCTTGAAATAGGCATTCAATATATGCAAGAAGGAAATTGGGAAGAAGCAGCTAAAAATTTTACAGAAGCAATTGAAGAAAATCCAAAAGATGCACTTGGATATGTAAACTTTGCAAATTTATTAGATGCACTTGGAGACAGTGAGCGTGCAATTGTATTTTATAAACGTGCGATTGAATTAGATGAAAAGTCCGCTGCTGCCTATTATGGATTAGGAAATATATATTATCAGCAAGAAAAATTTGCAGAAGCAAAAGAAGTATTTGAACAAGCAATGCAAGTTGGGCTGCATACAGCGGATGTTTCATTTATGCTAGGAATTACCTACATAGAGCTTGGGAACGATCGCCTTGCTCTGCCATTTTTACAAAGAGCAGTTGAACTAAATGAGACGGATGTTGAAGCCTTATTCCAATGTGGGTTATGTTTTGCAAGACTAGAGCATATTCAAGAGGCAAAACCTTACTTTGAAAAGGTATTACAGATGGACGAAGAACATGCAGATGCGTACTACAATTTAGGTGTAGCGTATGTGTTTGAAGAAAATAATGAGAAAGCACTTGCTTTATTTAAGAAGGCAACTGAAATTCAACCAGATCACTTTTTAGCAGGGAATGGCATTCGTTTATTAGAGCAAGAAGGCGAATAGAAATTGTACCTTAACGCGCAGTTACCCCTCATCTAATGTTAAGTAGAGAGGTGGGGGCTGTACTGCTCGTTAGAGTGAGAGAAACCGGAAAGGAGAGGAAGTATGGGAAATCAACATGCAATGGATTTGTTTGAGGAAGAGCAAAAATTTATAAAAGCGCAAGTTCTTCACACCATTTTCCACAACGAAGAAAACCTCTATTCCGTTGTCAGTATGAAAGTCATTGAAACGAATGAAACATACGACGAAAAAAAAGTGATGATAAACGGTCACTTTCCCCGTATGCATGAAGATGAAGTGTTTACGTTAACAGGTCATTTTAAAGATCACCCAAAGTACGGGAAACAATATCAAGTTGAAACGTTTAAAAAAGAACTACCGCAAACAAAAACAGGAATGGTGCAATACTTAGCGAGCGATTTATTTAAAGGGATTGGGAAAAGAACAGCCGAAAAGATTGTGGATCATCTTGGGGAACATGCCATTTCAAAAATTATGGATGATCCTGCAGCGTTAGAAGGCGTTGTAAATAAGCAAAAAGCACAAGAAATATACGATACAATCATCGAGCACCAAGGCCTTGAAAAGGTGATGAGCTTTTTAAATGGCTATGGGTTCGGTACGAAACTTTCCATTAAAATTTATCAAACGTATAAAGAGATGACGCTTGAGGTAATTCGAAATAATCCGTATCAGCTTATTGAAGAAGTAGATGGGATTGGTTTTGGACGAGCCGATGATATCGGAAAGGCACTTGGAAAGTCCGGTAATCATAGCGATCGTGTACGTGCGGGATGTTTCTATACGTTAGAACACGTTTCGCTGCAAGAAGGTCATGTATTTATGGAAAAAGGACAGCTCGTTCAAGAAACGATTGGACTTTTAAATCATCAAGATGGAGCAGTTACTGAAGAAGATATTTTACAATGTGTAGAAATGATGCAAGGCGAAGGGAAAATAATCGTAGAAGAAGACCGTATTTATTTGGCTTCTTTATTTTATTCTGAAAAAGGTGTTGTTACATCGGTTCGTCGTCTCATGGATCAAGAAGAGGAACCCTCATTTCCAGAATCAGAGCTATTATTGACGTTAGGCAAAATTGAAGAGCAGTTTAGTGTACAGTACGCCCCCCTTCAGCAAGAGGCGATTCAAACGGCTCTTCATAAACCGATGATGCTGTTAACAGGTGGACCAGGAACAGGAAAGACAACGGTTATTAAAGGGATTGTTGAGATGTATGCATCTCTTCACGGACTATCTTTAAATCCGAAAGATTATAGTGATGATAATCCGTTTCCTATTTTGTTAACAGCGCCGACAGGACGAGCAGCAAAACGAATGAGTGAGTCTACAGGACTTCCAGCTTGCACGATTCACCGTTTACTTGGGTGGACACCAGAAGGATCGTTTCAGCGCAATGAGAATGATCCAGTGCAAGGGAAATTGCTCATCATTGATGAGTTTTCGATGGTTGATATTTGGCTTGCGAATCAGTTATTCAAATCATTGCCATCTACGATTCAAGTCATTGTCGTAGGTGACGAAGATCAGCTCCCGTCTGTAGGACCTGGGCAAGTGCTGAAGGATTTATTAGAAGCAGGGGTGATTCCGACCGTTAAGCTGACGGAAATCTATCGCCAAGCAGAAGGATCCTCCGTTATTCAGCTTGCCCATGCGATAAAAAAGGGAACATTACCACCTGATTTGGCGCAAAATAAAAAAGATCGTTCATTTATTGGATGTACAGGGACGCAAATCGTTGAAGTTGTAAAGCAAGTGTGTGAAAGCGCAAAGGTAAAAGGCTTTAGTGCGCGTGATGTACAAGTATTGGCCCCGATGTATCGTGGTCCAGCTGGTATTAATGTGTTAAATGAAGCATTGCAAGAAGTATTTAACCCGAAGAAAGAAAAAAGCAGAGAAATTGCCTACGGTGATGTCGTGTACCGCGTGGGAGATAAAGTACTGCAGCTTGTGAATCAACCGGAAAGCCAAGTGTTTAACGGTGATATAGGAGAAATTGTCTCTGTGTTTTATGCGAAAGAAAATGTAGAGCAGCAAGATATGGTGGTCGTTTCGTTTGATGGCATTGAAGTGACGTATATAAAGCCGGATTTAAACCAAATTACTCACGCGTATTGCTGTTCCATTCATAAGTCACAGGGAAGTGAGTTCCCAATTGTTATCATGCCGATTGTAAAGAGTTATTATCGTATGCTTCGCCGTAATTTAATCTATACGGGTATTACAAGAAGCAAAAAGTTTTTAATTATTTGCGGGGAAGAACCTGCCTTTCGATCTGGTGTGAATCGTCTAGATGATGCGCTTCGACAAACGACGCTGTGCGATCGTTTGCAAGGAACGCAAGGGCAAGTGCAAGTGGAGACGATAAATGGTGAGGAAATGGATGTGGAAAACATTTCACCGTATGATTTTATGTAGCGAGGTGAAATTATATAGTGAGACTTTCAATTGCGGAAACCTCTATATAAATCCATTTTGATTTTTCGACATATAAGCCGCGGCTATGGATAACAAGAGGTGACCTGCACTCGTTTTCTCTCTTTGTTTTCACTATGTCTGGGCAGGAAAAGGATCTGACCGCTTTTATGCATGGCCGGATGCTCTCTCCCGCCTGAAAAGAAGGGGTTTATGTCGGTTTTTTAATTTGTATTTATATAGATAGCTATGGTTGCCGTTCGCTAATTGAGTTCTTATCGTTAGTAGAAGTTGCTTCTTAGAACTAGGGCGAGGAAGGTGTAATGAGGTTCTTTAGCATGTATAAATGAATGCAGTTTGGACATAATGGCGAATAGAATACGGGAGATTGTAAGGAGATGAACGCCATATGTTCAGTTGTCCAAATTGCAAAGGAAAAGACATTGGAAAAATAGGTGTCAACCAATTTTATTGCTGGAACTGCTTTATTGAATTATCGGTTTTAAAGGGGAAAATCCATACGCATCAAGTGGAAGAAGATGGTTCGCTCAGTTCTCTCGATGATTTATTTGATGAGAATGAACGGACAATCGGATAATCAAAAGGGGGATTTACCTTGAATATACGTTCATCATTAATCGCATTAGGTATTGGAGCTGCGGCATATCAATATGCACGTAAACAAGATGTTTTTTCAAAGCGAAATACAAAAAGAGCACGTAAAATGATTAAGTCCTATTTATAATTATTACGGTAAAGTGAAACCTTCATTAGTGGAGGATGCCTTGTTAAAATAAAAAAACTCCCTTATTTTTGGGAGTTTTTTACGTGGCTGTATAGAGATAAAAAAGTCCAATTTCAGAGAAAAGATGAGAAAGTCCATAGCAGCCAAGTCCTAATATCCCATAGTACCAAAGTTGTTTGGCACGTTCTTTTCGTGAAGATTGAATAAAGAATCCCTTCCAAATACCAAATCCGATACAAATCCATTCTAATATCATACAAAGTGCTGAAAGACTTAGCATGAACCAAACCATTTTGTTCCTCCTCACTTTAGTTGCTGTATCGTCCAAGTGCTTGTCCTGATTAAGTTAAGTATATGTATTCATCTTAAAAACAGTATGGTCTGTATGAAAATATTTTAGTACGGTGAGGTTTTTTAAATTTTTACACATAACCTGCTCTATTTCTTTTCACAATAAGGGTAGAGGAGGTTTTTCTGTTGAAGAATCTTAAAATTATTTGGATTTATCGATTAGGTTTGTTGTTGTTATTATTTCTTTGTTTGTTTGTCTTTTTAAAAATCAAACCGCTGTGGGGACCTATTTTATTTGTGTTTAAAGTAGCGATTACACCATTTTTTATTGCCTGTTTTATTGCCTATTTACTGCATCCTTTAATTGAAAAGTTACATAAAAAAGGGATGCCGCGCACAATTGCTATCTTGCTTATTTATCTTCTTTTCTTTGGCGGCATTGGTTATGGAATTTATAAAGGGACACCAATTGTGATTGCGCAACTGCAAGAAATCAATGAGCAATTTCCGCAATTTATGAAAATGTATGATTCGTGGCTCGATGGGGTTTCAGAACAGACGGAAAATTTCCCAGCGTTTATTCATGAAAAAGTAAAACAAATATTTGTTGGTATTGAAATGAAAATTCAAGCGCTATTAAATAAAGTGATGAGCACAGCACGTGGTGTGCTTGATTCGCTTCTTCTTATTTTCTTAATTCCGTTCATTGTATTTTACATACTGAAAGATTATGAGGAATTTTATCATATCTTTTGGAAGCTAGTTCCTAGTAAATGGCGGAGTGATGGCCAGCTATTGGCAAAAGAAATTGATAAATCACTTGGGAATTATATTCGCGGTCAGTTATTCGTTTGCTTAGTGTTAGGGGGGATGTCTGCTCTTTCATTTTGGTTTATTGGTATGAAATATCCACTATTGCTTGGCATTATTATTGGTGTAACTGATATTATCCCGTACTTTGGACCAATTCTAGGAGCGATTCCAACGTTAATGATTGCCGCGACGGTATCAACGAATCTGTTGATTAAGGCTGGCATTGCCCTGGCGATTTTGCAATTTGTTGAAAGTAATATTTTGTCTCCTTATATTGTTGGAAAGTCATTGCGTATGCACCCTGTTGTTATTATGCTTGCTCTCCTTGTTGGGGGGGAGATAGGGGGAATCGTGGGGCTTTTACTATCAGTTCCTATTTTAGCGGTAGTTCGTACAATTGTCGTTCATATAAAGCCGCTTTGGAAACATTGACAAATGGAAACGGATTCGCTACAATTTTTGCATATAGTATAAATTGATGACGGAACGAGTATGTTACAGCCCATTTTTAGAGAGAGGCTTCCATAGGCTGAGAGAAGCTTTAAATGAAGGGTGACAGAACGCTAGTCCTGAGAGCAGCTAATCCCTGCCGTCTTGCCACGTTACGGCACCATGAGGTGATGAATCGAGAATGTATAGCTCGGTTCATAATTAGGGTGGTATCGCGAGTTAACTCTCGTCCCTTCTATAGGGACGGGAGTTTTTTGTTTTTTATGGAATTTCTTAAAGGAGGAAATATAGATGAAACAGTTAACAGGAGCACAAATTCGTCAAATGTTTTTAGACTTTTTCCAAGAAAAAGGACATGCAATTGAACCAAGCGCATCATTAGTTCCACATGAGGATCCATCTCTTTTATGGATTAACAGTGGTGTAGCGACACTGAAAAAATATTTTGACGGTCGTGTTATTCCGCAAAACCCACGTATTACAAATGCACAAAAATCAATTCGTACAAACGATATTGAAAATGTAGGGAAAACGGCTCGTCACCATACGTTCTTTGAAATGTTAGGCAACTTCTCAATTGGTGACTATTTTAAAGAAGAAGCAATCACATGGGCTTGGGAATTTTTAACGAGTGACAAATGGATTGGCTTCGATAAAGAACTGCTATCCGTAACGATTCATCCAGAAGATGAAGAAGCGTTCCAAATTTGGAACGAGAAGATGGGAGTACCGAAAGAACGTATTATTCGTTTAGAAGAAAACTTCTGGGATATCGGTGAAGGCCCAAGTGGACCGAATACAGAAATTTTCTACGATCGCGGAGAAGCTTACGGAAATGATCCAAGCGACCCAGAATTATTCCCAGGCGGAGAAAACGAGCGTTACTTAGAAGTATGGAACCTTGTGTTCTCACAATTTAACCATAACCCTGACGGTACATATACACCGCTTCCAAAGAAAAACATTGATACAGGGATGGGTCTAGAGCGTATGACATCTATCGTTCAAGACGTGCCAACAAACTTTGACACAGACTTATTTATGCCAATGATCGGTGCGACAGAATCAATCTCTGGTGAAAAATATCGGGATGGTGATGTAGAAAAAGATATGGCATTTAAAGTAATCGCTGACCATATCCGTACTGTGACGTTTGCTGTTGGTGATGGTGCTCTTCCTTCTAACGAAGGCCGCGGGTATGTATTACGTCGTTTATTACGCCGTGCTGTACGTTATGCGAAGAAACTAAACATTAACCGTCCATTTATGTATGAGTTAGTACCAGTAGTTGGAGAAGTAATGAAAGACTTTTATCCAGAAGTTCTTGAAAAGAAAGATTTCATTGCACGCGTTGTGAAAAATGAAGAAGAACGTTTCCACGAAACACTTCATGATGGCGAAGCAATTTTAGCAGAAGTAATTGCAAAAGCAAAAGAAGAAAACTCAACTGTAATTTCTGGAGCAGATGCATTCCGTTTATACGACACATACGGTTTCCCGATTGAATTAACAGAAGAATATGCAGAAGAAGCTGAGATGACAGTTGACCATGCAGGATTTGAAACAGAGATGGAAAAACAACGTGAACGTGCACGTGCTGCTCGTCAAGATGTAGATTCCATGCAAGTGCAAGGTGGCGTACTTGGTGAGATTAAAGTAGCGAGCGAATTCGTTGGTTATGGCACGGTAGCAACAGAAAGTAATGTCATTGCACTTGTGAAAAATGGTGAGTACACAGATAGTTTACAAGCGGGTGAAGAAGGACAATTAATGTTAGATGTAACACCATTCTATGCTGAGAGCGGCGGACAAATCGCAGACCGTGGTTACCTTCTTGCAGATGGTGTGAAAGTACTTGTGAAAGACGTACAAAAAGCACCAAATGGTCAAAACTTACACAAAGTTGCTGTGGAAGAAGGAACATTAACGAAAGATGCAGCGGTAAAAGCTATTATCGATACGCAAAATCGTAGTGGCGTTGTGAAAAACCATACAGCAACTCATCTTCTGCACCAAGCGTTAAAAGATACACTTGGCACGCATGTAAACCAGGCAGGTTCTCTTGTAACGACAGAACGTTTACGCTTTGACTTCTCTCACTTCGGTCAAGTACAACCTGACGAACTTGAAAAAATTGAGCGTATCGTAAACGAAAAAATATGGGAAAGCATTGCTGTTGAAATTTCTCAAAAAGCAATTGCAGAAGCAAAAGAAATGGGTGCAATGGCACTATTTGGTGAAAAATATGGTGATGTTGTTCGCGTCGTACGAGTAGGCGATTACAGCTTAGAGCTTTGCGGTGGTTGTCACGTTGATAACACATCTTCTATCGGGATTTTCAAAATTGTTGCTGAGTCTGGTATTGGAGCTGGAACACGCCGTATTGAGGCAGTAACAGGAAAAGCTGCATACGAACTAATGAATGAGCAAGTTGGTTTATTAAAAGAAGCAGCAAACAAAATGAAAACAAATCCGAAAGATATTTTAACAAGAGTAGACGGTCTATTTGCTGAAGTGAAACAGCTTCAAAAAGAGAATGAATCTCTTGCAGCAAAACTAAGCAATATCGAAGCTGGAAACTTAACAGATACAGTTCTAACAGTAGATGGTATTAATGTACTCGCAACGAAAGTAAATGTTGCAGATATGAATAATTTACGTACAATGATGGATGACTTGAAAACTAAATTAGAGTCTGCAGTTGTTGTATTAGCAGCTGTAAATGATGATAAAGTGAATATTCTTGCTGGTGTAACGAAAGACTTAATTGAAAAAGGTTACCATGCTGGTAAACTTGTCAAAGAAGTAGCATCTCGCTGTGGCGGTGGTGGCGGTGGCCGTCCTGATATGGCACAAGCTGGTGGTAAAAACCCAGCGCAAGTTGATGATGCACTAGCATTTGTAGAAGAGTACGTTAAATCTGTTTCAAAATAAAGAGAGAGTAGTGTACAATGGTAGGGAGAGGAGAAGTTCTTCTCCCTATACTTACTACTAAAGTGAGGTGCTTGAAATGGACGGTTTTGATAAAACAATGAAGTTTAACTTCCAAGATGAAAAACAGAGTGTCCATGTGAATGATGTACTTTTAACTGTGTATGATGCACTTCAAGAAAAAGGATATAATCCGATCAACCAAATTGTCGGTTATTTATTAAGTGGAGACCCAGCATACATACCTCGTCATAAAGATGCACGCAATATTATTCGTAAGCTAGAACGTGATGAATTAATTGAAGAACTTGTGAAGTCCTACTTGAAACATCATCGTGAGGAGTAATTTATGCGTATATTAGGTTTAGATGTTGGTACAAAAACAGTCGGTGTTGCAGTCAGTGATGAAATGGGCTGGACAGCGCAAGGCTTGGAAACGATTAAAATTAATGAAGAACGAGGTCAGTTTGGTTTTGATCGGATTACTGAGTTAGTAAAACAGTACAATGTGGACAAGATAGTAGTAGGATTGCCAAAGAATATGAATGGTACGATTGGTCCACGTGGCGAAGCTTGTCAGCAATTTGCAGAAAACCTACATGAGCTGTTACAATTAGAAATTGTAATGTGGGACGAGCGTCTGTCAACAATGGCAGCCGAACGTCTGCTCATTTCGGCTGATGTTAGCCGGAAAAAACGAAAGCAGGTCATTGATAAGATGGCAGCTGTCGTGATTTTACAAGGATACTTAGATAGTAAATAAGAGGTGACCAAAATGGAAGAAAATCAAATTACAATTGTTGACGAAAAAGGTAACGAACATTTATGTGAAATTATTTTCACATTTGATGCTGAAAAATTCGGCAAAAAATCTTATGTAGTCTTCTCTCCAATCGGTGAAGTTGACGAAGATGGCGAACAAATTTATGATGCAATGGCTTTTGAGCAAAATGAAGAAGAATCTGGTGGAACATTACTTCCAATCGAATCTGAAGAAGAGTGGGAAATGGTACAAGAAATGTTTAACACGCTTGCTGAAGAAGAAGAAGGCCAAGAATAATCTTCCGAAAAGATGGACTGCGAATGCAGTTCATTTTTTTGTATTTAAACACACCATGACAGATTTATTGTCGAAAAGGCGTAATTATTTATAGTATAATAAGACGGATTGTAGAAAAAACAGAAAAACCGTCTATCAGGTATAGATGTAGTTGCTATGATTTTGTAGGTTGCTGTATAGAGTACGTATATACGGTCTACAATTGAATAAGGAGGAAAGAATTTTGGTAGCTAATCAAGGAAAGAAGAAGCGCAGAAAAAGGTTTTTAATCGTAATTATTGCGCTACTCGTAGTCTGCGGTTCTATCTATGCTTATATCTCATCAGCATTAAAACCGTTTGATATTGGAAATAAAAAAGAAATTGAAGTAGAGATTCCGAAAGGATCATCTACGAGTAAAATTGGAGAGGTTCTTGAAGAAAAAGGGATTGTGAAGAACGGGACAGTATTTAGCCTTTATGCAAAAGCTAAATCTAGAAATTTACAAGCTGGTACATACTTGTTACATCCATCTATGAATGTGGATGAAGTAATGAGAGAAATGTCATCTGGTAATGTGCACCGTCCGGTTGCTTATAAATTAACAATTAAAGAAGGCGCACAAGTTGTTGAAATTGCAGAAATCATTGCGAAGGAACTGAAATGGAATAAAGATGATGTTGTTCGCCAATTAAACGATAAGACATTTGTACAAAAGTTGCAGCAAAAATATCCGGTATTATTAACGAACAAAATTTTCGATATCAATATTAAATATCCGTTAGAAGGTTATTTATATCCGGCAACGTATTCTTTTTATAAAAAAGAGATGACTTTAGAAGAAATTGTGACGCCGATGCTTGAAAAAACAAATAAGTTAATTGTTGAAAATGAACAAAAAATGAAAGAAAAACAATGGGATGTTCATCAATTATTAACGTTATCTTCTTTAATTGAGGAAGAGGCGACAGGTTACACGGACCGAAAAAAAATATCCAGTGTATTTTATAATCGTTTAGTAAAAGGAATGCCATTACAAACAGATCCGACGGTGTTATATGCGCTCGGAAAACATAAAGAGCGTGTATTATATGCGGATTTAAAAGTAGATTCTCCATATAATACATATGTTGTAAAAGGGTTACCAGTTGGACCAATTGCCAATTCTGGTAAAAATTCTGTGCAAGCGGCATTAGAACCTGAAAAAACAGACTATTATTATTTCTTAGCTGCACCAAGTGGTGAAGTATATTATGCAAAAACGTTAGAAGAGCATAATGCATTAAAACAAAAACATATTACACAAAAGAAATGAAAATGGGAGGGAAGCGAAAAGATTCGCATATCCCTCTTTTTTGTGATAAAATATATCGGGTTAAAAACTGGCAGAAGAATCGTTTTTAATATCAAAACGGGACGTACAAGCTAAGGGTGAGCGGGCTTGTATTTTTATTGCATTCTATGTGTGAAGAGACAAGGCTTGACGCGTCATAGAGGCACTTCTCCATGTAAATAAGGAGGACCATTTATGGAGGATGCAGTTAACGAATACTTACTATCATTTATTGATCCGAAAGATGAACTTATTCTTGAAATGGAACATTATGCAAGTGAAAATCATGTGCCGATTATGGATCGTCTGGGAATGGAATTTATGTTGCAATTTTTACGATTAATTGGACCGAAAAGCATACTAGAGCTTGGAACGGCCATTGGTTATTCCAGTATTCGTATGATGCAGGCTATTCCAAATTCTCGCATTGTAACAGTAGAGCGGAATGTAGATCGATATGAAAAAGCACTTGAATATATAAATCGTTCTTCTGTAAAAGAACGTATCTCAGTTATTTATGGAGATGCGTTAGAAACGGGTGAACAAGTGAAAACTCATGGAACATTTGATGTTATTTTTATTGATGCAGCAAAAGGACAATATCGTCGCTTTTTTGATTTATATGAGCCGTTATTAAATCCGGGTGGTGTTATTATTTCAGATAACGTCATGTATCATGGGCTTGTAACGACAAAAGAGAAGATTGAAAATAGACGTACGCGTGGTTTGATTCGTCGTATTAAGACGTATAACGAATGGCTTATGAACCATGAAGGATATGATACAACTATTTTCCCAATTGGTGATGGAGTAGCAGTAAGTAAAAAGAGAGGGTGACGCATTATGAAAAAACCTGAATTGTTAGTAACGCCAAGAGTGGTGGCGGACATTGAACCTCTTGCAAAAGCAGGAGCAAATGCAGTGATGATCGGTGAGCAAAAGTTCGGCTTACGTTTAGCAGGGGAGTTCTCTCGTGAAGATGTGAAGCAAGCGGTACACATTGCGCATGAGAATGATATGAAGGTATATGTAGCAATGAACGCTATGTTCCATAATGAGAAAGTGGAAGCCTTAAAAGATTATGTTGCATTTTTACAAGAAGTGCATGTAGATGCAATTGTATTTGGAGATCCAGCCGTGTTAATGACTGTGCGTGAAGTAGCACCGAATATGCAAATGCATTGGAATACAGAAACGACAGCAACAAACTGGTTTACATGTAACTATTGGGGCCGTAAAGGTGCAAAGCGTGCTGTGCTTGCACGTGAATTAAGCTTAGATGAAATTGTTGAGTTAAAGGAGCATGCGGAAGTGGAGCTAGAAGTACAAATCCACGGCATGACATGTATGTTCCAATCAAAACGTTCATTAGTAGGAAATTACTTTGAATATCAAGATCGCAATATGGAAATTGAAAAGAAAAAGTATGAAGAGAACATGTTCTTACACGATCCAGAACGTAATAATAAATATCCAATTTTTGAAGACGAAAATGGCACTCATATTATGAGCCCAAATGATATTTGCTTTATCGAGGAGTTAGAAGAGCTAATCGATGCCGAAATTGATAGCTTGAAAATTGACGGTGTGTTAAAAAGCTCCGAATATATTATTGAAGTGACAGAAAAATATCGTAAGGCTATTGATTTATGTGTAGAAGATCGTGAAGCGTATGATGACGTAAAAGACGATTTATATAAAGAAATTGAAGAAATCCAACCGGTTAATCGTCCCTTAGATACTGGATTCTTCTTTAAAGAAACGGTTTATTAAAAAGGAGGGTGTAGGAAATGACAGTAAAAGAAATTTCACGTGTAATAGATGGAAAACGTGTTATTGTGAAAAAACCTGAGTTGTTAATCCCTGCAGGTAACTTAGAAAAATTAAAAGTAGCTATCCATTATGGTGCAGATGCTGTATATTTAGGTGGACAAGAATTTGGTCTTCGTTCGAATGCAGGTAACTTTACGCTAGAAGAAATGGCAGAAGGCGTTACATTTGCAAAAAAGTATGGTGCGAAAATATATGTCACAACAAATATCTTTGCGCATAATGAAAATACGGATGGACTAGAAGACTATTTAAGAGGAATTGAAAAAGCAGGTGTAACAGGTATCATCGTTGCAGATCCTCTTATTATTGAGACGTGTAAACGTGTGGCTCCGTCTGTTGAAGTGCATTTAAGTACACAACAATCGTTGTCCAACTGGAAAGCTGCTCAGTATTGGAAAGAAGAAGGATTACATCGTCTTGTATTAGCTCGTGAAGCAAGCTATGAAGAAATGAAAGAAATTAAAGAAAAAGTCGATGTTGAAATTGAAGCGTTCGTCCATGGTGCGATGTGTATTGCGTATTCCGGAAGATGTACGTTAAGTAACCATATGACAGCACGTGACTCTAACCGTGGTGGTTGTTGTCAGTCTTGTCGCTGGGATTATGACTTAATTCAAACTGTATCACAACATAAAGACGCACAAGAACTGCCTTTATTTGAGGAAGATGATGCTCATTTTGCAATGAGTCCAAAAGATTTAAACCTTATACTATCTATTCCGAAAATGATTGAAATTGGGATTGACAGCTTGAAAGTTGAAGGACGCATGAAATCCATTCACTACGTTGCAACTGTTGCAACTGTATACCGCAAAGTGATTGACGCGTATTGTGCAGATCCAGATAATTTCGAGTTCCAACAAGAATGGTTAGACGAGCTTGATAAATGTGCAAATCGTGATACAGCTCCTGCATTCTTTGAGGGAGTTCCTGGATATCAAGAACAAATGTATGGAAATCATAGTAAGAAAACAACGTATGATTTTGCTGGTTTAGTGTTAGATTATAATGAAGAAACAGGCATTGTAACAATTCAACAGCGTAACTACTTCAAACCAGGTCATGAAGTCGAGTTCTTTGGACCAGAAATAGAAAACTTTACACAAACGGTGGAAAAAATTTGGGATGAGGATGGAAACGAATTAGATGCAGCAAGACATCCGTTGCAGATCGTGAAATTCAAAGTGGATCAACCAGTGTATGTGAACAACATGATGCGAAAAAGCATACTTCAATAAGAAAGAGTGGTAGTTGAATGGGGACGAACAAGCCTGTTGTAATTGGAATTGCTGGTGGTTCAGGATCTGGTAAAACAAGTGTAACAAAAGCAATCTTTGATCAGTTTCAAGGTCATTCGATTTTAATTTTGGAACAAGATTATTATTATAAAAATCAAGATCATTTACCGATGGAAGAGCGTTTAAAAACAAATTACGATCATCCATTAGCATTTGATAATGATTTGTTAATCGAGCATTTAAATCAATTGCTTGCATATGATCCAATTGAAAAACCAGTGTACGACTATACATTGCATACACGTTCAGAAGAAGTTATTCCAGTTGAGCCAAAAGATGTAATTATTTTAGAAGGTATTCTTATTTTAGAAGATCAACGCCTTTGTGATTTAATGGATATTAAAGTGTTTGTTGATACAGATGCTGACCTTCGAATTTTACGTCGTATGCAACGCGATATTAAAGAACGCGGCCGTACAATGGATTCCGTTATTGAACAATATGTAAATGTTGTGCGTCCAATGCATAATCAATTCATTGAGCCTTCGAAGAAATTCGCGGATATTATTATCCCAGAAGGTGGACAAAATCATGTTGCTATCGATATTATGGTCACAAAAATTGCAACAATTCTTGAACAAAAAGTGAATTTGTAATAGCATAGTAAAAGATATACGATAGGAAGGGATTTTTTCCCTTCCTATCGAATACAATGAAACATGCAACCTCACCTTTCTATAGGTGAGGGCATATTTATATCAACTTTCCATACATATCTTCTTTATATAAAGTGAAACTTCCACCAGTGGGGGAGTTTCTACATTCCCCATTGGTGGTTAGTTGAACTAATCGGGCTTTTACGGGATAAGGAAGAATTGGGAAAATACGGGGTTGTATGTGACAACTCCACTAGTGTCATTGCGCTAGAAACCTCCGCTATATGATAAGGCGGAGGAGTTTTCATATTGAACTCCTCTTTTTTTCGGGGGATTGGTATATAAAAGGAGTGGAAAACATGGCAACAGAAAAAACATACCCTATGACACTTGAGGGGAAACAAAAGTTAGAGCATGAAGTTGAACAATTAAAAACAGTAAGACGTAAAGAAGTTGTAGAGCGTATTAAAATTGCGCGTAGCTTCGGTGACCTTTCTGAGAACTCTGAGTACGACGCAGCGAAAGATGAGCAAGCATTCGTAGAAGGTCGCATTACACAGCTAGAAAATATGATTCGTAACGCAGTTATCATCGAAGATAACGGTGAAGCTTCGACAGTCGTAACATTAGGTAAAACAGTTATTTTTAAAGAATTACCAGGTGGAGAAGAAGAAGCTTATACAATCGTTGGTAGTGCGGAAGCAGATCCATTTGAAGGTAAAATTTCTAATGACTCTCCAATCGCCAAAAGCTTACTTGGTAAGCAAATTGGTGAAAAAGTAGCGATTCAAACACCAGGCGGAGAAATGCAAGTTGAGATCGTCTCTGTAAAATAATAAAAAAGTTCCTTCATATTCGTATGAAGGAACTTTTTTTATTTGTTTTGTTTTCGAAACAAAACAGCGACAAGAATTAGAATGCCACCGAAAAATAATAAGAGTACATAAAATACGATAATATAAGCAATTCCTTCTTGGTAAGCAAAAGGTGCGATGCAAATAAAAGATATGAAAGTAAGAAGTAATAAGGAAAGTCCAGGAATAAATCGTCTCCTATAGGATATTTTGAAGGAAAGAATAAGGAAGATGATAATAAAAATAAAAGGAGTAAAGAAAACAACCTGTTCCATCAGTTGATTATATAACAACCACTTCACCTCTCTTTTTCATCCATTATAGTAGGTAGTGTATTTTGAAGGAATAAAAAAGGAAAACATTTCTGTATAAAAAGAATCACATCTCGTCCAAACTGAAAGACGAGGTGTTTTTTATGAAGATGAAGCAACGAATTATTATCACCTTGCTAGTTTTTTCATGTATGATGCTTATTTTACTCGGTAGACTCGTACAAATTCAGCTGATCGCCACCGAATCATTTACAGATAAGCATATTAATTTGATTGAAAGAAGTGTTACTCAGCGCACACAGGCTGTTGTCGTAGATGATGGACGGGGACATTTTATTGATCGGAATGGAGAAGAGCTGGGAGAAGAAAGATATCCAGCTTTAATTGTGTTTCCATTTTTACAAACGAAAAACGAAATACTAGAGCAGGTTGCACATATGATTGGTGTATCACAGCGAGAGATAAAGAAACAAATACAAGATAGTAGAAGTAAGCCACTTATATTTCAACAAGGTGAAAAGCCATATAAATTAACAAAAGAACAGATGGAAAAAGTGAATCGTTCCGACATTTTAGGTATTGTAGCAACCGAAATGAAAATGAAACAAACACCGAATATAGCAGAGCATCTGATTGGCGTAGCGGGAGAAAACGAAAAGGAATTTGAAAAAAGATATGGAGAAATAAAACAATTTGCAAGCAAAACACCGATTGGAATTTCTGGATTACAGCAATCATTTGATGAGTTTTTAGTTGCAGATGGGGAAGCGAAGTTACTATATCATGTGGATCGACAGGGAGAACCGATTTTTGGAAAGCGGGTTAAATATACGTCTCCTGCTAATCCATTTTATCCAGTGACAGTCCAAACGACGATAGAGAAGACGTTGCAAAAAAAGGCGGAAGAGGTTGTACAGAAATACAAATTAAAAAAAGGGGGGCTGCTACTACTTGATGTAAAAACGAATGAAATAGTAGCAATGGTGAGCAAACCCTCTGTGCAGATGAATGACAACCAGTCATATAAACAAAGGTTGGAAAATCAAATGCTTACACCGCATTTTCCAGGTTCTGTGTTTAAAACCGTTATTGCAGCTGCAGCAATTGATTATGATCTTGTTTACCCTCATCGTATGTTCGACTGTGATACGGATCCATATGGAGAGAATAAAGCAGAAATAATGATGGGGAAGCGAACCTTTACAGAGAGCTTTGTAAGAAGCTGTAATCGAACATTTGCTGTGCTTGGTAATGAATTGATGAAAAGGGATAAGGGAGTAATAGAGACCTATACAGAGGCTCTAGGGGCAGGTAAAACGGTTGGTTGGAAGGGAACTGTCTTTCATACTTCTTCATTTAAACAATTACCAGAAGAAAAAGAATCGGTAGTTTGGAAGGATAAAGAGAATAGCAGAAGTCAAAAAGCAATTGCTCAAACGGCAATTGGTCAAAAAGATGTACGATTATCGCCATTGGCTATTGCAAACATGATGGCGACTATTGCAAGGGGTGGAGAGAAGAAAGAAATAAAAGCGGTCAAAGAAATTCGGTATAAAAATGGAACAACTTTATATCGTTTTGAAGATCATACATTAGCAGGAAAAAGAGTTTCATATCGTACAGTGAAAAAAATACAAGGGTTATTGAGAAAAGTTGTAACGATGGAACATGGAACGGGAATTTCTTTTCAATCATTACCGTTATCAGTTGCTGGAAAATCCGGAACGGCACAAACTGGGAAAGAAAACCGGGTAAATCGCTGGTTTGCTGGTTATTTTCCGTATGAAAACCCGCGATATGCTTTAGTTGTTGTCGATATAGAAACAAATAGTGAACAAAATATTGTAACGCCAATTTTCAAAGAATTTGTACAAGATATTGCTCAGTGGGAGAACGACATGAAGTAATATTGCCATCATTAGGCCTGTATCCCTGTATAATCGAGTGCAAGCACTTCATTTCTTTCATTGTTATCATTTGAAATAGGGCATCTACGATCTTTTAAAGGCAATAAATATTACTAGATTTTTTCATTTCATGAAAATATCGCGGTAATAGTTCAACCTTCTTGCATTTAATGTTACAATAGCAAGTAGAAAAAACTGCATGGAGGTTTGAAGAATGGCAGGAGGATCTAGATTCCAAAAGAAACAACAAAAACGTCGTCAAAACGGTGTTTTAAATATTGCAATTGCTATTGTATTATTAACAGTAATTGTTGTAGCATATCAGTTAATATTTACTTCTGATGCACCAGAGCAAGCGTCTTCTCCAAAAAAGAAAGTATCGCAGCAAACAACGAAAACTAAAGAAGCTGCGAAAACAGAAAACAAAGAAGAAGCTAAGCAAGAAGAACAGGCGAAATTAGAAGAGCAGAAGAAAGAAGAAGAAAAGAAAAAGGCTGAAGAAGAAGCAAAGGCAAATGAAAAAGTAGCGGCTGAAAAAACACAACCAAAAGCAACTGAAGCTTACACAAAGCCTTCTTGGAAGCCAATTGGTACAGAACAAGGTGCGTCACCAGCAATGACATTTCAACAAGGAACAGCAGATTGGAATGAGATGAAACAAGCGATTTCCTCTGCAATTGAGGTTCCAGTAGAACAATTGGTCATTCACCGTATTGGTAATAACGGTCAACAAAAAGCATATGGTAATGTACAAGATAAACAAAGCGGTAAAAGATATTATGTAAATATTGATTGGGTAGAAAATGAGGGTTGGAAGCCAACACTTGTTCAAACTCTAAACTAAAAGAGAGAGGTTATTACAACCTCTCTCTTTTTTAGCGCATTTTTTTCAATTTGAAATGAACAACTGCACTATAATAGGGTCTTTTGCTCTCAGGATCCATAACCATTTGATGAGAAATGTGATGAACTTCTAGCATAAGTGCTTTGTTATTGTCGACTTGTTCATTAATTTTTTTTTCTAAAGAAACTAAGTCTGATGCTTCGAAAAATTCTACTTTATCTTCTAACATTTCAAAGGTAAATGACACGAAGACCGCCCCTTTCTGCATAATCTAGTTAAGTGTAACAAAGAAAAGAAGGAAATACCATTTGCATTTCAATTGACATTTTTGTAAAGAGAGCATATTATACTGATAAAACCGATAAGAAAAAGGGGAATTCATATGGGTACAGAATTTAATGGTTTATTTGACGAATGGGCTCATACGTACGATTCATTCGTACAAGGCGAAGATATACAATATAAAGAAGTTTTCGTCCATTATGAGGAGATTTTAGAGGATGTAGTAAACAAATCATTTGGAAATGTATTAGAATTTGGTGTTGGTACCGGCAATTTAACAAACAAACTATTACTTGCTGGGCGCAACGTTTACGGTATAGAGCCGTCGCGTGAAATGCGCACGATTGCAAAAGAAAAGCTTCCGAAAGAATTTTCAATTACAGAAGGTGATTTTCTCAATTTTGATGTTCCCAATTCTATTGATACAATTGTGAGCACCTATGCATTTCATCATCTAACAGATGAAGAAAAAGACGTAGCAATTGCGAAGTATAGTCAATTGCTAAACAAAGGTGGTAAAATAGTGTTTGCTGATACGATATTTGCAGATCAAGAAGCATATGATAAAACTGTTGAAACTGCAAAAGAAAGAGGTTTTCATCAGTTAGCGAATGATTTGCAGACAGAATACTATACACGTATTCCGATCATGCAATCTATTTTTGAAAACAATGGCTTCCATGTAACATTTACGAGATTGAATCATTTCGTTTGGGTAATGGAGGCAACTAAGCAATAGAAAGAGGGATTAGATTGAGAATTGCTGTAATTGGAGCAATGGAAGAAGAAGTACGTATTTTACGTGACAAACTAGAACATGCAGAAACAGAAACTGTTGCAGGCTGTGAATTTACGAAAGGGACATTAGCGGGACATGAAGTAATCTTGCTGAAGTCTGGTATTGGTAAAGTGAATGCAGCTATGTCAACGACAATTTTATTAGAGAGATATCAACCTGAAAAAGTAATTAATACAGGTTCAGCTGGTGGATTCCACCAATCTTTAAATGTTGGGGATGTTGTTATCTCAACAGAAGTTCGTCATCATGATGTGGATGTAACTGCATTTGATTATGAATATGGTCAAGTGCCAGGAATGCCAGCAGGATTTACGGCAGATGAAGAACTAGTTGCATTAGCAGAAAAATGCATGCAGACCGAAGAAAAGATTCAAGTTGTGAAAGGCATGATTGCAACAGGCGATTCATTCATGAGCGATCCAAACCGCGTTGCTGCGATCCGTGAGAAATTTGAAAATCTTTATGCAGTTGAAATGGAAGCAGCGGCAGTTGCACAAGTATGCTACCAGTATAAAGTGCCATTTGTAATTATTCGCGCACTTTCGGATATTGCTGGTAAAGAATCAGATGTTTCTTTCGATCAATTTTTAGATCAAGCAGCGCTTCATTCTACAAACTTCATTGTAAAAGTATTAGAAGAGTTAAAGTAATGTAACAAAAAGGCAACTGTCTCATATAAAGAAAATACATACAGTTGCCTTTTCTTTATTGGCAAGTAAGGGGGAAAACACGATGAAGGTGTATCGTGGAGTTCATGAACTGATCGGAAATACGCCGATCGTAGAAATTACTCGTTTTTCACTTCCAGAGGGCGTTCGTTTATTTGCTAAGCTTGAATTTTATAATCCAGGCGGAAGTGTGAAGGATCGCTTAGGGAGAGAATTGATTGAAGATGCACTCTCGAAAGGGCTTATCAAACCAGGTGGCACCATCATTGAGCCGACAGCAGGAAATACTGGAATTGGACTGGCACTTGCGGCATTAGAGCATGATTTACATGTTATCGTTTGTGTCCCAGAAAAGTTTAGTATTGAAAAGCAAGAGCTGATGAAAGCACTCGGTGCAACAATTGTGCATACACCAACTGTAAAAGGAATGACAGGCGCAATTGCTAAGGCAGAGGAACTGAGAAAAGAGATTCCCAATTCATATTCGCCAAGTCAGTTTGCAAATGAAGCAAACCCACGGGCTTACTATAAGACGCTAGGTCCAGAATTATGGGAAGCGTTGAATGGAGACATTCATATATTTGTAGCAGGTGCTGGCACAGGTGGAACATTTATGGGGACTGCATCTTATTTAAAAGAACAAAATAGTGCGATTAAGACGGTTATCGTAGAACCTGAGGGATCTATTTTAAACGGTGGTGAAGCTGGTTCACATGAAACAGAAGGAATTGGTCTTGAATTTATACCACCATTTTTAAAACCATCCTATTTTGATGAAATTCATACGATTGCTGACCGAGATGCATTTTCGCGTGTAAAACAGTTGGCTCAGAAGGAAGGGCTTCTTGTAGGTAGTTCTTCAGGATCCGCGTTTCATGCCAGTTTATTAGAAGCGGAAAAAGCAAAACCAGGTACAAATATCGTGACCATTTTTCCGGATAGTAGTGAACGTTATTTAAGTAAACATATATACAAAGGATGGGAATAAAAAATGAGAGCAAAAACAAAGTTAATTCATGGTATTCGCATAGGAGAACCTTCAACTGGATCTGTAAATGTACCAATTTATCAAACAAGTACGTACAAACAAGAAGCAGTTGGCAAGCATAAAGGATATGAATATTCACGTACAGGAAATCCAACGCGTGCAGCACTTGAAGAAATGATTGCCGTGCTAGAAAACGGTCATGCTGGATTTGCTTTTGGGTCAGGAATGGCTGCTATTACAGCAGTGATCATGTTGTTTTCAAAAGGAGACCATGTCATATTAACAGATGATGTATATGGCGGTACGTATCGTGTGATAACGAAAGTATTAAATCGCTTTGGTATTGAACATACATTTGTAGATACGACAAACTTAGAAGAAATAGCGGAAGCCGTTCGTCCAAATACAAAAGCCATTTTTGCAGAAACACCAACAAATCCATTGTTAAAAATTACAGATATTAAACAAATTTCTACATTTGCAAAAGAAAAAGGTTTATTAACAATTATTGATAATACATTCATGACCCCATATTGGCAGACGCCAATTTCTTTAGGAGCAGATATTGTACTTCACAGTGCAACGAAATATTTAGGTGGCCACAGCGATGTTGTTGCTGGATTAGCTGTTGTAAATAGCGCAGAGCTAGCAGAAGAACTTCATTTTATTCAAAATTCAACAGGCGGTATTCTTGGACCACAGGATAGCTTTTTATTATTACGTGGTTTACGAACATTAGGAATACGAATGGAAGAAAATGAGGCAAATGCGCGTGCGATTGCTGAGTTTTTAAACAATCATCCAAAAGTAAACAAAGTGTACTATCCAGGTCTTGGAACGCATCCAAATCATGCATTAGCAACAGAACAAGCAAACGGATATGGTGCAATTATTTCATTTGATGTCGATAGTGAAGAAACGTTAAATTATCTACTTGAGAAATTACAGTACTTTACACTTGCTGAAAGTTTAGGAGCTGTAGAAAGCCTAATTTCTATCCCAGCTCAAATGACGCACGCATCTATTCCAGCAGATCGCCGAAAAGAACTAGGGATTACAGATACATTGATTCGTATTTCTGTCGGTATTGAAGATGGAGAAGACTTGATTGAAGATTTAGCACAAGCGTTAGCTTAATAGAAAAAGCACTGCTATATAAATACAAATTAAAAACCGACATAAAACCCTTCTTTTTCGGTGGGAGAGAGCATCTGGCCATGCATAGAAGCGGTCAGATCCTTTTCCTGCCCCGTGCCAAGTGAAAACAAAGAGAAGGTCACCTTTTGTTATCTATAGCCGCGGCTGTATGTCGAAAAATCAAAATGGATTTATATAGAAAAGGCACTGCTGAATGGAGCGGTGCTTTTTCCATTATTATATTTTAGATGTTTGTGAAGCATTTCACAAATTAGACACACACAAATGAAAATATTTCGTGTATATTGAAAACATGAAATAATACTTCACACATAAATATGTGAAAAGTTTCACAAACAATGGGATTCATGTAGAAAAGATAGTTCTATTTTTTTTCAGCTAATAGGGACCAATTAAGACCCTAAGGGGCTTAATTAGTCCCTAAAGCAGAATAGGAGGAATTTACATGGTAGTCAAAGAAAAAGTTGTAAATGAAATGCAAGAAGTAACAGAAATGATTGATACGTTGGTGAAGAACGGTCAGGAAGCTTTACAAGCATTAGAGAGTTTTACACAAGAGCAAATTGACAACATTGTACATGAAATGGCACTTGCGGGTGTAGATCAACATATGCCACTTGCGAAAATGGCTGTTGAGGAAACAGGCCGCGGTGTATATGAAGACAAATGCATCAAAAATATTTTTGCCACTGAATACATTTGGCATAGTATGAAAAAAGACAAAACAGTAGGAATCATTCATGAAGATCCTCATGAAGAAATAATAGAAATTGCAGAACCAGTCGGTGTAGTTGCTGGGGTAACACCAGTAACGAATCCAACTTCGACAACGATGTTTAAAGCGTTAATCGCAATGAAAACAAGAAACCCAATTATTTTCGCGTTTCATCCTTCTGCACAAAACTGTTCGATTGCAGCAGCTAAAACGTTACGTGATGCGGCAGTGAAGGTAGGCGCGCCAGAGAACTGTATTCAATGGATTGAAAAACCTTCTGTTGAGGCTACGAAGCAATTAATGAATCATGAAGGTGTAGCACTTGTTCTGGCAACGGGAGGCGCAGGAATGGTGAAATCAGCTTATTCTACTGGTAAACCAGCTTTAGGAGTAGGACCTGGGAATGTACCTTGTTATATAGAGAAATCAGCACATGTAAAACGTGCTGTAAATGATTTAATTTTATCCAAAACATTTGATAACGGTATGATTTGTGCTTCTGAGCAAGCAATTATTGTAGACAAAGAAATCTACAATGACGTGAAGAAAGAAATGATAGCAAATAATTGTTACTTTGTAGCGCAGGACGAGATGGGGAAATTAGAGAAACTTGTAATCAATGAGAATACATGTGCAGTGAATAGCGATATCGTTGGGAAATCCGCTCATTACATTGCGGCATTAGTGGGAATTACAGTACCAGAAGATACAAAAATGCTCGTTGCTGAAATCGAAGGAGTGGGTGCAGACTATCCGCTATCTCGTGAAAAATTAAGCCCAGTATTAGCTTGTGTAAAAGCAAATTCCTTAGAAGAAGGATTTCAGCATTGTGAAGGAATGTTGGATCTTGGTGGTCTAGGACATTCCGCAGTCATTCATTCAACTAATAAAGAAGTACAAAAACAATTTGGTTTACGTATGAAAGCATGTCGTCTTATCGTGAATGCTCCGTCATCACAAGGGGGAATTGGTGATATATACAATGCGTTCATTCCATCGCTTACACTTGGATGCGGATCATATGGGAAGAATTCTGTTTCTCAAAATGTGACGGCAACTCACTTACTTAATATAAAAAGGCTAGCAAGTAGAAAAAAGAATATGCAGTGGTTTAAACTGCCGCCCAAAATTTATTTTGAAAAACATGCAACAGGGTATTTAGCAAATATGCCAAACATTTCGCGAGCATTCATTGTAACAGACCCTGGCATGGTAGAGCATGGCTATGTTGATACAGTAACGCATTATTTACGTCAACATATGAATGATGTAAAAGTAGAGGTGTTCTTTGAAGTAGAACCAGATCCGTCAGATGAAACCGTATTTAAAGGGGCAGACATGATGCGAAGCTTTAAACCGGACGTTATTATTGCTCTTGGTGGTGGATCAGCGATGGATGCAGCAAAAGGAATGTGGTTGTTCTATGAACATCCAGAAACAACATTCTTTGGGATAAAGCAAAAATTTTTAGATATAAGAAAGCGTACATGTAAATATCCGAAACTTGGAAATAAAGCGCAATTTGTTGCGATTCCAACTACATCAGGAACAGGTTCAGAAGTAACTCCATTTGCGGTTATTACAGATAAAAAGAACAATATAAAATATCCGCTTGCCGATTATGAACTAACACCAGACGTGGCAATTGTTGACCCGCAATTTGTCATGACGGTACCACCGCATGTAACAGCAGACACTGGAATGGATGTGTTAACACATGCGATTGAAGCGTACGTGTCTATTATGGCAAATGATTATACAGATGGTTTGGCGTTAAAAGCGATTGATCTCGTATTTAAATATTTACCAAGAGCATACAAGGATGGAAATGATGAAGAGGCACGTGAGAAAATGCATAACGCTTCAGCGATTGCTGGAATGGCATTTGCCAATGCTTTTCTTGGCATTAACCATAGCTTGGCACATAAACTCGGACCGGAGTTTCATATTCCGCACGGTCGTGCAAATGCCATTTTAATGCCGCATGTAATCCGTTATAATGCAATTAAACCGAGAAAACATGCATTGTTCCCAAAATATGAGCACTTTATTGCAGATGAACGTTATGCACATATTGCGAGAATGCTTGGACTTCCAGCAAGCACAGTGGCAGAAGGTGTGGAATCATTAGTGCAAGCCATTATTGCACTGGGAAAAGAATTAAATATTAATATGAGTATTGCTGGACAAGGTGTAGAGCAAGAAACATTTGAAGCAGTTGTTGGTACGTTGGCTGAACGCGCATTTGAAGATCAATGTACAACTGCAAATCCGAAATTACCACTTATTTCAGAGCTAAAAGAAGTATACATGCAGGCATACAAAGGTGTGTAATGAATGAGAAAGAGCCGCTAGAAATGCGGCTCTTTTTACTTTGGAAAACTTCTCCCTCATTGGCTGTATTTACTTGCCTCTGAAACTATTAGAATATGATACAGTGAGAAGGAGGAGTGGTAGATGTATGAAAGAATTACAGCAGAAAATAGCAGACTATATTCGCTTCGGTCAAGTTCTTCTTGCACTAGGCTCATTTTTAATGATTGGGTTACTGATTCCAAATGAGGGAAGAGAAACACCACAATTATTTGCCATGATGAGCGCCATTGTTTTATTTTTAGGTGTGTCATTTTTCTTTTTCAAACGTGTAAAAGTGTTGCGTGATCAGTTAGAGGAGAACGAATATGAATAAGATTGCTAGATAAAACGCTACGAAAAGAGTATACCTTTTTGTAGCGTTTTTTAGTATAAGTAAAATTTTGAGAAAATGTATGCGATTTATATTGACAATGATAATCTTTATCAATTAAAGTGGAATAGTAGTTAATGATTATTATTATCAATTAGAGGTGAGGGAATGAAAAAATATATAACGCTGTTTACAGCGATTCTATCTGTTTTTTTCTTGTTAATCGGTTGCAATGCAAAAGACAACGAAAAAGCGTCTGCAACAAAAACAGACAAAGGAAAAAAACAAATCGAGATTACCGACTTCTCAGGCAGAAAAGTAACATTTGACAGGACGCCTAACAGCTTTGCTACCTTGAGCGTAGGAGATATGGATATCATTCATGAATTAGGTGGTAAAATTGTCGGTCGTCCAGATACGAAATTAACACTCCCAGACGATTTAAAGAAGGCGCAAGTAATTGGGAATGCTCATCAACCAAACTTTGAACAAATTGCTAGTTTAAAACCGGATCTTCTTGTGGCCAATAACGGGTTTCAGAAAAGTATTCCAACAGTTGAGGGACAGGGAACAAAGGTGATGATTTCCTCAGCAAATTCTGTAAAAGATATTCAGAAGAGTATCGATATATACGGAACATTACTGCAAAAAGAAGATAAATCAAAAGAATTAAATCAAAAAATTGATGATCAAATGAAAAAATACGAGAAAAAGAGCGATGCAAAAGCATTGCTAGTATACGGAGCACCAGGTACATATTTAGCGGCATTGCCGAATTCTTTATCAGGTGACATTTTAGAGAAAACGGGCGGGAAAAATATCGCTGCTGAATTCCCAAAAATGAAAGAGTATCCGCAATATGCACAGCTAAGTGTAGAACGTATTATTGAAGCAAATCCAGATGTTATTTTCTTAATTACACATGGTGACCCTGCAGGCGTGAAAAAAGCATTTGAAGGGGAAATGATGAAAAACGAGGCGTGGAAAAACTTAGAAGCAGTGAAACAAAACCGCGTCGTTATTTTACCACCAGATTTATTTGGTTCAAATCCTGGAACCAAAGTAACTGAAGCGATGGACTTTATGTATAAAAGTATACAAGATGTAAGGAAATGATGAACATGCAGAGTAATGCAGTAGTAAAAGAAAAGGCACATCCTTTTGCAAAGAAAAGATGGATATTGACGGTGAGTTTAGTTGTACTAACCGTCCTTGCCCTTTTTTATGGACTCATTGCAGGGAGTTTATCCTATTCATTGCAAGACATTATAACAGGTATACAAGATGAAAATTCAACAGTACACCGGATTGTATGGGATCTGCGTATCCCACGTGTACTCATTGGGTTTATTGTAGGGACATGCTTAGCAGCATCCGGATCTTTATTGCAAGGGGTTATGCGAAACCCACTCGCTGATCCCGGAATTATCGGAGTTTCCTCAGGAGCGGGACTCGTTGCCATTGTGATTATGATTTTATTTCCGCAGCACATGGCATTCCTACCACTTGGAGCATTTTTAGGAGCATTTATTACAGCGATGGTGATTTACGCTTTATCATGGCAAAAGGGAGCGCCGCCTTCACGCATTGTATTAGTCGGTGTTTCGATAAATGCATTGATTGGTGCTGCAACTTCAGCATTAATGCTACTTCATAGTGATAAAGTACAATCTGTATTACCATGGCTGGCAGGCGGAATTAGTGGTGTAAGTTGGGCACATTTTAATATGATTATTTATTATGCAATCTTCGCTATTATTTTAGCTTTCTTTGGTATTAAACATATTCGTGTTCTTATGCTTGGGGATGAAATGGCCAAGTTACTTGGGCACAACGTAGAACGTAGTCGTTTTTTCTTAATCGTAGTAAGTACACTACTAGCCGGAATCGCGGTAAGTGTTTCTGGACTTATTGGATTTGTTGGACTTGTTGTTCCCCATATGTTACGTCTATTAGTCGGAAATGATTATCGATGTTTACTGCCTCTCTCTTGCTTAGGCGGTGGAGTGTTACTTGTTTTTGCTGATGCAATTGCTAGAAGCTGGTTCGATCCGATTGAATTACCTGTTGGAATTTTATTATCCTTCTTAGGCGGTCCATTCTTCTTATATTTAATTCAGAGAGGAGGAAAACAAAGTGCTTTCCGTTAAAGAGGTGTCTTATGCGCATTCAGAGCGATTTCAAATTCAAAACATAAATGTATATATTAAAGCTGGTGAAATAATTAGTTTAATTGGTCCAAATGGTTCAGGTAAGTCGACACTATTACGTTTAATAGCGAGATTACTTGATCCTGGTACGGGTGAAATTATTTTGGATGGAAAAAACATTCATGGTATGAAAAGCGCAGATGTTGCGAAGAAGTTAGCAATGTTACCACAAATGCATGATCATCAGCTAGATTTAACAGTCCGGGAATTAGTAGAGTTTGGAAGGCAGCCTCATAAATCATGGAATAGTCGTTTTGGAAAAGAAGATGAAGATATTGTGGAATGGGCATTAGGTGTAACGAAGTTAGAAGGATATGAACATCGTCTCTTACATTCTTTATCGGGTGGAGAGCGGCAGCGTGCCTGGATTGCAATGACATTGGCGCAACGTACAAATGTCTTATTGTTAGATGAGCCGACAACCTTTTTAGATATTGTCCATCAGTTAGAAGTAATGGAACTCGTCAAGCGATTAAATGAAGAATTTGGTATGACGATTGTAATGGTTCTTCATGATATTAACCAAGCAGCTCAATATAGTGACCGTTTGCTTGTTTTAAAGCAAGGGGAAATTCAATATGATGGAGTACCAGAATGCGTTTTATGTCATCAAATGTTTCAGCATGTCTTTGGCATTGAGGTCGACATTTTTCAGGGAAGCGAAAAACCATTTTTTACTCCAAAACGAATTTGTGAAAAAGGAGAAGAGCGATGCAAACAGAGGAACGTATTACCAATGAATTAGTAAGAGAATTTGTGATGGCAGCTCATGGGGATTTAGAGAAGGTCCAGGAGCTTTTAGACGAACACCCGAGTTTGCTGCATGCTTCTTATAATTGGAGCGGTGCAGACTGGGAGAGTGCTTTAGGAGCCGCAGCACATGTAGGCCGTAGAGATATTGTCCTTTATTTATTAGAAAAAGGAGCACGTATGGATGTTTTTGCAGCGGCAATGCTTGGAGAACTTGAAATTGTTCAAGCGATTTTAGTGGTACAACCAGAAGCGTTGCATGCATCTGGCCCACATGGTATTCCTCTTCTTCAACATGCAAGAATGGGCGGTGAAGAAGCGCAGCTCGTTTTCGAGTATTTAGCCGCCCTAACATGAATTACCGCAAATGGTTCGTATGTGCGGTAAACCTTCCACTTGGAAGATTGGAAGGTTTACCGCCCGTTAGAACGGGATAAATACCTAGTATATAATTGAAAATCCTACACCCCCCTCAATTGTAGTTTTCTTTATACTAGTTATGATATGGATGCAGTAGACAGGCTTTTGTTTACTGCTTTTTTTTCGTTGAAATTTGTATATCACTGTAAGCTGTAATAATAAAATCTGCATAAGGTGTTAGTTCCTCTATGGCATGTTCATGATTTGCAATACCTACAGCAATACTTCCGGCCTCTTTGGCCATCTGTACATCTACAACAGTATCCCCAATCATCACTAATTCATTTGGCCTAATATCAAGTTGCTTACACGCTTTTATAATCATTTCTGGATGAGGCTTTCCGTTTTCTACATCTTCTGGAGTCAAGAGAAAATGAAGAGATGGTATGTTAAGTAAATCAATACATTTTTTTGTTCGCACTTTATTGTCTGAGGTGAGGATACCTGTATATATTTCTTCTTTTTGTAAGGAATATATACATTCAGCCGCCCCTTCAATAGGATGAAAAGCTTCTGTAATGCATAACTGTTCATTACTATTCTTAAAAATAGTCGTGGCAAGTTCTTTACAATGATGCCATGGGTATTTTGTAATTTGATAGAAGAGGCTCGCGACAACAATAATTTCATCTTCTTCAGATGCAACTGCTAATAGACCTTTAAAATCAACTTGGTTAGGAGGAACAAATCCAACCGCTTTTTCCCAAAGTAGCTGATGTTCTTCACCAACAATCTGTAAGAATTTCCGTTTTCGTAGTCTATCAATTTCCTGCCAAAATGGAATAGCTTGAAATAATGTACCATCTTTATCAAAGGCAATTGCCATTGTTTCAATAATTTCTCCTGAAATTTGAATTTTCCCCATATTTCATGTCACCTCGTTTATAATGGATGTAAAACTTACCATACACTGTACATTCTGAAATGCATTACAGGTCAAGGAGGAGAGTTGAAATTTCCACAATCGAAGATATCGCCAAATTAGCAGGAGTTTCTAAAGCAACCGTTTCTCGTGTAATTAATCATCATCCGTATGTACGTTCCGAATTAAGGGAAAGAGTGCAGGCGATTATTGATGAAAAGAATTATGTACCTGTGGCAACGGCGAAAGATCTACGTCGTCTGCAAACAAATTTAATTGGTGTAGTTGTACCAAATTTACATCACCCCTTTTTTAGTCAGTTAATTCAAGAGTTAAGTGATATTTTAAAAGTAGATTGTTATGATGTTGTGATCTTGCAATCCAATTATGAAGTTGAGAGAGAAAGAGACTTTTTACAATATATCAGGACGAAGAAGTTAGACGGGCTTATTTTTACTACACTTTCTTTACCAATAAAGGAAATAGAACATGCAATAGATTCAGGAGCAATTGTTATCTGTAATGAACATGTTGAAACAGAGATTGTATCCACTGTGCAATTCGATGAAGAGTTGGCAGGGTATATAGGAACCAAGCACCTTTTAGAAAATGGATATATACGTATAGGTTTTTGTTACGATACATTAAAAAGTAAAGCGCAAAGACAGAGATATCAAGGATATAAACGAGCTTTAAATGAGTACGGTCTACAGATCCAGAAAGAATGGATATTTCCAAATTGCTATGGATTGAAGGACGGAAAGAAGGTAATACAAACCATCCACTCTATACAAAATACTCCAGATGCAATCTTTACAGGCAGTGATGAAATAGCTGCTGGAATTATTATGGAGGCACAAAGATTGAAAATTACTATTCCTCAAGATTTTGGTGTTATAGGATTTGATAATCAAGAACTTTCGATGATTATTAATCCGAATATAACGACAATACATACTTCTATTAAAGGTATGGCCAAGAATTCCATAGTATTATTGCATAAACAATTACAAGGAGAACCTGTACAACGTATACAATTGCCTATTTCAGTTATAGAAAGGAAATCTACGAGAAGGGAGTAGAAATATGTTTCATACAGACCGGTTACAATTTCGTAAATATACAATGGATGATTTAGATTTTTACGCTTCTTTATGGGGAAACGAGAAAGTTATGCGCTACATTGGAACTGGGACCCCTAAAACATATACACAATGCAAAAAAAGTCTTGAAAGCTGGGTCTTTCCTAGTTATAAAAACGGCCTAGGTTTATTTCTCACGATCGAAAAGGATACAGGCACACCGATTGGTCATGCTGGGCTTGTGCGGCAACAAGTAGATGGAAAGGAAGAAATTGAAATAGGATACTGGTTGCTTCCACAATACTGGGGTAATGGTTATGCAAAGGAAGCGGCGACAGCTTTTCGAGATTATGGCTTTCAAGCATTAAGGCTAAATAAGCTTATTTCTCTTATCAATCCAGATCATCCAGCTTCTATTTTTGTTGCTAGAAAAACAGGAATGACTTATGAAAAAACAGCATCGTTTCATGGCATAGATGTTCTTGTATATGCCATTAAAAGAACAGGATAAAACCTACTCTTTTACAGAATTAGTCCACTACATACCATTAATATATTTAGAGCTACATGCCATATAATAGCTGGAATGATACTATTTGATTTCACAACAATTCCACCGTAAAATACGCCAGCTAGAATGAATGCAATACATATCAGCCACGAAAAACCTAAGGAGTAATGCTGTAAGCCAAAGCCAATACTCGTGAGTATAACAGCCCATTTTTCACCAAACTGATTTGAAAAGTAATGCAGTAATATTCCTCTCCAAATACATTCTTCTAACATGCCGTTGACAATAGAAAACAAAAGAGCAAATAACAAAATATGTTGCATATAAGGAAGTCCTTTTTGAAATAGGAACGGTATAAATGTGATGATGTTGATAGAAATCGCGATGATGAGAAACACCGGAATTTTCACTCTATGAGGTCCGCTCCAGATGAATGGCATAGAAAGAGTATTGTTCCAGTGTGGTCGATTCCAATAGAGAGAGTAGGGATACTTACGTAAGAGACCATCTATGAAAATTGGTATAAAAACTAGAAGTAAACAAAGACGTTTAACAATAGTTGTTAGTTCTCTCGAAGAAAATGAAACATAGCTCATCGCAAATAAATAGAGGGAAAATCCAGTTCCGAATAATAGAGTAATCCATACAAATTGATGATAGGTTTTCTTTTTAAGTAGTAGAAGCAATGTAATAATCTATAAACTAAAAAGTAGTACATTATTGGTTTGAACAGTAATCATGAGTAGTGTAAAAGAAAGTAGGAATAGAAATTTGTCCATCTTTTTCTCCTATCAAAAGGTAAAATTTAACTACTGAAGAATATTATATAACAATAAAAGGGGGAATTGGATGTATATTTACCATAACGGTCTTATTATTCGTGAAGGAACAACAGGTGTACCAGCGTATGCAATTAAAAGCTTATTTGAAGATGCAGGCTGGAGCAATCAGCCAATTCCGTCTTGGCAAATCGAAAAATTTACCATTGCGTTTGAAAATTCAA
Organism: Bacillus sp. DX3.1; assembly: GCF_030292155.1. Taxonomy (NCBI): domain Bacteria; kingdom Bacillati; phylum Bacillota; class Bacilli; order Caryophanales; family Bacillaceae; genus Bacillus; species Bacillus sp. DX3.1. The sequence continues at coordinate 4,062,634 of NZ_CP128153.1, read as the reverse complement.
CATGGGCTTTTACGATTTGGGATGAGGAAGAAATGATAGCAATGGTTCGAGTCATTTCAGATCGTGTGATGGCTGCAAATATTATGGACTTGGTCGTAAAGTGTGAATATAGGGGAAAAGGTTTAGGGAAAAAGCTTGTTTCTCTTTGTATGCAGAAACTGCCGCATGGAGATTGGTTTGCTCATACATCAGCAAATAACTTTGACTTTTATCGTAGTTGTGGTTTTGAAGTACGAGATCTATCATTAAATGGAACTTGTGCTTATTACGGTTATAGTGAAGCAAGAAAAGAGGGGCATCGATAACTGTAATTGATATGAGAGAGACTATAAAAAGGGGCTGCCAGTGTTGGCAGGTCCTTTTTTGCTCATAGAAAGATGATATTTTTACTGTATAAAAAAGAAGTAGTGAGTTGCGAAAGAGAGAATAACTAGAAAATAAAATGAATCATGATTCATTTTATTTTTTTGGTATGGTATGATTATAAAGAAAATTCAGAAATTAAAGAGGGGGATAACATGAATATAAAAGTAGGGGATACGTTTAAGTATGAAAGAACTTTTACAGAAGAAGAGGTGCTCGAATTTGCTCATCTCACAGGTGATAAAGGAAGACACCATATGGAACATGATGAGCAAGGACGCTTAATGGTGCATGGTTTATTAACTGCAAGTATAGGAACGAAAATTGGTGGGGATTTACATTACATAGCAAGAGAGCTAGGAAGTGAGTTTATTAGGCCGGTTTTTACAGGGGATACAATTACTTGTGAGTTAACCCTTACAAGTGTTGAACAAATGGAGAGATATAAAAAAGTAGCTATACAGTCAGTTTATCGGAATCAAAAGGGGAAAGAGGTATTAGTAGGAACAAGTCATGGAATTATACGTGAGTAATTGTTGAACCTTTTTTTGATATTTTTTCAAAACAAGATTTTTATCCGGCTATTTGCGAGCTGATTAAAGTTTCATTTTATATTGTTTATATATAATATAACTTTTGCGCAAAATAAAAAAAGCATTGCAAACATATTGTTTGCAATGCTTTTTAATATACACGTTTGCGATTTTCTGCATGACTGGAGATGAGTAATAATGCAGGCTCATCGCCGATATTACGTACAATATGTGGCACGCATGCGCTCCAGGAAAAAGAATCTCCTTCTTCAACAATTGCGATATCTTCTCCATGCTGTACTTCTAATTTTCCACGTAAAACAAGATGACATTCTTCACCTTCGTGAGCACCTGGTGTATTTTCTTTTGGAAAACCGACTGGGATTTCTACTAAAGATAAACGAAGGCCACCTTGCTCAGCGACATGTTCAATCCTTTGCTCATCTTTTCCATACACACTGTATTTTCGTTCTTCTTTTTTAATAATTTTCATGCGATCTTTTTGCTCAAGTAACAAATAAGGAAGGGGAACGTTTAAGAAATTAGCAATTGTTTCTAAAGTTGAGATGGATGGGGATGTCTTATTATTTTCGACCTGGCTCATAAAACCTTTAGAAAGTCCTGTTCCTTCACAAATTTGAGCAATTGTTATGCCTCTGCGTTGACGAATTTCACGTATTGCAGAACCGATATTCATACGAATCATGCTCCTTTTTGTAGACAACTATTTGTATCATAGCAAATATTTTTCATTTTTTCTCAAGAAAAATGAATTGACGAATAAAAAAATTTATTGTATGTTTTGTAATGTTAATAAAAGTTTTATATAACAAAACTATAAAGGAGAGACAAAAATGAATCAACATATTGGTAATTTAATTATTCGTATCGTGTTAGGGGTAACATTCTTTATGCACGGTTTAACAAAGTTTCAATCAGGCATTGATAATATTGCAGGATGGTTTACAAGTATCGGTTTACCAGGTGGTCTTGCCTACGGCGTAGCAACAGTAGAATTAGTCGGAGGTCTATTATTAATTGTCGGTTTAGGTGTAAGATATATTGGATTATTATTTGCATTAGTTATGATTGGAGCAATTGTAAAAGTAAAATGGTCAGCAGGTTTACTAGGAGATGGAAAAAATCCTGGATTTGAGTTAGAACTTGCATTATTAGCAATGGGTCTTTACTTATTCGTTGTGAAAGCTGAAGGATTTGTAGATCGTTTCTTAAAAGCAACTGTATTGAAAAAAGACTAATATAAATGAGGGTATAACAATATGAGCTTTCAACTTCATCCCAATACAACACTCGGCGTTGTTCATCTACACGTATCGAATATAAAGAAGTCACTGGCGTTTTACACGGATGTACTACGAATGAAAGTGATCAAAGAAGAGGAAACGATCGTTACGTTTGGTAGTGAAGATAATGAACCGCTTCTTATAATAGAGGAGAAAGAAAATGCTCTTCCAAAACAAAGAGGCCGCACGGGTTTATATCATTATGCAATCTTATTACCAAGCAGACAAGATTTAGCAAACATTCTTCTTCATCTTGTGCAGAAAGTGTATCCGTTACATGGTGGGGCAGATCATTACTTTAGTGAAGCGATTTATTTGTCTGATCCAGATGGAAATGGAATTGAAATTTATCACGATCGTCAAAGAGAAGTGTGGCGTGATGAAAAGGGAGAGTTTCCGTTTGTTAGTAACCCATTAGATGGTGAAGGATTATTACAACAAGGAAGTGCATGGAATGGATTCCCAAGTGGTACAGTAATGGGACATGTTCATTTCCATGTAGCTGATTTAGAAGAAGCAAGACGTTTTTATGTGGATGGTCTTGGATTTGAAGTAACCATACCAGCTCGTAATGGTGCATTATTTGTGTCAGCTGGTGGATATCATCACCATATTGGTTTAAACACGTGGCAGGGTGAAGGTGTACCGCCGCAAATGCCAAGTTCCATTGGTTTGAAATATTTCACAATTGTACTAGCAGATGAAAAACAAAAAGAGCAAGTGTATGAAAGCTTAAAATATATTGGCAAAGTTGCTATGTACAAAGATGGAATATTGCAAGTCGAGGACCCGTTTGGTCACTGTATTCACTTAATTACAAAAGGAGAAGCCTAAATAAAGGCTTCTCTTTTTTATTTTCTTATAATCGCTTTTTCATTTTGTAAAAAGAGTTCATTAAATTGTCTTGCAAGCTCAAAATCAAGTTTTGTTAAGCCTTTTGCATTCCATGATGACAAAGTAATAATAACTGCTTTATACTGGATAAGGATAAATGGGTGGTGATTATGTTCTTCTGATAGTTTGGCGGCTTCAGAGACAAATTCGACACCTTTTAAGTAGTCGGAAAACATATATTTTCTTTCAATCCATTTTTCATCTTTCACTGTCCATTTATCCAACTTCATTAATTCTTCTTGTACTTCTTCATCGGTTAGTCGTTGCATTATTCTTCACATCCTTTATTGGAAGTAAAGAAAGACCGTTGTTAATTAGACGTTTTACAGATTCATTTTCTGTAAAATTTGAGAGCTGTTGTAATAATGCAGCAGATGTTTCATGTCCTTTGTTATGCTCTAAAAGTAATTCTAAAATTTCAAGGCGAAGCAACCATTCTTTTGTATAGAATTTTTTTAGTACCTCTTGAATTGCTACTAATTGTTCTACGTGTGAATCTTGTAACACGCCTTCATTTCGAATGTCGCGAACTGTTTGATACATTCGATCAAGCTCAGTTAATGTAAGTGGTACAGGTATTTCTTCTACCTCTTCATCCACCCCGAAGAATGCGGCTGCATCTGCTGCACCAGGGAATACGGAAGTGATGTTTGAACCAACTGCCATATCAAATGCACCCCATGAAGCATCAAATAATAAACGATCTTTGCAAACAACTGTACAATCTGTAAATGAGATAAGGGCAATCTTCTCATCGTTCTTCACGATGTCTGTTACGGTTCCTTTTACATGAACACCACTTGTAAAGGAAAGTTCAGCACCATTACCAATGATGACACCTAATGATTGCAACTCTTCTTCTGTACAATCCTCTAATGCCACATTACCTTTCAGTAAACCAACTGGTGTACCAAAGCCATCTTGATGTACAGATGTAGAGTGATTCGGTAATTGTTTATTATTTAGGGCTAATGCTGTCGGCGTATTTGTTTTCATATAAATGACTTCACCAGCATCATTTTGAATGGTTTCTGCGAATGTTCCTGTAATTTGCAATCCACTATTCAGCTCAGCTGTTGCGTTGTTTTCAGAACGAATCGCTTTTTCTAATCCTTCTGTACCACCTGTTTTGAAAGCCATTGTTTCAGAGAAGTTTTCAAGTGCCTCTGTTAATTCTTCAAATGAATTGCATACAAATAGCTGAGGTTGCATCTTTGTAACATCATAAGTTGTTTTTGTACAAGCTTCGATTGAAAATGGAACTTTTTCTACAGCTTCTGTTAAGCAATGTTTGCTTTCACCAACGGAGGAAAGAAGACCAGCGCCGTAAATTTTTGGGTTATCTATATCTCCAATTAATCCGTATTCTACTGTCCACCAGAAAAGACGAGAAATTTGTTCTGCTTCTGATAAGCCAGAAACAAGTTTTTGTTTTTCGATTACTTCGTTTTCAGCAGCTGCCACTTCTTCAGGTGTAGAAGTAGGGCTTTCTTTCACAATTGTTAACGTACGTACAGCTTCAAAAGCATCGTGTTCCTCTTTTGTTGAGAATGCTTTCGCTCCGATTTGTCCAAATCGTTTTACATATTTTGCATATGTAGAATCAAGCAAAATCGGCGCATGGCCAGCTGCTTCATGAACGATATCGGGTGCCGGTGTATACTCGATGTTTTCTACTTTACGAATATCTGTTGCAATCGGTAATAAACCATGTCCTTGGAAATCAAAAAATGCTACGCCAGGAATAAGTCCGTCAATCGTTACTGCGCCCCAGCCGCTTGGTGCTAGGCATTCATTCATTTCTTCAACCTTTGGAATTGCATCTATATTAATACCAGATGATTGTAGTCCGTTTACATAGGCTGGATGAGCAACATCTTTTAAAAAGCTATGATTTTGTCTCATAATGTAACGCCACACAGCGTGATTAACTGGTGTATATTGATCGTAATGCTGCGTGGATACAAATTGTTTTAAATGGGATGGAATTTCTGTTTTCTTTGTCATGGATATATCCTCCTTTTTTATCTGTAAAAAATTGTGACGTTTCTTATGGCATATATCACCTCCTTTCATAATTGTAAGCGTTTATAAAATTTTATCACAAGATTCGGAATTATTTAACATTTTTTGCGTGAGAAACAGAAAAAGCCCCTATCGGAAACCCGATAGGGGCGAAAAAATCGCGGTACCACCCTACTTGTAAGCAAGAATTTGCTTACTTCTCAGTTACTGATAACGGAAAAATCCGTCTTTTCCTTCATGCCATGCAGCACTACGAAAAAGAAGCTCCAGAATTGTAATTCGCACTTGTATATGTACTGATTCACACCAACCATCAGCTCTCTGAAACAGGGATATAAGTTACTACTGCGATTCTTTCAACGCGTAATATGAAATTGTTTAAAAGGGGAGGACGCAAAAAAGCCCCTATCGGAAAATCCGATAGGGACGATAAAAATCGCGGTACCACCCTACTTGTAAACAGAAAAATTGTTTACCACTCACTTTAAGATAACGGAAAGATCCGTCTTTCTCTTCATGCATACTTGCACTACGGGAAAGAAGCTCCAGAATTGTAATTCACGCTTGTATATGTACTGATTTGCACCAACCACCAGTTCTCTGAGTCAGGGATATAAGTCGCTACTAGGATTCCTTCAAAGCCGATATATAATTCGTTCAACTAAACTATGTTTTGTATTATAAAACTATTAATTAAAAGTTGTCAACAGTGAAAGTGAAACTTTAATTAGTGGGAGAATTATTATGCGGTAATGATGATGTAGTTTTTTTCACCGAAACACCCCTTACTATCATGTACCAACTGTCTCAAAATGTATCGCTAATTTTCTCGTATTTGTTCTAGCAAAAACAAAATGGATGCTAATTACATCATAAATTCGACAAAATTCCATGTAATCTTCTCGGGATTTAAAATGTTTTAAAAATTTCTTGGGGAATATCGTAAATCAAAATGATATTTTGTTGGATTTTAATGAAATTTGTATATGGTGGATTTAATTCGAGGAATGCTATGAAAAATGAGCAGGGTGGGATTATATAGTGAAAAAAATTATGGCTAGTTGTTGCGTATCTATATTTTTATTTTTTCTTATGATATCAATTGGCGCTGCGGAGAGTAAGCAACTTAAAGTCGCCTTTATTCGTAATCATGACCTTTGGATAAAGATAGGCGGGAAAGAACAACAAATAACAAAAGGGGAATACATAGCAAAACCAAAATGGTCACACGATGGAAAATGGATTGCATATACCAAAGGGGAAGAAAAACAGCGGCTCGAGTTGTACCGAGTGGCTGATGGGAAAAGGATTATTCCATTTCAAGAGGAAGCGACCAATTACCAATGGTCACCGAAAGAAAATACAATTGCATTTGAATTTACCGGCACATTAAACATATTTGATGCCGAAAAAAACAATGCAACCTTTGAAAATGTATCATCAGGTGTCGGAGATTATGCATGGTATCCGGATGGAAAGAAATTTTTGGTATCGTCTAATGCTCATTTACTTCCGACAGGATGGACAGGAGCGCAGCTATATGAAGTACAAGTTGATGCTGAGATGGATCCGCATAAAATGAAGCACCTGTACTCATTGCCGAGCGAACATGATTCTTTTCTAGCTTATGTTGCAAGCGGATTTAAGTGGTCTCAAAATCAGAAATGGATTGCATTTTTAGCGGTTCCAACTGCTTCATGGTCGGCGGATAGTAATACACTTTGTCTTTTGAAAGCAGATGGAAGTCGCTTTGAAATGGTGGATGAAATGCTGCTAAATCAGAAATGGTTTCAATGGGATCCATTGAAAAATGTACTAGCTTACATCGAGGGAAGCGGAAGATTTGCGATAGAAAATAAGCATTTGAAAGTAAAAGAGTTACCTGTTCTTCAGCAAGATACCTTTACTCCAAAAGGGTATGTCGATTGGGATTTCACATGGCATAGTGATGAGCTTATTACACTTTCAAGGGCGAAGGAGATGGAGTGGTCCAACGAACAAGAAAAAAGGTCATTACCTTCTTTATACCAAGTAAATATTCAAACAAATCGACAACGTCAAATTACAACTCCTCCAAAAAAATATGGAGATTACAATCCGCTCTATATAAAACGTGAAAATCAGCTGACATGGATGCGTTCTGATCGTAAACAAGCGGATATGTGGGTTGCGAATGGGGATGGCTCGAAAGCGAAGAAATGGATTGAAAATATAGATGCACCAGTGGGATATTATGAGAAATTTGATTGGGAGGATGTTGTTTCTATACAAGAATAGATAGGAATTATAGTTCTTTATTTTTAGAGATAAAACACTTTTGTACTCAAAAAAACACCTCTTTGTATCCAAGTGGAAACAAGGGGTGTTTTTCTTTACTGCGATGGCACTTTATTTGTGCGTTTTATTTGGTTTCTTTTTACCTGGATTTCCTCTACCTTGATGTTGTCTGTTTTTTTCATCTTTTTCTTGTTTCTCGTGTAATTTGTCTAAAAAATCGTTTGAGTTACTCATTGATGAATCCTCCTCAATTATCTTTTTATCCTTTGTTACTATAACCATTTCAGAGGAAAATCATGAGTTAAAATAAAGCTCGATTCAATATTTATCCCGCATTAACGGGCAGTAATGCCCCCACCTCAAGATTCAGAGAGAAACAAAGAAGTTAGGTGGGGGATCAACTGCCCGTAAAAGCCCGATTGGTGAGGGCTGATAATCAGTGGGGGATGAAGAAAACCCCCACTGATTAAAGTTTCACTTTATCAAAAGAGGGTGGTGCAAAAGTATATATAGGCTCAACAAATTATGTAGATGGAAATGCTGCGCTTATGTTTGCGATACGTTTGTTTTATGGACTGATAAACCATGAAGAACCAATTCAAGATACGTTCCAAGAAGAAAAATTGTTAGATGCTGAAACAGAAACATTTCAATTATATACAAAGTGAAAAAACGTGCTTATTCGAATATAGGGTAAATGCGTTTCATATTGACCACACAAATTTTTTACAAAAACATTAGTGAAAGTCATTTTCAATTGTGATATGATATGTTCAAGTTTTTATGGGATAATGAAAGTAACTATAAAATTATTAGTTTAAAACATTCTGTGTAATTGTCACGAAATATTCATAATTAACGAATGGAAAATTAGTAACTAATGTTATTATAAACCTGTAACTAACTTGATTACAATTTTAGGAGGAATATATGGTTATTCAATTTTTGAGAGAAAACAAAGCAGTTTCGGTTGTATTAGCGGTCTTACGTATTTATCTTGGATATAAGTGGCTGATGGCAGGGATCGGTAAACTAAAAGGAAATGGATTTGACGCGACAGGGTATTTACAAGGAGCTATTGAAAAGTCAAAAGGAGCACAACCAGCAGTGCAATCTTGGTGGGCATCATTTTTACAAGACTTTGCTATTCCAAACGTCGAGTTGTTTAACTTTTTAGTAACATGGGGAGAAATTTTAGTCGGAATAGGTTTAATTGTAGGTTGTTTAACAAAAACAGCTGTCTTTTTTGGCCTTGTAATGAACTTCTCCTATCTGTTTAGTGGGTCTATAGGTGTGAACCCACAAATGGTTATCTTGTCCATGTTTATTCTCGTTGCTGGTATGAACGCAGGAAAACTTGGAATCGATGGCTGGATTGTACCTAAATTATTAGGATCAAAAAGTCAAAAACAACAGAAACAAGCTGCTTAATATATAAAACGGGTATCTCGAAGGTGAGATACCCGTTTTTATTACTTCGTTGTTTGAATCGGATTTTTTTCAAAGAATTCTTTCACATATCCCATAAATTCTTTCGGTTCCTGACGAAATGGAGCGTGATAGCCCTTTTCTATAATATGGAAGGTGCTGTTTTTTAAGAACTGGTGATAGGACTCTCCTTCTTTCCATGAAACACTATCGTCATTTCTACCCCAAATAATTAAGGTTGGAAGTTTGATTTCACTCGCATTAATCTTAAGACGTCTGGGCCACATTTTCATTTGTGCGTAATGCTCTGTATCATCACGCTTAAATTTCACTTTGCTTTCATCATAATCCGTAATAGAGGAAACAGTATGTAAATCATTTGATAACTGTGGTTTAGGTGAGCCTTTTCTATTCGTTAGTGATCCGGCCCCTGTGGCATCCGTTAAAATGAGATGGGTAACTGCATCTGGATATAAGTATGTTAAATTAAGAGAAATTTCTCCTCCCATGGAGTGACCAAGTACTGAAAATGTATCATAGCCTAGTTTTTTCATTAATTTATAATATAAGTTTGCGTGATTGGGAAAAGAATATGGAAAATCCATCGGTTTGGAAGAGCGTCCAAATCCTAAAACATCAACGGAAATAATCGTATGATCTTTTGCTAATTCTGAGTAAACATCACGAAAGCCGTTGGAAGAGCCACCAAATCCATGAAGCATAAGTAAAGGTGGTTTCTTTTCACCAATTTGCTTAAAGTAAATGGTTTGTCCATCTATTTCGACCATTTTTTCATCTGCAGTTAATTTTGTTGCAATTGTATCTTTTATTTGTTTCACTTGTTCTGCTGGTTTTTCTGTTGCACTGCATCCCACTAATAATGTAAGAGTAAGGCAACTCACCATATAATATTTAAGCCGCTTCAAATAGGTGTCCCCTTTCTAACATAACGCTGTATCCATCATAGCAAACAATATATTACGATTTCCAGAAAGGTGACTTCCATTTTTTATCATAAGAGGTGAAAGAAGTGTTTCCTGGAAATTTTCTGTTTGAAGGTGTTCACGAAATGTAAATTGTGAATGCGGAATATCAATACGAATTGTTCCGTTCCAGCTTTTGCAAATCATCTGTAATAACTGTATGGCGTCTTCTTCCTGTTTTGCGATAAGAGGGGTCACGCATAGTGTATCGCCTTTTTGCATACATAATGCGAAAGCTTCTATTCTATTGTTTCTTTCTATTTTGAATGTGAATGTTGCTCTAGCTAGTAATAGCGAATAGAGGTGTGGACGGTGTACGCTTGTTGCCACTTGATCGAGCTTAAGGAGAGAGTCAAGATCATGTTGATGAACTTGTTTCAAATGAGAGGTATTCATAGGTGTATGTGTAACAAGTTTTTCAAAGCGATGGATCGTTGTGATTGTCGTAAAACCATTTGCTTGATATAAAGGTACGCCAACGTCTGTTGCGACGAGCATAATAGGAAGAGAAGCTGGGGCGTGTTGCACACAAACATCTAGTATAGTACGGCCAAGTCCTTGTTTCTGAAAGTTAGGATGAACGATTAACATACCGATGGATGAAAAACCAGACTCAAAAGGAAATACCCCGCCAGCAGCAATTAGCGTTTTATTATGTATACATCCAAATAGCGTTCCTACTGAAAGATACATTTCAAATTGTGTTTTCATAAATGATTCATGCTGTAACCATCCTACGGCTTTGCAAAGAGAAAGTAGATCAGGAATATTAGATTTATTTAGTTGTTGTATCTCCATATAGAATCACCACATTTCTAACTTATTAAAAATATTTTATCATGAAAAAAGTAAATATTCGGCTATTAATAGCTAGAATGTAAAGTCGCTGTTTTTAATTCATCGAAATCCACATCTTTTGACGTATATTTGGTAAAGGGGATCGAATTTGATGCCATAAGACAAAAATATGCAAATTATAACGAAAATTAACATAAATTAACACAATATTTACATATAACTGACTTTTCCTTAATAGTTTTCCTTTAAATTGGGTAGTGGGAACTTAATAATCTATTAGGGGGACGTTAAAAGTGAAAAAGTTCATGAAGAAAGCATGGCCATTTGCGGTTGTTACATCGTTAGCACTTACTTCGGTAGTAACGTGGGGGGTTACACGTTCAGATGTAATTAAGGCGGACGGAAAAGAAGACAATGCAAAAATTAAGAACGTAATCGTATTAATTGGGGATGGCATGGGACCTTCGTATATGACTGCTCATCGTTATATGAAAGACAATCCAAAAACGTTTGAAATGGAAAAAACAGAATTTGATAAGCATCTTGTTGGGACACAACTGACGTACCCAGAAGATGAACACCAAAATATTACGGACTCCGCTTCTGCAGCAACAGCGATGTCAGCGGGTGTGAAAACATACAACGCAGCCATTGCGGTTGATAATGATAAAACGGACGTAAAAACAGTGCTTGAACAAGCGAAAGAGAAAGGAAAGTCAACGGGTTTAGTGGCAACTTCTGAGATTACACATGCAACACCAGCTGCTTTCGGTGCGCATGATATTAGTCGTAAAAATATGGACGCGATTGCAAATGATTACTTTGATGAAAAAATTAATGGAAAGCATAAAGTAGATGTTCTTCTTGGTGGTGGTGAGAAGAACTTTGTAAGAAAAGATCGCAACCTGACAGAAGAATTTAAGAAATCTGGTTATAGCTATGTAACAGATCGTGAGCAATTATTAAATGATAAAAATGATCAAATTCTTGGTTTATTTGCACCAGGCGGTTTAGATAAAATGATTGATCGTACTGAAAAAACACCTTCATTAGAAGAAATGACAAATGTGGCAATCGATCGGTTAAATAAAAATGACAAGGGCTTCTTCTTAATGATTGAAGGTAGCCAAGTTGACTGGGCTGGACATGATAATGATGTCGTTGGTGCTATGAGTGAAATGGAAGACTTTGAAAAAGCATATAAAGCAGCAATTGAATTTGCGAAAAAAGACAAGCATACATTAGTTATTGCTACAGCTGACCATGCTACAGGTGGCTTCTCTCTTGGTGTAGACGGTGAGTATAACTTTGATGTAAATGCACTAAAAGCTGCAAAACGTACACCAGACTTTATGGCAAATGAAATTGCAAAAGGTGTAAATGTAGAAGAAACATTGAAAAAATATATTGATTTACAATTAACAGCGGAAGAAATTAAATCTGTAAATGATATTGCTTCAACAAAAGATGTAACAAAAATTGATAATGCGATTGAAGAAATCTTTAATAAACGTTCATTCACAGGCTGGACAACAGGTGGACATACTGGTGAAGATGTTGGTGTATATGCATTTGGACCAGGTAAATATTTATTCTCTGGTGTTCAAGAAAATACGAACTTAGCAAAACGTGTCTTCGATATTGTTGGTGGCGGTGACCCTAATAAAGGTAGACGCTAATAGTAAAAGAAAGTGAGGCGGTTTGCCTCGCTTTTTCTTTTTGGAGGGATGTATGATGCAACAGTTCATTAAGAAACTAGGTATTTTCGCTGCATTTGGGTTATTACTAGTAGGATGTCAGTCGGAACAAGAAAGTCAAGAGAAGGATATAAAGAACAAAATAGCAGCACACCAAGAAACTAAGCTAAACGTAACAAAAGAAGAAGAACAAATAATTCGAAGTGTCATTGAAACATTTATCCAAACGACAAATGAAAAAAACTTTGAACAACATATGGCATTGTTCTCGACAAAAATTGTAGGTGCTGAAGATTTGCGAACGCAAAAAGAGGCTGCATTTCAGAGAGAAAATGGAAAAATTGAGTTAAACAATGTGCAGGTGAAAAATTTTAAGGAGAATTATGTTGTAGTTGAAACGGACGAAAAAGAAATAAAAAATGGTGAATCTCTTCAGAAAAAGGTACGTTATGCACTAGGAAAAGAAGATGAGCATTGGAAAATAGAAGAGGTTCGTGTGATAGAAAAGAAATAAAGAAAAAAGGTTCTCGTATAAGGAGAACCTTTTTTTAAAATGGTAGTAAAATTTGTTGTGAGCAGGCTTCAATTTCATCGATATCTTGGCGAATTGTTGCCATTTTATTATCAAGCTCTTCCGCTTTTATTGCTGCATCATGAAGTTCACTCTTTAAATAATCGGGAATATTTCCTTCGTATTTGTAATAGAGTTTATGCTCTAAACTTGCCCAAAAGTCCATAGCAAGTGTACGTAATTGAATTTCGGCAAAGACGTCTTTTGTACCTGAATTTAATGCTAATGGGTACTTAATAATCATATGCAGGCTTTTATAACCATTTTGCTTTGGATTTGCAATGTAGTCTTTTACCTCTACAATTTCCATATCCTCACGATTTTCGATTACTTGCTTTAAGTAGTAAATATCTTCTACAAAGCAACACGTAATACGAATACCAATAATATCTTGTAAATGAGTTTGAGCGTTCTTAATCGTTGGTGCTAAATTCTTTCGCTCAAGCTTTTTTATAATACTGTCAGGTTGTTTTAATCTTGTTTTTATATGTTCAAACGGGTTATAGTCTTCTAAAAATTGAGCTTCCCGGTTCATAATTTCGAATTTTGTTTTTAACTCTTCTAGGGCAAATGTATAAGGTAATACAAATGCTTTCCAATAGTTAACGGTTGATTGATTATATTCCATTTATATACACACCTTTTCAGATTTACAAATCAGGTTGTTCTTTATACTAAATACCAAATCATGTAAGCACATGCTGCAAATGATGAGATCATAAAACGATAGCTTGTTTTCATTTTTTCGCCTCCTTTACAAATAGCGTTCATATATCAATAAAGTGAATTGTTAGTAAGGTTACTATGTACACTTCAATATTAATAGATTGATGTGAACTTCGTATGAACTAATTGTTTCGGTTTTTTGTCTTTTTAGAATGATTACTAATAAGTACATCTTGAATTGGAGAGTTATAAAGTAAGGAGATGAAAATATGCGTGTAAATATTACATTAGCCTGTACAGAGTGCGGCGATCGCAATTATATTTCGAAGAAGAATAAACGAAATAATCCGGAACGTATTGAGCTAAAAAAATATTGTCCACGATTAAAGCGAGTAACACTGCATCGTGAAACGAAGTAAGTAAAACAGCTAGATTGTTCTAGCTGTTTTTTGTATTTTTTAATGGTAAAATATGGTATAATTTACAGTGTGAACAGAAGGGAGAGTGTTTAATGAATAAAATAAATGAAGAACGAAAAAAGCAAGTCGCCCATATTATCGAAATTTCGAATGAATATAATCTTGTCGTAGATGATAAAACAGTAAATGAACCCTTTCATTTATTATTTTGGGAACATCAAGATAACAATGAGAAACAAATACATATTTGTTTAAATAGACATACAGGTGAGTTAATTGAGTTAGATATAGATGATGAAGAATTTTTTCAAAACAGTGATGAAGTAATGAGTGCAGAAAAAGCAAAAGAAATAGCTGATTCATTTATAAAGCAATATATTCCGCAGTCATATGAAGCCTATACAGCGGTTTATGTGAAAGAATGGCGTGGAAAGCAAGAGGTCCATTATTCTCAAGAAGTGAATGGTTATTCTTTACCGCATACAGGTTGTAAAGTGCGTATCCATCCATATGGAAGAATTATAAAGTTTCGTAACCATGGAGTGAAAGAAAAGCCAGTGTGGCCAGCGTCAATTGTAGAAAAAGAAATAGTAGTGCAGCAATTGAAAAAGAGACAAGATATGAGACTGGTGTTTGCACACCTACTTCCTGAATTATATGAATATGAGAGTGGAAAAGAAGCAAGCGGATACCGACTGGTTTATGAACCGGTACCATCAATTGCTTTTATTGATGCGTGTACAGGAAAGGACAAACATGATAAGAGCCATTATGAATCAGCTCCTACGATTGCAGTTAGTGCGCCGAAGTATAAGCAAACCCCAGAAACAGATATATATAGTTTACTTGCATTGGAAGAGAGAGGTCTTGTGAAAGTGTCTGAAGAAGATTCCGATACAGAGAAAAAGATGGTGTTTGCTCCTAAAGAATCACTGCAAGGTGAACAGGAAGATAATGAATATTCATTAGATGCTTTTTCTAAAAAGCATTTACTTATATTACGATATGGAAATCCTGTTATGGTCAGAATCGATAAAAAGACAAATGTATTGCTCCACTATTTTAGTCATGGACAAAAAGAGGGAAAAGAAACATTAACGCGAGAACAATGTTTAGAAAAAGCACTTCAGTTTTTAGGACAAGTCATTCCAAATGCTGAACAATATCTTCGTCTTTGGGACAATTATGATGAAGAGGATAGCCTAGGTAGGTTTCACTTTGATTTGTATATAAATGGCATTCAGATTAATAGTGAATTAGTCATGATTCATATAGATGCAGAAACTGGTGATGTTACGATGTATAGCGGTGTGTCTCCAAGTGTGATAGAAGAGCTGCTTGTTTATGAAACTAATGCAAAAATAAGAAAAGAACAAGCGTTAAAAACATATCGAAATGCACTTCGCGTAGAGTTGGAGTGGTTTGATACTGGTGATGATAATCAATCCAAGTATGAGCTAATTTATAAGCAAACGACAACAGAGAGTAGTGAAGCGTATCATATCGATTATTTTATAAGACGGGAAATGCGGTATATTGATGCACATACTGGAGAGATAATTTGGAGTAAATAGGGCGAGTTCGAAAAAATTCTTGTGGTTATGCCACAAGAATTTTTTTATGCATCGCTATTCTTAAATGGGTACAGACACAAACAATCACACGCCCACATACATATAGTAAAGACCATTATTTTTGCGGAGGTGAAGAGTTTGAGTCTGTTCGCCGCAATTGGATACATGATTCGCGAAGTGTTTGTATTTGTTTCCTATGTCAAAAATAATGCATTTCCACAGCCGTTGTCATCAGATGATGAAAAAAAGTATTTAGAACTTATGGGGCAAGGAGATGCACATGCGAGGAATCTTTTAATTGAACACAATTTAAGGCTTGTCGCGCATATTGTTAAAAAATTTGAAAACACAGGCGAAGATTCGGAAGATTTAATTTCTATTGGAACGATTGGGCTGATTAAAGCAATTGAAAGCTATTCTCCAGGGAAAGGGACGAAATTGGCAACATATGCAGCTCGCTGTATTGAAAATGAAATTTTAATGCATCTGCGCGTGTTAAAGAAAACAAAAAAAGACGTATCACTTCATGACCCGATTGGACAGGACAAGGAAGGAAATGAAATATCTTTGATTGATATTTTAAAATCCGAAGCAGAAGATGTAATTGATATGATTCAGCTCAGTATGGAACTCGAAAAGATTAAAGAATATATAGATATTTTAGATGAGCGAGAGAAAGATGTGATTGTAAACCGATTCGGCCTTGGTCTTGATAAGGAAAAAACACAACGGGAAATTGCAAAAGAACTTGGTATTTCAAGAAGTTATGTCTCCCGGATTGAGAAGCGGGCATTGATGAAAATGTTTCATGAATTCGTGCGAGCAGAAAAGGAAAAGAAGGGAAAGTCATAGGAATGATTCGTACGGTTGCGATTGGATCGCAGCCGTTTTTCTTTTTTGAAGAGAATAAAGTGAAACTTGCATGAGTCGTGGGGGGTATTACGGCCCGTTAATGCAAGATAAATAAGAAACTCCTATAAGAAATGTCTGTTCACTGTTGAAAATGATGGGCTCTATCTGTAATATTAAAAGGTGCTAAAGAATTTAAGAAGGCTAATTGGAATTCATTTAGTCTTAAGCGCCCGATTGGCTCAGCTAACCATAGGTGGGGAGAACATCCACTTATGGAAGTTTCACTTTATGATATAGAAAGAAAAGAAGGGGAAACTAAGCTTAATTGTTAGATTAAGGCTTATTAGGAGGTTTCGCGGTTTGCGACGTACGTTATATCGATTCATGATTGAACTTACCAATGGACGTTTTACTTCTTATGTACTGCGTAAATTTGCACAGTCTCGTTTGAGCTCGATTATCATTTCATCCTATGCAAAAGTATTTCAACTTCAGCAAGATGAGATGGAGAAGGATTTAAAAGAGTATCGAACATTGCATGAATTATTTACGCGTAAATTAAAAGAGGGAAAACGATTCATTGATGCAGATGTATCTAGTATTGTAAGTCCTGTTGATGGCGTTTTTGCTGACTATGGACCGATTGAAGAGACGAAAACATTCGACATTAAAGGCAAGCGTTATTCTATTGTGGATATGCTAGGTAATGAGAGCCGAGCAAAGCAATATGCAGGTGGTACATACATGGTTATTTATTTAAGTCCAAGTCATTATCATCGCATTCATAGTCCGCTTTCGGGTACTGTGACAGAGCGCTTTGTACTTGGTAGAAAATCATATCCTGTTAATGAAGCGGGCATGAAGTATGGAAAAGAACCGTTGTCAAAGAATTATCGTTCTGTAACTGAGGTGGATAGTGAAGAAAAACATATGGCTCTTGTAAAAGTAGGCGCTATGTTTGTAAACAGTATTGAGCTTCTTCACGAGAGAAGTACTGTTCAAAAAGGTGAAGAAATGGCATACTTTACATTTGGATCAACAGTTGTTTTACTGTTTGAAAAAGAGATGATTGAAGTAGACTCAACACTAACGAGTGGCCAAGAAGTTCGCGTTGGTGAAAAAATCGCAACTCGATTATCCCGCACTAACGGGCAGTAAAACCTCGACCTCAAGATTGTGAAGAATCAAAGAAGTTAGGTGGGAGATAACTGCCCATAAGTACCCGATTGGTTCAACTAACCATCCGTGGTTGATGAAGAGCTCCCACAGATGGAAGTTTCACTTTATAAAAGAGCCATCTTAGAGATGGCTCTTTTTACAAGTGAAGCAGTAATCTATATGTACTCAAGACGATTTAACAAGCTTGTCCTCTAATGATCGCCGAATAATTTCTTGTTTTATAAGTAAAATGAAGTCGGGATTTAATTTTAGTTCTTTTGCTTTATAATAAGACTCAGTGAGTAATTCCGTAGATAACTGTTCCATATGTTTTGCCTTCAAGGTGAGCCACCTCCTGCGAAAAGGATAGGTTCTTTGTTGCATCTACTGTATCAAAAATCTTTTGTTGTCACAAACAGGTGGTTATCCACACAGCACCGTGGATAAGATGTGTATGAATTGTTAATAAATTCATAATTGACTGATAAATGAGCGTGGAAAATGTGTACAATTTTATCCACAAGTAAGCTATCGAAAAATGTTGTCGAAAAATTTTACGAAACTCCTCAAAGAGGTGAAAGAAATTGAAACTATTTTTACCAAATGAATACGTGAAAAACGTATATCATATTCAACCAGAAGACTTAAAAGAACGCGGGATAAAAGGAATTATTACTGACTTGGATAACACTTTAATTGAATGGAATCGTCCCGATGCAACACCACAGTTAAAACAGTGGTTTTTGAAAATGAAAGAGCAGGGCATTCAAGTGACTGTTGTTTCGAACAATAACGAGCAACGTGTAAAAGACTTTGCAGATCCACTCGGTATTCCTTTTATTCATAGTGCCCGTAAGCCACTTGTTCGTGCTTTTAAACGAGCAATTCAGGAGATGAATTTACAGGCGGATGAGGTTGTTGTAATCGGAGATCAACTGTTAACGGATGTACTTGGCGGCAATCGAGTTGGTTTGTACACGATTTTAGTTGTACCAGTTGCACAAACAGATGGACTAGTCACACGTTTTAATCGGAAAATTGAACGAAGACTTATGAGAAATATGAAGAAAAAAGGTTTAATTCACTGGGAGGAATAAAGTTTGACTGAAACAATTAAATGTATTGGTTGCGGTGTAGAAATTCAAACAGAAAATAAAAATGAAGTAGGCTATGCACCGACTACGTCTTTAGAGAAAGAACAAGTCATTTGTCAGCGTTGTTTTCGCTTAAAGCACTATAATGAAATTCAAGATGTGTCTTTAACAGATGATGACTTCTTACGCATTTTAAATGGTATCGGACAATCGGATGCACTCGTTGTTAAAATTGTAGATATTTTTGATTTTAATGGTAGCTGGTTACCAGGATTACATCGTTTTGTAGGGAATAACAAAGTATTACTTGTCGGAAATAAGGCAGATTTAATTCCAAAATCGGTAAAGTCCGATAAAGTAAGACATTGGATGCGCTATAGTGCAAAACAACTTGGATTGAAACCAGAAGATGTCTTTTTAATTAGTGCAGAAAAAGGATTGGGTATTCGCGAACTTGCTGATGCGATTGAACAGTATCGTGATGGAAAAGATGTGTACGTTGTCGGTTGTACAAATGTTGGGAAATCTACATTTATTAATCGTATGATCAAAGAATTTAGTGAGGAAACAGAAAATGTGATTACAACTTCTCATTTCCCTGGGACAACGCTAGATTTAATTGATATTCCATTAGATGAGACATCTTCTTTATTTGATACACCGGGTATTATTAATCATCATCAAATGGCACATTACGTTGGAAAACAAAGCTTAAAGCTTATTACACCAACGAAAGAAATTAAACCGATGGTGTTCCAATTAAACGAAGAGCAAACATTATTCTTCGGCGGATTAGCAAGGTTTGATTATATAAGTGGTGGTCGCCGTGCATTCACTTGCCACGTATCAAACCGTCTACCAATTCATCGTACGAAGCTTGAAAAAGCAGATGAATTGTATGAAAAACATGCTGGAGAATTATTAAATCCACCAACTCCAGAAGAACTAGAAAACATGCCTGGGCTTGTGAAATACGAATTTAATATTCGTGAGCCGAAAACAGATGTTGTATTTTCTGGATTAGGCTGGGTTACTGTGAACGAGCCAGGAGCGAAAATTGTAGCGCATGTACCAAAAGGAGTTAGTGTTTCATTACGTAAATCTTTAATTTAAACTGGAGAGAGCTTATGAAACAATTATATGGCGTAATTGGAAATCCAATCGGACATTCATTATCACCGTTCATGCATAACGATGCGTTTCAATATTGCGGTATAGATGCTCATTATCACGCGTTTCGCGTAGAAGAGAATGCGTTGGCAGAAGCGGTGAAAGGGTTGAAGGCATTAGGAGTTTCGGGCTTTAATGTAACAACTCCGCATAAAGTTTCTATCATGGAGTACTTGGATAACATTGATCCGTTAGCAGGGCAAATTGGTGCTGTTAATACAGTGCTTCATAAAGACGGAAAATTAATCGGCTATAATACAGATGGAATCGGCTATGTACGTTCATTACAATCTCTTAGTAAAGAGCCCTTGCACCAGAAGCGTATTTTATTACTTGGTGCAGGAGGCGCATGCCGTGCTATCTATTTTTCACTTATAGATGCAGGTGTAAAAGAAATTGATATTGCGAATCGTACAGTGGAAAAGGCAGCCCAGCTTATTGCTGGATGTCAAACGAATATTGGGTCGCATGCTCTTTCTTTAGAGCAAGCAACACAAGAGCAAGTGAATTATGATATTATCATTCATACAACGACGGTAGGTATGCATCCACATGTCAAAAATACCCCTCTGCAAATTGGTTCTCTCAAACAAGGAGCAATTGTTTCGGATATCATTTATAATCCGTTAGAGACAAAGTTACTGCAAGATGCTAGAGCGCAGGGGGCAATTGTACAAAATGGAATTGATATGTTTGTTTATCAAGGAGCACTGGCGTTTGAAATGTGGACAGGACGCTTACCAGACGTTGAACGAATGAAACAACTAGTAAAGAAAAAGCTTGGAGGCTAAATATATGTTAACAGGAAAACAAAAACGATTTTTACGTGCGAAGGCACATCACTTAACACCGATTTTTCAAGTAGGAAAAGGCGGCGTAAATGAAAATATGGTAAAACAAATTGGAGAAGCATTAGAAGTTCGTGAGCTATTCAAAGTGAGTGTACTACAAAACTGTGAATTTGATCGTCATGAAGTTGCAGAAGAACTTGCGCAAGGGGCAAGAGCAGAAATTGTACAAGTAATTGGAGGCACAATTGTTTTATACAAAGAGTCAAGAGAAAACAAACAAATCAAACTTCCATAAAGGGAAAGTTTTCCGGATTGAATGTGTATAAATCGTTTCCACAATCCATGTCCGTTACGTGCGGGATAAAGTGAAACTTTCATCAGGGGATGCCCTGATGATTAGTTGAACCAATCGGGCTTTAACATGCAGTTATCCCCTAAATATCTCGAATTTTGAGGTGGGGTCTTACTGCCTGTTAATGCGGGGTAGAAGGGGGAGTTTCCTTTGAAAAAGGTTGGAATCATTGGTGGTACATTCGATCCGCCGCATCATGGACATTTGTTGATTGCAAATGAGGTATACGATGCATTGCAGCTTGATGAAATTTGGTTTTTACCAAATCAAATTCCGCCTCATAAACAGGGTCGCAGTATTACAAGTGTAGAAAATCGATTGAACATGTTAGAGCTAGCAATTGAACAAGAGGATCATTTCTCCATTTGTTTAGAAGAGCTGAACCGTGAGGGCCCATCCTATACGTATGACACTATGTTACAATTGACAGAGAAGCATTCGGACATACAGTTTTATTTTATTATTGGCGGAGATATGGTGGAGTATTTACCAAAATGGTATAACATCGATGCATTACTCCAACTCGTAACATTTGTTGGGGTTGCGAGGCCGGGTTATACATTGCATACGCCTTATCAAATTGTCACAATAGAGATTCCGGAATTTGCCGTTTCTTCTTCGCTTTTACGTGAAAGATTTGTGAAGAAGAAAACGTGCAAGTATTTGCTTCCGAAACAAGTACAGGCATATATTGAGAGGAATGGGTTGTATGGATCGTAAGCAAGCACTTGAAATTGTGAAACAACAAATGCATGAAAAGCGTTATATTCACACAATTGGCGTAATGGAAACTGCAATTGAACTTGCGAAGCTATATGGTGTTAATGAGAAAAAAGCAGAGATGGCTGCTATTTTTCATGATTATGCAAAATGTAGACCGATTCAAGAAATGGAAGAAATTATTAAACGAGAAGAATTGCCAAAAGATTTACTTCAGTTTAATAAAGAGTTATGGCATGCTCCGGTTGGGGCATACTTAGTAGAAAAAGAAGTCGGTATTACAGATCATGAAATTTTACAAGCCATTACATATCATACAAGCGGTCATGAAAGTATGACGATGCTTGATAAAGTCATTTATGTGGCGGATTATATTGAACCGGGTCGTAAATTTCCAGGTGTTGAAGAAGCACGTGAATTGGCGCGTGAAGATATAAATAAAGCATTATTATTTGCATTAAAGCGCACGATTCAATTTTTAATGGAAAAGGATCAAACCATTTATCCGCTAACATTTCAAACATACAATGCGGCCCTAAAGGAGGAAGTTACTGAATGAAAGATAAAGAACTATTAGTATTGGCAGCACAAGCAGCTGATGATAAAAAAGCAGAAGATATGGTTGTATTAAATATGCAAGGTATTTCGCCGATTGCGGATTATTTCATTATTTGCCATGGTAATTCAGATAAACAGGTACAAGCGATTGCTCGTGAAATTAAGGCGAAAGCACACGAGTTTGAAATTGATGTGCAACGTATGGAAGGTTTCGATGAAGCGCGCTGGGTTTTAGTAGACCTTGGTGATGTAGTGGCGCATGTATTCCATAAGGATGAGCGTAATCACTATAATTTAGAACGTCTATGGGGCGATGTACCACGTGAAGATATTACAAAAGAGTTAAGCCAATGAGATACGAGCAATTTGCTTTGCTATATGACGAACTCATGAACGATGTTCCCTATGATAAATGGGTAGAATTCACTGAGGAAAGCTTACGGCAGGCAGGGATGAAAGACGCGAAAATTCTTGATGTAGCTTGCGGAACCGGGAATGTAACGCTTCCACTTGTCAAGGCAGGTTATGACGTCATTGGTGTTGATCTTTCGGAAGAAATGTTAACAGTTGCACAACAAAAGCTTGGGGAAGAAGGACACTTTATTCCCTTTTATCAACAAGATATGCGTGAACTGGATGTTCCGGGTGAGTTTGATTGTGTGACGATTTTTTGTGATTCATTAAATTACTTATTGCAAGAGGAAGATGTGCAAGAAGCGTTTAGACGTGTGTTTCATCATTTGCGAAAAGATGGTTTGTTTTTGTTTGATGTACACTCATTTTATAAAATTCATCATGTGTTTCAAAATGAAACATATACAGTGAATGGTGAAGAAGTTGCTCTTATTTGGAATTGCTTCCCTGGTGAAGAGCCGAATAGTGTTGAACATGATCTTACATTTTTTGTGCAGGATCAAGAGGTGGGAGTGTATCATCGTTTTGATGAATTTCATATGCAACGTGCATATTCTGTTGAATTGCTGACGAAATGGCTTGAAGAAGCTGGATTTACAGTGCTTCGTGTAACGGGTGATTTTGAACGCACGGAAATAACGGAACAAACAGAACGAATCTTTTTTATGGCGAAAAAGAACGGCTAAACAAAAAAAGCAACCAATTTGGTTGCTTTTTTGTTTAGAGTGGAATATGTCAATTTACGTATAGAAAGAGTTGAAAAAGATACATGTAAAATATAAAAAAAATGTTAAAACGAAATGTACTGTGAAAAAAGATGAGAATCAATAAGAGGATTTTGTATAATCATGGCGTATTATTTACGTGTGCTTATTAAATTGCTGTTCGACCTCTGCTATATCTTCATCGTATTTTTCATGTGTCCGCTCGAATAATTTCTCAAACATGTCTCCAACGTGATCTTCTAAAATGCGAATCCCTTCTCCGGTAACACCGCCTTTTACGCATACTTTCTCTTGCAGAGTTGGTAATGTGAAGATTCCTTTTTCTAGTAGTTTCCCCATCCCAATAATCATCTCACTTGCTAAAGTAGTTGCTTCTTCATGGGTAATATTGGTTTTGTCTACAGCGGCATCGATGAAACATTGTAATAAATAGCTGAAGAATGCAGGCCCACAACTTGCGATATCAGATGAAACTCGTGTGATATCCTCTCGAATCACAATAGGGGTAGAAATGTTTTTAAATAAACGAAACAACTTTTGTTCCCATTCGTTTGAACAGTTTTTCCCAAATGTAAAAAGTGAAGCACCAGAGAACGCTCGGTTTGTGATGCTTGGAATAATACGTGCTACGTGACACGGTACAATCTTTTCTAATTGAGAAGCCGATATTGGACTTGTAATAGAAACAAGGCATTTTTCATTTGTAAAATGAGCGGCGTGTTTTGTCAAAATCGGATATATATCTAAAGGCTTTACACAAATGAAAATAAGTTGTGAACGCTCAATTACTTCTTGTATCGTCTTTGCTATATGAATAGAAGGATACTTTTCTTTTATATGATATGCTTTTGCGAGCGTACGATTAATAATAGTAAGGCACGAAGGCTTGACAGCACGGGTTTCCAAGCATGCATCGATGAGTATGTTCCCCATGTTTCCTGTCCCTATGATTCCTATGTTCAATGTTTCATCCCCTCCTTCGTAACATCTTTCTCCTAAACAATATGAATCATGTTGTGAAATTATGAATTGGAGGTATAAAATGATGATGAATTTTCAAAAGAAGTGGTTTGCTTTATTAGGGGCTATTGGAGTAGTTTTTTTATTATTTATATGGCAGACAAAGCACCAACCTGAGCAGCAAGTCGTAAAACTGGAAACAAATGAGAAGGCTGAAGAGAGGAAAAGTAAATTAAAATTAGAAGAGTCAAAACAACAGAAAAAAACAATTATGATTGATATAAAAGGAGCTGTACACCGTGAAGGCGTATATGAGTTGCAAACTGGAGCGCGTGTAAAGGATAGCATTGAAAAAGCAGGAGGTTTTTTACCAGAAGCAGATGTAGCAAAGGTGAATTTAGCGCAGGTCGTTCAAGATCAAATGCTACTTTATGTTCCGAAAAAAGGAGACCAAGTGCAGGGAACTAGCCCGTCTTCACAACAAGAGGGGAAAATTCAAATTAATGCGGCATCAAAAGAGCAGCTTGAAAAAATACCGGGTATTGGACCTCGAAAAGCAGAAAATATTATGAAATATCGTGAGCAGCGTGGACCGTTTCAAAAAGTGGAGGATTTATTGGAAGTGGATGGAATTGGAGAAAAGTCTCTTGAAAAAATAAAAGATCAAATAATTATTCCATAAAAGATTGACGAACTTTTTCCTCTTTCGCTACACTACAAGTAGATGAAAAAGTAGGTGAAGATATGGAAAGAATTTCTTGGGATCAATATTTTATGACACAAAGCCATTTGTTATCACTGCGTAGCACATGTACAAGGCTTGCGGTAGGGGCGACAATTGTCCGTGATAAGCGAATTATTGCGGGTGGATATAATGGTTCGATTACAGGTGGTGTGCATTGTATAGACGATGGTTGTTATGTCATTGATAATCATTGCGTCCGTACCATTCATGCGGAGATGAATGCGCTGTTGCAATGTGCTAAATTTGGTGCAAAAACAGACGGTGCAGAAATTTACGTCACGCATTTTCCTTGTTTGCAATGCTGTAAAGCGATTATTCAAAGTGGTATTACGGCTGTGTATTATGCGCAAGACTATAAAAACCATCCGTATGCTGTTGAATTATTCCAGCAAGCAAATGTAAAAGTGAAACATGTCCCGCTTGAATATGATATTACAACGTTAGAACAGCAACAACGTATTATACAAGTAAAAGAACTTTTTGCATCTTTAGAGAAAGATGATCTTACAATGGATGAATTACAACAAGTATTCGCTAAAGCAAAAGATATGCTGTAAGTGCTTGTTCAAAAAGGAGGATAAAGAGAGCTGAGTAGCTCGAGGCGCGGAAGCCAGGAGGATACGGAGTGTAGATTGAACTATATAAATACAAATTAAAAAACCGACATAAAACCCTTCTTTTTAGGTGGAAGAGAGCATCCGGCCATGCATAGAAGCGGTCAGATCCTTTTCCTGCCCAGACATAGTGAAAACAAAGAGAGAAAACGAGTGCAGGTCACCTTTTGTTATCCATAGCCGCGGCTTATATGTCGAAAGATCAAAATGGATTTATATACATGAGTACCGAAGTGGTGACGTAACGAAGAAATGCGATAGCTATCTTTACCGGACTTTTTAAACATCTTCTGTAAGGGGGGAGTATGAGTTGCGTGGACAATGGGGGTATGTTGCAATTTCGTTTGCTATAGGGATTGCAACAGCCTGTTCCTCGTTTTCAATGTTGTATATAAGTTTGTTTGGCTGTTATGTCCTGTTTTGTATATATCGAAATTCTCGTCAAGTCCTCCTTATATGTATCCTCACATATATAGTTAGTTCTTTCTACGTAGCATATATAGAAAGGCAAAACCATCCTCGACAATCCTTAAACAGTGAAACTGTAAAAGGTGTTATTCAAACATCCCCTCTGATAAACGGTGATCGACTTTCTTTTCAAATAGAGGTAAATGATAGAGATACGTTGCAACTCTTTTATAAAATACAGTCGTATGAACAAAAAGAAAGCTTGAAGCAGTTGTGGATTGGTATGAGCTGTACGTTCAATGGGAAATTAAAGGAACCACCGCAAGCACGGAATTTTTATGGGTTTGACTATCGTGACTATTTATACAAGCAACAGATTCATTTTTTATTTGAAGCGGGATCAATTTCAAATTGTATGCAAGAATCTTCGACGTTTGTGCAGTGGATATTTTCACTGCGGCAAAGCGCGGTTTCATCGGTGGAAGAAATGTTCCCCGGACAAACTGGAGCGTTTATGAATGCTTTAGTATTTGGAGACCGGCAGCTGATGTCATTTGAAGTAGAAGAACAATATCAACAATTTGGCCTTACCCATCTTTTGGCGATTTCAGGTTCGCATATTGTACTGCTAATTGCAATTGGGTATTTTATTTTACTACGAATCGGAATGACACGGGAAATGACCACGATTTGCCTCATTGTTTGTATTCCTTTGTACATGTTTTTAGCAGGGGCTTCTCCATCTGTCGTACGAGCCTCTGTAACGGGTGTAATGTTATTAGCTACACTGATGCATTCTGTTCGTGTTTCAAGCCTGGATGCCCTTAGTATAACGGCTATGCTGATGTTTTTATATAACCCTTATGTGTTATTTGATATTGGATTTCAATTTTCATTTGTTGGTAGTTTTGCATTATTACTTTCAGCAAGTCGGCTTTTACATCGTGAAAATGGCCTCATTCGAAATGCAATCTATCTTTCGGTTATTTCACAGCTTGCTAGTACTCCTATTTTATTATATCATTTCGGTTATTTTTCCCCATATAGTGTTCTTCTCAATATGATATATGTCCCGTTCTTATCTTGTTTTGTGTTACCTTGTTGCCTCGTTATTCTTGTTTGTATGTTAGTTGTACCCTCTATATCTATATGGATTGCGCATGGATTATCAGTGTGCTTAACGTTTTCAAATGATGTTCTTCAGTATTGTGAAACCCTCCCGTTTATCCGTCTTATTTTTGGGCAACCTCCTCCGTTCCTTGTGGCTTTATATTGTTTTAGTATTATTTGTGTATTCATTTTTTGGGAAGGGTTGATTGGGAAGAAATTTCGGCTTCTCTTTGTGAGTCTTTTTCTCTTTATCAGTACATGTCATTACATCTCTTCCTATTTTCGTGCCAGTGGAAGTGTTACTTTTATTGATGTTGGACAAGGAGATGCGATTTTGATTCGTTTGCCGTATGAAAAAGGGGTCTATCTCATTGATACAGGGGGAACCCTTCCGGTAAAAAAAGAAAAATGGCAGAAAAAAAAGCATGAGTTTTCTGTGGGACATGATATACTCCTTCCGTTTTTACAAAAAGAAGGTGTTAGAAAGATTGATAAGTTAATTGTAACGCATGGGGATGCTGATCATATGGGAGCAGCAAAAGAGTTAGTACAGTCTATCGCTGTGGAAGAGATTGTATTTGGAACGAAGATAGAAGAAACACCGCTAGAGAAGGACTTGAAGCAGTTTGCCAAGCAAAAGCATATACGGACGAAAATTGTAGGGCAAGGGGAAAGTTGGCGAGAGGGCGGAGCATTGTTCTCTGTTTTATTACCAGAAGGACGAGAGAAGGGGGATAATGAAACATCGATTGTGTTACAAGCAAAATTAGGTGGATTCACATGGCTGTTTACAGGGGATTTAGAGGAAAAAGGAGAAAAAAATCTCATAGAGCAATATCCACAGTTACAAGTTGATATTTTAAAGGTGGGTCATCATGGGAGTAAAACATCATCGTCATCTGTTTTTTTAGACCAGATTCAGCCGCAAAAAGCGATTATTTCGGTAGGAGATCGGAATCGCTATGGTCATCCGCATCAGGAAGTTTTAGAGCGTTTTGTGGAAAGGGACATTGATGTATGGCGAACCGATGAGCAAGGGGCTATTGTATATATTTTTCAAGGAGAACGGGGAACGTTTCACGGTAAATTGACATAGGATGAAGCATAGTAAAAAAGAAGGTTGCTATTAGCAACCTTTAAGAGGAAGTTCAAAAAGTCCGGTACTCATGTAGCGCAATCTACACTCCGTATTCTCCTTTTTGAACACGCACTTTAAGAACCAATAAATTTAATAATTGTTGCAATAATAAAAAGTGTTGCGAAAAAACCAAATGAAACGATAAAACCTACCCCTGAATCAATAGCGTCATTGCGTTTGCTTTGAACGTTTTGTTCAAATTCATTCATTTAGAATCCCTCCCCCAACATTCCATTTTAGTATAAAATATTGTCAGAAAAAAATCTACAATTTCCATATGAAGATAAATAGAACATATTCATTTGAAAAAAGAAATGCATTCCGTACGAATAGTGACCCGGAATTTCATTTGTTTCACTAACGATCCGTATAGATAAAGAAAACCTACAATGATAGAAGATGCATTTCAAGGCTTCTTAGCAAAATAATAGTTAACTTCCAAGTGTGTTAACAGTTGGCATTTATACTTATACAACTACTGTAAATAATACAAGTAAAGTAGTCACCGCTCATCAATAAGATTCCCGGGGCTTATTGAGTGGCGTTTTATATAGATAAAGGGGCAGGTAACAGCGCCTGTTCCTTTGTACTTACTTGTAAAACGAAAGATACCGCATTAGTATAAAGATATATTGCCAAATTAGGGAGTAGGAAAAAGTATGAGTGATATACATAAGAAAATTAAAAAAAAGCAGTTTGCACCATTGTACTTATTATATGGAACAGAAGCGTATTTTATAAATGAAACGATAAAGCTTGTAACATCTGAAGCATTGGCTGAAGAGGATCGAGAGTTTAATGTTGTAACGTATGATTTAGAAGAAGCGTACTTGGAAGACGTGATAGAGGATGCGCGAACGCTTCCTTTTTTTGGAGATCGCAAAATAATACTTATAAAGTCTCCGTTGTTTTTAACATCACAAAAAGAAAAATTAGAACAAAATATAAAGATTTTAGAGGAGTATATTGCTGAACCATCTCCATTTTCAATTGTTGTATTTGTCGCTCCATATGAAAAGCTAGATGAACGCAAAAAAATCACGAAATTATTAAAGAAAACAGCTGATGTAGTAGAAGCAAATGCGATGCAAGTACAGGATGTTCGTAAATGGATTGTAGCTCGTGCAGACGAAGTGCATGTTCATATAGAGGAAGTAGCCGTTAGTTTACTTTTAGAACTTGTAGGGAGCAACGTAACGATGCTGTCAAAGGAAATGGATAAGTTGACCCTTTATGTTGGTATGGGCGGTGAAATTACGACAAAACTCGTGGCAGAGCTTGTGCCAAAATCGGTCGAACAAAACGTATTTGCTTTAACAGAAAAAGTAGTGAAAAAAGATATTGCTGGTGCTATGCAAATTTTAGACGGATTGTTTACACAGCAAGAGGAGCCGATTAAACTATTGGCATTATTGGTAAGTCAATTTCGCTTATTGTATCAAGTGAAAGAATTGCAACAGCGTGGATATGGACAAAATCAAATTGCCTCACATATTGGTGTCCATCCGTATCGAGTGAAATTAGCGATGAATCAAACGAAATTCTTCTCATTTGAAGAATTGAAAAAAGTGATTTTTGAGTTAGCTGAAGCAGATTATAGCATGAAGACGGGGAAAATGGACAAGAAACTTGTTTTAGAATTTTTCTTAATGCGTTTAAATCATATTGGATAAAATAAAAGCGGAGGCAGCTTGCTCAGAATCGCAGGTCATTGGAGCACTCGACCGAGAAGCGCTTTTGGCTTCGACCAAGAGTGTGAAATGGCCGGAGATTCTAGCTGCCACAGCTGGATAAAATAAAAAAAGTTCATGCCATTCGTTGTGTGGACTTTTTTCTATGCCATGGAACAGATTGGTGTAAATAAGAGAGGGGAAAATGGGGTTTTCTTCATCCCCTATTGATCATCATCTCTCACCAATCGGGCTTTTACGGGCAGTTTATCCCTCACCTAACTTCTTTGCTTCCTGCCGAACTTTGAGGTAGGGATATTACTGACTGTTAATGCGGGGTAAATAAAAAAACGACCCAAATGGATCGTTTTTAAACGCCTTACGCGTTTACTTTTTTCGCTAAGCGAGATTTTTGACGAGAAGCAACGTTTTGGTGGATAAGACCTTTACGAGCTGCTTTGTCAAGTTTTTTAGAAGCAGTTTTGAAAGCTTCTTTAGCTGTTTCAAGATCGTTATTAGTAACTAAAGCTTCTACAGTTTTAACAGCAGAACGCATGTCAGATTTGATAGAAGCGTTATGTGAACGACGCTCTTCGCTAAGTTTAGCGCGTTTGATAGCAGATTTAATGTTTGCCATACTTTTCACCTCCCTGGTGCGATCGAGTGACTCGATACTTACATAGAACAAGTGATATTCTATCAAACGGAGAAGATAATTGCAATAGTGAGATCAATGAAATTTCATGTAAGGGAAAGAATGACTGTATATAATTTTGGGAAATCTAACGATATTTACTATTAATCGCGGAGGAGATACGATGAAAGAACCATTGGATTTAAGTAAATATGCTGTTAGGACAGACCTTGCAGTAGAGGCGCATCAAATGTTACAGGAACGTCAGCAAGAACAAACGGGAATTCAAGGCGTTATTGTAAAAGAGCGAGAAGAAGAAGGAATTATCATTACAAAAGTAATCATTGATGAGAGTGCTTCTGAATCAATGGGCAAGAAACCTGGAAATTATTTAACGCTTGAAGTGCAAGGGATTCGTCAACAAGATACAGAATTGCAGCAAAAAGTGGAACGTATTTTTGCGAAAGAGTTTTCTTATTTATTAGAAGAAATTGGAATTAGCAAGGAGGCAAGCTGTTTAATTGTTGGATTAGGGAACTGGAATGTAACACCTGATGCGTTGGGACCAATCGTTGTAGAGAATGTGCTTGTGACGCACCATTTATTTAAGTTGCAGCCTGAAAGTGTAGAAGAAGGGTTTCGGCCTGTCAGTGCGATTCGCCCAGGTGTGATGGGTATTACAGGTATTGAAACAAGTGATGTCATTTACGGTATCATTGAAAAAATAAAGCCGGATTTTGTAATTGCAATTGACGCCCTTGCTGCACGTTCCATTGAACGTGTAAATAGTACAATACAAATTTCAGATACAGGTATTCATCCGGGATCTGGCGTGGGTAATAAACGAAAAGAGTTGAGTAAAGAAACGCTTGGTATCCCCGTTATCGCAATTGGTGTTCCGACGGTTGTTGATGCGGTTTCGATTACGAGTGATACAATTGATTTTATTTTAAAGCATTTTGGACGTGAACTGAAAGAAGGAGACAAGCCGTCTCGTTCTTTATTACCAGCTGGTTTTACATTTGGAGAAAAGAAGAAATTAACGGAAGAAGATATGCCGGATGCAAAAAGCCGAAATATGTTTTTAGGAGCAGTAGGCACGTTAGAAGACGAAGAAAAGCGAAAATTGATATATGAAGTATTAGCGCCACTTGGTCATAATTTAATGGTGACACCAAAAGAAGTGGACGCATTTATTGAAGATATGGCAAATGTAATCGCGAGCGGTTTAAATGCGGCGCTGCATCATCAGGTCGATCAAGATAATACAGGTGCATACACGCATTGACGAAAAGGAGCGAACAAATTTGAGTCGATTTACGCTCCAGTGTATGAGTATGGTCATTCTCTTTCTTTTTGTCATGTTCGTTGGTATGGGAATCACGAACTATGGTTTAAAAAGCATGAAGGGTTATCGTAATCCAACGTATGAACAAATTTCTCAAATGACAGGAACAGCGAATGGGAGCGTAGAGACAGAGATTTTAGGAGGGGCGTTTTCGGCTATTGAAAAGCAAAAACAGCTGGAAGGTCTGAGGAGCTTTAATGTTATAGAAGGATTTGGGAGAGGACTCGCATCATTCACTCAAAATATTGCTCGGTTTGGCACAGACACAGTAATTGGAAAGATAAAAGAGATTTTCTACCAATTTGAAGAATAAAAAGCGGTTGTCTTATCTTAATTGTAAGACAACCGTTTTTCTGTTGGAAAAAGATTTGTCTCTTGTCCTTTACTTGCATATGATAAAAATAGAATGATTTGTCTTTCGCATGGCACGAGTTTTCATTGAATCTTTGCTGTTGTATTGATATAATCAGTGCTAGTGTATATTGGCGAGACTATTAGGAGTTGAGAACATAGATGAATAAAGAAGAAAGAGCAAAAAGGCAGTCCAAAATTCGTAACTTCTCTATCATTGCTCACATTGATCACGGAAAATCAACGTTGGCAGATCGTATTTTGGAGAAAACAAACGCGTTAACACAGCGCGAAATGAAAGCTCAATTACTTGACTCTATGGATTTAGAGCGCGAGCGTGGAATTACAATTAAGTTAAATGCAGTTCAATTAACGTATAAAGCGAAAGACGGCGAAGAGTACATTCTTCACCTTATTGATACACCAGGACACGTCGATTTTACATACGAGGTATCTCGTAGTTTAGCGGCTTGTGAAGGTGCGATCCTTGTTGTCGATGCAGCGCAAGGGATTGAAGCGCAAACGTTAGCAAACGTATATTTAGCACTTGATAACGAGTTAGAAATTTTACCGGTTATTAATAAAATAGATTTACCAAGTGCAGATCCAGAGCGCGTACGTCAAGAAGTAGAAGATGTAATTGGTTTAGATGCATCAGAAGCTGTACTTGCTTCAGCGAAAGCTGGTATCGGAATCGAAGAGATTTTAGAACAAATCGTTGAAAAAGTACCAGCTCCAGTAGGGGACTCTGAAGAACCGTTGCAATGTATGATTTTCGATTCTTTATATGACCCATACCGTGGTGTAATTGCCTACATCCGTGTTGTAAACGGTACAGTAAAAGTTGGCGATAAAGTACGTATGATGGCGACTGGTAAAGAGTTTGAAGTAACGGAAGTAGGTGTATTCACACCGAAAACAACGCAACGTGAAGAGTTAACAGTAGGTGATGTAGGATTCTTAGCAGCATCTATTAAAAACGTAGGCGATACGCGTGTTGGTGATACGATTACACATGCAAAACGTCCAGCTGCAGAAGCGTTACCAGGTTATCGTAAATTAAACCCGATGGTATTCTGTGGTTTATATCCAATTGATTCTGCACGTTATAATGATTTACGTGATGCGTTAGAAAAGCTAGAATTAAACGATTCTGCTCTTGAGTTTGAACCAGAAACATCTCAAGCACTTGGATTTGGTTTCCGCTGTGGATTCTTAGGATTACTTCACATGGAAATTATTCAAGAACGTATTGAGCGTGAATTTAAAATTGATTTAATTACAACTGCACCAAGCGTTATTTACAAAGTGCATTTAACAAATGGAGACGAGATGATTGTAGATAACCCATCTAATATGCCGGATCCTCAAACGATCGATCGTGTGGAAGAACCATTTGTAAAAGCGACTGTTATGGTTCCGAACGATTACGTTGGAGCTGTAATGGAAATTTGCCAAGGGAAACGTGGTACATTCCTTGATATGCAATACTTAGATGAAACACGTGTTACGTTGACATATGAAATTCCACTTTCTGAAATCGTATACGACTTCTTTGATCAATTGAAGTCTAATACGAAAGGTTATGCATCATTTGACTACGAGTTAATCGGTTATAAACCGTCTAAACTTGTGAAGATGGATATTTTATTAAATAACGAAAATGTGGATGCTTTATCTTTCATTGTGCATCGTGATTCTGCATATGACCGTGGTAAAGTAATCGTAGAAAAGTTAAAAGAGTTAATTCCAAGGCAACAGTTTGAAGTGCCTATTCAAGCGACGATTGGGAACAAAGTTGTAGCGCGTTCTACAATTAAGGCGATGCGTAAAAACGTACTTGCAAAATGTTACGGTGGTGACATTTCTCGTAAACGTAAACTTCTTGATAAACAAAAAGAAGGTAAAAAACGTATGAAGTCTGTTGGTTCTGTAGAAGTACCGCAAGAAGCATTTATGGCTGTATTGAAAATGGATGATAATTAATAAAACAAAAAGAAGCCGTTTGTACGGCTTCTTTTTGTTAGTATGCTGAAAGTTAGGAGACTATCGATGTCTGAGAACATTCGAAAAGAAATTCAAGATAAAATTCAAAATGGTGATTTTAATTGTGAGAAGGAATTGACGCTTTCTATTATTAGTGGGAAGTGGAAAGTTGTGATTTTATGGCATTTAGGAGTAGAAGGATCTCATCGTTTTAGTGAATTACAACGTTTGTTTCCAAATATTTCACATAAAGTATTGTCCAATCAATTGAAAGAATTAATAGAAGATGGAATCATTAATCGGACTGTGTACCCGGAAGTACCTCCGCGTGTAGAATATTCTATGACGGACCTAGGCACGACACTTTTACCAATCGTTGAAATGATGTATGATTGGGGAAAAATGCGAATGGAACAAATTTGCACAGGATTACAGAAGTAAATAAGCCTCCGAAGTGCAGAGGTTTCTTTTTAGAAAGGTAGGAGCATAGTTTGATACAAGCTGCATATATTCATATCCCATTTTGCCAGCATATTTGTCACTATTGTGATTTTAACAAAGTATTTATTGAACGTCAGCCGGTTGATCAATATTTACAATACTTAGAGAAAGAAATTATAAATACAGTCGAAAAGGTACCATTTGAGAACATGAAGACAATTTTTGTTGGCGGTGGAACGCCAACGGCACTAAATATGGAACAGACTGAAAAACTCCTTGCCATTATTAATCGTCGTTTACGTCCATTTGCTCCGAATTGTGAATTAACTTTTGAAGCAAATCCGGGAGATTTACCAAAAGAGAAACTAAATCTGCTACTGGATGGCGGTGTAAATCGGGTTAGTTTTGGTGTTCAAACTTTCCGAGATGAATTGTTACAGAAAATTGGGCGGGGACACACGAAGGAAGATGCATTCTTAGCGATTCGTGAAGCGCAGGAAGTTGGTTTTACAAATATTAATGTCGATTTAATATATGCACTGCCAACACAAACGATAGAAGATGTAAAAGAAACGTTGGAAATTGCATTCACACTTGGTGTACAACATTTCTCTGCGTATTCCCTTATTGTTGAACCGAAAACGGTCTTTTATAACTTAATGAATAAAGGAAAATTGAGACTTCCAGGAGAAGATCACGAAGCAAAAATGTATGAAATTGTGATGGACGAAATGGAGAAACATGGTTATAAACAGTATGAGATTAGTAATTTTTCAAAAGAAGGCTATGAAAGTAGACATAATCTCACATACTGGAATAATGAAGCGTATTATGGTTTTGGAGCTGGAGCCCATAGTTACGTAAATGGTCAACGAATTCAAAATGTTGGACCGTTGAAACAATACTTCTCCAAAATCGATGAGACAGGATTCCCGTATTTAGATATCCATGAAGTAACAAGAAAAGAACAAATGGAAGAAGAGTTATTTTTAGGATTGCGAAAAATAGCAGGAGTTTCTAAGTTAGAATTTATGAAGAAATTTGGCGTAGAGATGAATGAAATATTTGGGAAGCAGTTGCTCGATAATAAAGAACATGGATTGCTTCAGGAAGCAAATACACACGTCTCCCTAACAAGAAAAGGAAAGCTACTCGGGAATGAAGTGTTTCAATCATTTTTAATGGATTAACTTGGTATAAAGCGATTGGTAAAAAGTTTCATTTCCCCCGCTCTAACGGACGGTACAAAGAAGTGAAGCGAGGGGGAATCGTCTGTAAGAGCTCGATTGGTTCAACTAATTAGCAGTGGGAAAATCACCCCTGCTAAAAGTTTCACTTTATTTCATGACGTTTCCGTTGACAATTGAATGTCAATTTTGGTAAGTTATTAATAGATTTAGCACTCGAAGACAAAGAGTGCTAACAGAGGTGATGATGAGATGCTTACGGAACGTCAGCTCTTAATTTTACAGACGATTATCGATGACTTTATCGGATCAGCGCAACCTGTTGGATCAAGAACGTTGGCTAAGAAAGAAGAAATTACATTTAGTTCAGCTACTATTCGAAATGAAATGGCTGATTTAGAAGAACTTGGGTTTATTGAAAAGACACACAGTTCTTCTGGACGTGTCCCTTCCGAGAAAGGGTATCGATTTTATGTGGATCATCTTTTAGCACCGCAACATGTACCGAGTGAAGATATTGTACAGATTAAAGACCTGTTTGCTGAAAGAATTTTTGAAGCGGAAAAAATTGCACAGCAATCCGCTCAAATTTTATCAGAACTTACGAATTATACGGCGATTGTTCTTGGGCCAAAAGTGAGTACAAATAAGTTAAAAAATGTACAAATTGTTCCACTGGGTCATCAAACAGCGGTCGCAATTATTGTCACTGACACAGGACATGTGCAAAGTAAAACGATTACCGTTCCGGAATCTGTTGATTTATCAGATTTAGAAAAAATGGTTAACATTTTAAATGAAAAGCTATCTGGTGTACCGATGGCAGAATTGCATAACAAAATCTTTAAAGAAATTGTGATGGTTCTGCGTCAATATGTCCACAATTATGATAGTGCTATGAAAATGTTGGATGGTACATTTCAAGTTCCTTTGTCGGAAAAAATATATTTTGGTGGAAAAGCAAATATGCTTTCACAGCCGGAGTTTCACGACATTCAAAAAATGCGCTCCTTGCTAACAATGATTGACAATGAAGCTGAATTTTATGATATTTTGCGCAACAAGCAAGTGGGCATTCAGGTGAAAATTGGCCGTGAAAATTCTTCGACAGCTATGGAAGATTGCAGCTTGATTTCTGCAACGTACTCCATTGGAGAGGAACAGCTTGGAACAATTGCAATTCTAGGACCAACGAGAATGCAATACTCTCGCGTGATTAGTTTGTTACAATTGTTTACAAGACAATTTACAGATGGTTTAAATGGATTTTATAAATCAAAATAATAAAAACTACTGGCAGTGCATTTTTTCACTGTTGGTGTGTAAGTATACAAATTGTGCTCGGATTCGCGCGTTTTGTGCGGGTCCTGTGCTTTTTAAGGAGGTGAAATTTGTGGAAGAGCGTAATGAACAAGTGGTAGAAGAAGTAAAAGAAGTAAAAGAAGCACAAACAGAAGAAGCTGTTACAACAGAAAACAGTGAAGAAACTGTAGTAGAAGAAAAAAGTGAAGCTGCTCTTTTACAAGAAAGAGTAGATGAACTGCAAGCGAAACTGACGGAAACGGAAGGTCGCACGCTTCGTTTACAAGCTGATTTTGAAAACTATAAGCGCCGCGTTCAACTTGATAAGCAAGCGGCTGAAAAATATAGATCACAAAGTCTTGTGTCAGATATTTTACCAGCTCTTGATAACTTTGAAAGAGCAATGCAAGTGGAAGCAAATGATGAGCAGATGAAGTCCTTATTACAAGGAATGGACATGGTATATCGTCAATTGCTAGAAGCGCTGACAAAAGAAGGTGTTGAGGCGATTGAAGCGGTTGGAAAACCGTTTGATCCGCACGAACATCAAGCTGTCATGCAAGTAGAAGACAGTGCATTCGAATCAAACGCGGTCGTGGAAGAATTCCAAAAAGGTTACAAGTTAAAAGATCGTGTGATTCGCCCATCAATGGTAAAAGTAAATCAATAATTACATAAATGTAGGAGGTTTCGCCATGAGTAAAATTATCGGTATTGACTTAGGTACAACAAACTCTTGTGTAGCTGTTATGGAAGGTGGAGAACCAAAGGTTATTCCAAACCCAGAAGGTAATCGTACAACTCCTTCTGTTGTAGCTTTCAAAAATGAAGAACGTCAAGTTGGGGAAGTTGCAAAGCGTCAAGCAATTACGAACCCAAATACAATCATGTCTGTTAAACGTCATATGGGTACAGACTACAAAGTAGATGTTGAAGGTAAAGAATATACACCTCAAGAAATTTCTGCGATTATTTTACAAAACTTAAAAGCTTCTGCTGAAGCATATTTAGGTGAAACAGTAACGAAAGCAGTTATTACTGTACCAGCATACTTCAACGATGCAGAGCGTCAAGCAACGAAAGATGCAGGTCGCATTGCTGGTTTAGAAGTAGAACGTATTATTAATGAACCAACAGCAGCAGCGCTTGCTTACGGTCTAGAAAAACAAGACGAAGAACAAAAAGTTTTAGTATATGACTTAGGCGGCGGTACGTTTGACGTATCTATCCTTGAATTAGCAGATGGAACGTTTGAAGTTATTTCTACTGCTGGTGACAACCGTCTTGGTGGTGACGACTTTGACCAAGTTATCATCGATCATTTAGTAGCTGAGTTCAAAAAGGAAAATAACATTGATTTAAGCCAAGATAAAATGGCACTTCAACGTTTGAAAGATGCAGCTGAAAAAGCGAAAAAAGATCTTTCTGGTGTAACGCAAACACAAATTTCATTACCATTCATTAGTGCTGGAGCTGCTGGCCCATTACACTTAGAATTAACTTTAACAAGAGCGAAATTCGAAGAGCTTTCAGCTAACCTTGTTGAAAGAACATTAGAGCCAACTCGTCGCGCATTAAAAGACGCTGGATTTGCTCCAAGCGAATTAGATAAAGTTATTCTTGTTGGTGGTTCTACTCGTATCCCAGCTGTACAAGAAGCAATTAAACGTGAAACTGGTAAAGAACCATATAAAGGTGTAAACCCTGATGAAGTTGTAGCATTAGGTGCTGCAGTACAGGGCGGCGTACTTACTGGTGATGTAAAAGGCGTTCTATTATTAGACGTAACTCCACTTTCATTAGGTATTGAAACAATGGGTGGCGTGTTCACAAAATTAATCGAACGTAACACAACAATCCCAACAAGTAAGTCACAAGTATTCTCAACTGCTGCTGATAACCAACCTGCGGTAGACATTCACGTATTGCAAGGTGAGCGTCCAATGTCAGCAGATAACAAAACTCTAGGTCGTTTCCAATTAACAGATCTTCCACCAGCACCACGTGGTATCCCGCAAATCGAAGTAACATTCGATATTGATGCGAACGGTATCGTAAACGTACGTGCAAAAGATTTAGGAACAAGTAAAGAACAAACAATTACAATTCAATCTTCTTCAGGTCTTTCTGATGAAGAAGTAGATCGCATGGTAAAAGAAGCAGAAACAAATGCTGATGCTGACCAAAAACGTAAAGAAGAAGTTGAGCTTCGCAATGAAGCTGATCAACTTGTTTTCCAAACAGATAAAGTTGTAAAAGATTTAGAAGGTAAAGTTGATGCAGCTGAAGTAGCGAAAGCAACAGAAGCAAAAGAGGCATTACAAGCGGCAATCGAGAAAAATGATCTTGATGAAATCCGTACGAAAAAAGATGCACTTCAAGAAATCGTACAACAATTAACTGTAAAATTATATGAGCAAGCTCAAGCTGCTGCAGGAGCACAGCAAGCAGAAGGCGCACAAGGCAATGCGGGCGCAAAAAATGACAATGTAGTCGATGCTGAGTTTGAAGAAGTAAAAGAAGACAAGTAATAAGTAAAAGAAAATAAATAAGATGACAAAAAGTCAAAGTCAAGCGTGCCTTGGCTTTGGCTTTTTTCACGAACAGAGTACTTGGTGTATGCCAAATCTTTCGCGTGAGAGTCTAATGTTTTTCTTTTTGCAGACTGTAAGTGAGGAAACAGTGTTGCAAAGCACTTTCTTTCGGTGTTAAAATTACGTTTATGTGAAAGGATTCGGGGGTTGCAAACTTATGAGTAAACGAGATTACTATGAAGTACTAGGCATTAGCAAGGGTGCTTCAAAAGATGAGATTAAAAAAGCATATCGTCGTTTGGCGAAGAAATATCACCCAGATGTAAGTAAAGAAGAAAATGCAATTGAAAGATTCAAAGAAGTACAAGAAGCGTATGAGGTATTAAGTGATGATTCAAAACGTGCGCAGTACGATCAATTTGGTCATGTCGATCCAAATCAAGGCTTTGGCGGCGGTGGCGACTTTGGTGGGGGCTTCGGTTTCGAAGACATCTTTAGCTCATTCTTCGGTGGCGGTGGCGGTAGACGCCGTGATCCAAATGCACCGCGTCAAGGAGCTGACTTACAATATCAAGTTTCTTTAAACTTTGATGAAGCCATTTTTGGTAAGGAATTCGATATTGAAATTCCGGCGGAAGATCCTTGTGATACATGTCATGGTAGCGGAGCGAAACCAGGAACTTCAAAAGACACATGTAAGCATTGTTCAGGAACAGGGCAAGTAAGTGTAGAACAAAATACGCCTTTCGGTCGTATTGTAAATCGTCAAGCTTGTAAACATTGTTCAGGAACAGGTCAAATTATTAAAGAGAAGTGTACGACATGTCATGGTTCTGGAAAAGTACGTAAGCGTAAAAAAATTAACGTTAAAATTCCAGCAGGTATTGATAATGGTCAACAAATTCGTGTGACTGGTAAAGGTGAAGCTGGTGTGAACGGCGGACCGGCTGGGGATTTATATGTTGTAGTTCATGTACGAGATCATGAATTCTTCCAGCGTGATGGTGATCATATTATATGTGAAATGCCATTAACGTTTGCGCAAGTAGCACTTGGTGCTGAAGTGGAAGTTCCGACTGTTCATGGAAAAGTAAAATTAAAAATTCCGGCAGGAACACAAACAGGAACAGAATTCCGCTTAAAAGGAAAAGGAGCTCCAAATGTGCGCGGATACGGTCAAGGTGATCAGTATGTAGTGGTTCGTGTTGTCGTACCAACGAAATTAACATCACAGCAAAAAGAACTACTGCGTGAATTTGCTGGTCAAGAAGATCAAGATGATAGCCTATTTAGAAAGCTTAAACGAGCTTTTAAAGGGGAATAATGGAAATAAAAAATGGAGTTGGTAAATTGTGAAATGGTCAGAAATTAGTATTCATACAACAGAGGAAGCAGTGGAAGCAGTCTCTCATATTTTACACGAAGCAGGAGCAAGTGGTGTAGCGATTGAAGATCCGGCAGAATTAACAAAAGAGCGTGAACAACAATATGGTGAAATTTATGCGCTTAATCCAGCTGAATATCCGGAAGAAGGCGTTTTGATAAAAGCGTATTTCCCACAAACGGATTCTTTACATGAAACAGTTGCAAGTGTAAAATCATCTATTGATGCACTTCCTTCTTACGACATCGAAATCGGTACAGGACACATATCCATTAATGAAGTAGATGAAGAAGATTGGGCTACTGCTTGGAAAAAATATTATCATCCAGTTAAAATTTCTGATACATTCACAATCGTACCAACTTGGGAAGAATATACACCTTCTTCAGCAGAAGAAAAAATTATTGAATTAGATCCAGGTATGGCGTTTGGTACAGGAACACATCCGACAACAACAATGTGTATTCGTGCGTTAGAGAAGACAGTTAGGCCTGGAGATACAGTGATTGATGTTGGAACAGGTTCTGGTGTATTAAGTATTGCGGCTGCAAAACTAGGTGCATCATCTATTCAGGCATATGATTTAGATCCAGTTGCAGTAGAAAGTGCGCAGGTAAATGTGCGTTTAAATCACACGGAAGATACTGTAACAGTTGGACAAAATAGTTTACTGGAAGGTATTGAAGGTCCTGTTGATTTAATTGTAGCGAACTTACTTGCGGAGATTATTCTTCTCTTCCCAGAAGATGCAGCAAAAGTTGTGAAGCCAGGTGGGTTTTTCATTACATCTGGCATTATTGAGATGAAGGAAAAGGTTATAACGGAAGCGTTAGAACAAGCAGGTTTCACAATTGAAGAAGTGTTAAGAGTGGAAGATTGGGTAGCAATCATTGCACGTAACGCGTAATATATAGTGTGTATTTTATAATGAACGGAAGAGTCTCTCGCTTTGTGTAGTGAGGGACTTGCCGTTTGTTATGTAAAAATGATAACGTT
The DNA here is from genome assembly GCF_030292155.1 of Bacillus sp. DX3.1. Lineage (NCBI taxonomy): Bacteria > Bacillati > Bacillota > Bacilli > Caryophanales > Bacillaceae > Bacillus > Bacillus sp. DX3.1. The sequence goes on along the minus strand of NZ_CP128153.1, from coordinate 4,020,460 downwards.
TCGTTCCTTTCGTAAGTGAATACTTACGAAAGGAACGAAACTCTACTAAGGTGATGAGATGCAACGTTATTTTGTAGAAGAGAGACATGTAAATGATGCAAGCATTCGTATTGTAGGTGATGATGTACATCATATTGCCAGAGTGATGCGCATGTCAGCAGGAGATTACGTTTATTGCTGTGTTAACGGGAAAACAGCAAGATGTACAATTGCTGAAATTACCAGTGAATTTGTGGATACGGCTATTGTAGAATGGGTAGAGATGTCAAGCGAACTTCCGGTGTTCGTGACGATTGCAAGTGGACTGCCAAAAGGAGACAAGCTTGAGCTAATTTTTCAAAAAGGAACTGAGCTTGGAGCGGCCGCATTCTTACCATTTCAAGCATCTCGTTCTATTGTAAAATGGGATGCAAAAAAAGCAGATAAAAAAGTTGAGCGTTTGAAAAAAATTGTGAAAGAAGCAGCAGAACAATCACATCGAAGTGAAATTCCGGATGTATATGCCCCCGTATCATTTAAACAGCTTCTTGCGATGAGTAATGATTATGATGTTTGTCTTGTTGCGTATGAAGAAGAGGCAAAACAAGGTGAGAAATCTAACTTTGCGCAAGCTTTAGCGAAACTTGAGTCTGGTCAAAAACTATTGCTTGTATTTGGCCCAGAGGGTGGTTTATCAGAGGAAGAGATTTCTGCGCTTCGTGAACATACATTTGTAGCATGTAGTTTAGGACCAAGGATTTTACGAACAGAAACGGCACCGCTTTACGCGTTAAGTGCTGCTTCGTATCATTTTGAATTAATGGGGTGATTATCGATGGCAACTGTTGCGTTTCACACGTTAGGTTGTAAAGTAAACCACTATGAAACAGAAGCAATTTGGCAACTGTTTAAACAAGGTGGTTATGAGCGGACTGAATATGAAAAGAAAGCTGATGTGTATGTAATTAATACATGTACAGTAACAAATACTGGGGATAAAAAAAGTCGCCAAGTAATCAGACGTGCTGTACGTCAAAATCCAGATGCGGTTATTTGTGTAACAGGTTGTTATGCACAAACATCTCCAGCGGAAATTATGGCGATCCCAGGTGTGGATATCGTTGTTGGTACGCAAGATCGTGAAAAAATGCTAGGGTATATCGAAGCGTTTCGTAAAGAACGTCAGCCAATCAATGCTGTCCGTAATATTATGAAAACGCGTGTATACGAAGAACTTGATGTACCATACTTCACTGACCGTACACGTGCATCTTTAAAAATACAAGAAGGTTGCAATAATTTCTGTACGTTTTGTATCATTCCTTGGGCGCGTGGTTTAATGCGTTCTCGTGATGGTAAAGAAGTAATCCACCAAGCACAGCAATTAGTAGACGCTGGTTATAAAGAGATTGTCTTAACAGGGATTCATACAGGTGGGTACGGAGAAGATATGAAAGATTATAACCTAGCTGGATTACTTCGAGATATGGAAGCGCAGGTGAACGGCTTAAAACGTCTGCGTATTTCTTCAATCGAAGCGAGCCAAATTTCAAATGAAGTGATTCAAGTGTTAAATGATTCTGAAACAGTTGTACGTCATTTGCATATTCCGTTACAATCTGGATCTAACACGGTATTAAAACGTATGCGACGTAAATATACGATGGAGTTTTTCCAAGAGCGCTTAGATCGATTAAAAGAAGCGTTACCGGGCTTAGCAATTACATCAGATGTAATCGTTGGTTTCCCTGGTGAAACGGAAGAAGAGTTTATGGAAACGTATAATTTCATTAAAGAAAATCGTTTCTCTGAACTTCACGTTTTCCCTTATTCAAAACGTACTGGAACACCAGCAGCACGTATGGATGATCAAGTTCCTGAAGATGTAAAAAATGATCGTGTACACCGCTTAATTGAATTATCTAATCAGTTAGCGAAGGAATATGCTTCTCAATTTGAAGGAGAGGTTCTTGAAATTATTCCAGAAGAGTCATTTAAAGAAGCGGATCGTGAAGGATTATATGTAGGGTATACAGATAACTATTTAAAAGTTGTCTTTGAAGGATCTGAAGAATTAATTGGTCAATTAGTAAAAGTGAAAATTACAAAAGCTGGTTATCCATACAATGAAGCGCAATTTGTTCGTGTTCTTGAAGATACAAATAAAAAAGAATCAGCAAGTGCGTAATGAAAAAGCATGCAAATAAAAAGGATTTGCATGCTTTTTTCTTTGGTGGAGAAGTTAAGATATGAAATCACAATTTTTTATGATATAATGCTAACGTTTATGGTCGTCAGACAACCGACAGGTATAAAAGCTTGTTGGTGGAGAAAGGGGCATATTAAGAATGAACTATGCAAAATTAATTGACCACACATTACTAAAACCGGATACAAAAAAAGCAGCAATTGTTACGCTATGTGAAGAGGCAAAGCAACATGACTTCGCTTCTGTATGTGTAAATCCTACTTGGGTAGAAACAGCAGCTGAAATATTAAAAGGTACAGATGTAAAAGTTTGTACAGTAATTGGCTTCCCGCTTGGAGCAAGTACACCAGAAACAAAAGCATTTGAAACAAAAGATGCAATTGAAAAAGGTGCAACGGAAGTTGATATGGTAGTTAACATTGGTGCATTAAAAGATAAAAATGATGAGTTAGTAGAGCGTGATGTTCGCGCGGTTGTAGAAGCTGCAAAAGGAAAAGCGCTTGTAAAAATAATTATTGAAACATGTCTATTAACAGATGAAGAGAAAGTTCGTGCTTGTGAACTTTCTGTAAAAGCGGGCGTAGACTTTGTAAAAACATCAACTGGTTTCTCAACAGGCGGTGCGACAGTAGAAGATGTAGCACTAATGAGAAAAACAGTTGGACCGAAAATCGGTGTAAAAGCATCTGGCGGCGTACGTAATGGACAAGACATGGATGCGATGGTAGAAGCAGGTGCCTCGCGCATCGGTACAAGTGCTGGCGTAGCACTTGTAAGTGGGAAAACAGCAACGACTGATTATTAAAATAAAAGTGTAAGCGGCTCGATTAGAACATGAGGACGTTGGAGCTCTTGACGTAGAGGCGTTTTTGCCTCGTAGGAAAGAGTGAAACGACCGATTGTTCTAGCCGCTGGAACTGGATAGATTTAAAAGCGGAAGCCGCTCGTTCAGAATCGGAGGGCATTGGAACACCCGACAGGCAAGGTTCTTTCTTGTGTGGAAGGCTCTTTGACACGAGGGTCTAGGCACTGTAGCTGGGTAGGTTTAAAAGCGAATCCGACTGTTTCAGTCCCAGCGGCTAAAGTTCTTTCGCGCAGAAGGCGTTCTTTGCCTTCTTGTGTTCTGAATCATGTAAAAGTGATTATTTGGTTTCAAAGTCAAAAGCCCTTTCATATAGAGAGAGCTTTTTGTTTTTGTATAAGAAATCCGGATATTTGTGCAAAATCAAGTTACATTGTAATAGATTTTTATCTTTTATATGTATGTATTTTGAAAAAAGAAGAGCACTTGCTCTTCTTTTATTCTGCCAAATAGTTGACCTGAAGTGACAAAATGTATTATAATCGTAAAAGACATGCTGAAGAAGTGTTTCTTTTTGCATGCTGAATTTAGTATGTAAGTGTGATGTTTCGGAGGGAGGGAAAGAGAATGTCAAAAACAGTCGTTCGTAAAAACGAGTCTTTGGAGGATGCACTTCGCCGTTTTAAAAGATCGGTTTCTAAAACTGGTACACTTGCTGAAGCAAGAAAACGCGAGTTTTATGAAAAACCAAGTGTAAAACGTAAGAAGAAATCTGAAGCGGCAAGAAAGCGTAAGTTCTAAGAGAGGGTGTAAGTTATGAGTCTTCTCGGTCGTTTAAACGATGATATGAAACAAGCGATGAAGAGTAAACAAAAAGAAAAATTAACCGTCATTCGTATGGTTAAGGCTGCTTTGCAAAATGAAAGTATTAAACTGCAACACCCTCTTACTGAAGAAGAGGAATTAACAGTTTTAACTCGTCATGTAAAACAGTGTAAGGACTCCCTCCTTGAATTTAAAAATGCTGGTCGTGATGACCTTGTTGATAAACTGAAAAGTGAAATTCAGATTTTAGACACGTATTTGCCAGAGCAACTAACGGAAGAAGAATTAGCAAGCGTAATCAAGCAAGCTATTTCTGAAGTTGGTGCTGCTTCTAAAGCTGATATGGGTAAAGTGATGAGTGCTGTTATGCCGAAAGTAAAAGGCAAAGCAGACGGATCACTAGTAAATAAGCTTGTTTCACAGCTATTAGCATAAAAAAGCGTCTCATGAGAAATGAGACGCTTTTTTATGCTTTTTTCTGTTTGGACGTGATATTACAAGTTCTTTTTTCATACATATGGGATGAGAGGGGGGTCTTGGGGATGAAGAAAATATTACAAATGAAAAATTGGCTTACAAAGCAGATAGACCTACCAGTGGATGTACTAATGGATCTACCTCGTATTACCCTTGTCGGGCAAGTACATATTTATATAGAAAATCATCGAGGGTTATTAGTGTTTACAGATAGAGAAGTCCGATTGTTATTAAAGCAGGGGCAACTATTAATTAAAGGACAGTCATTTGTTATAAAAACGATTCTGCCGGAAGAGCTTTTGCTGGAAGGGATAATTGAACAAGTGACGTTTTTAGAAAATGAGAAGACAGATAAATAAAGTGAAACGTCCAGAAGTAGTGGGTGCCGATTCATCCTAAATTTGTTGTTGGCTTTCATCAATTAGAAGCTATTCTCCTTCTAACTTCGTTGTTTCCTCTGCATTTTGATGTAGGGCTTATTACTCGTAAGAGTTGGGGATATTTGAATGAAATGAGTGCATGCGGCTAGTGTGTTTTTCTTCTTGTTTTGCTTCTTACTAGTTATCCCGCTATTCGCGGACAGTAATACCACCACCTCAAAGTTCAGCAAAAGGCAAAGAAGTTAGGTGGGGGATAAACTGCTCGTAAAAGCTCGATTGGTCAGGGCTAATAATCAGTGGGGATGAAGCCCTCCCACTGATTAAAGGTTCACTTTATTTGAGTATGGGAAAGTGAAGAGGGTGCAGGTAAGCGTTGAATAGATTCTGTACCTTCTCTAGAAAAATAGTGGGGGCGAGCGATGAAAAATCAATGGTTTACACGATGGCTTGGGTATGTAAAAGTGCGGATTGAAGGCAGGGGAGCGGAACGCTTTATTAATGAGTGTGTGCGCAGAAACTTGCTTGTGTGGGATGTGAAGAAGGTTGCGGAAGATACATTGGTATTTTGTATATTACTTCGTGATGTGAAGCGGCTGAGGCCGATTTATCGAAAAAATGAATGTAAGTTATATTTTATTGGTCGTTACGGATTCCCTTTTTGGAATAAACGTTTGCTGCGGAATAGCGGTTTTCTAATTGGTTTTCTCATATTTTTTTTCGGTGTGATAGTGTTATCGAATATGGTATGGAAAATTGAAATTACAGGGGCAAAGCCAGAAACAGAATATATTCTCATGAAAGAATTGGACAAAATGGGAGTGAAAAAAGGCAGACTGCAATTTCAAATGCCTAGTGTAGAAGATGTTCAGCGTCATTTGACGGATAATATTAATGCAATTACATGGGCTGGATTAGAGATAAAAGGGACAACATATCACTTTAAAATAGTTGAAAAAAATGAACCAGAGAAGGAAAAAGAACAGAAACCACAAAATTTAGTTGCAAAAAAAGAGGCAGTTATCACAAAAACATTTGTGGAAATAGGAAAATCGGTTGTAATGAAAAATGATTATGTACAAAAAGGACAACTTCTTGTATCAGGGGTGTACGGAAATAGTGAGAATCCAACAATTGTTTCTGCAAAAGGGATTGTATTTGGGGAAACTTGGTACAAGTCTGAAGTGACAGTTCCTTTGAACACAACATTTCAAGTGTATACAGGAAATTCATATAATGAACATTATATTCGATTTGGGAGTGCTAAAATAAAAATATGGGGATTTCAGCATGATAAGTATAAGCGGTCTCGCACTGAAAAAGTGAAGCATGATGTAAAACTTTTTGGTTTTACACTACCTGTTTCCTATGAGAAGGAAATTGTGCGCGAAGAGGAAGAAGTGAACCGTGAATATACAGAAAAACAAGCGATGCGAGAAGCAAAAGAGATGGGGGAAAAAGAACTAAAGAAAAAATTGGATGAACATGCTATGATTGTAAGTGACAAGATTTTGCATAAAGAGGTTGAGGCAGGTCATCTAAGAGTAGCATTACATTATACAGTGATTGAAAATATCGCAGAGCCACAACCGATATCTGAATCCGATATTCAAGGAGAATGACTAATGGCAGAACAATTAGTAGAAATGAATCAACAAGTAGAGAACCATAATGAAGCAATTGCTCTGTTTGGAGTAAACGATGCAAATTTAAAAGTAATGGAACGAGAACTTGCTGTAACTATTGTAACCCGAGGTGAATCTGTTCGTGTATCTGGAACGGATGAAGCTGTGATCCTTGTTGAAGGGATATTAGAGCAACTCCTTGCTGTTATTCGTAAAGGTGTGTCAATCTCTGAACGGGATGTAGTATATGCAATTCAACTTGGGCGGCAAGGAAAAATAGCTCATTTTGAAGAATTATACGAAGAGGAAATTTTTAAAACAGCAAAGGGCAGATCGATTCGTGTGAAAACGATGGGACAAAGGCAATACATTCATGCGATGAAGAAGAATGATATTGTATTTGGAATAGGCCCTGCTGGTACAGGGAAGACGTATTTAGCTGTGGTAATGGCTGTGCGTGCGTTAAAACAAGGCTATGTTAAAAAAATCATTTTAACACGACCTGCTGTAGAAGCTGGAGAAAGTTTAGGTTTTTTACCAGGTGATTTAAAAGAAAAAGTAGATCCATACCTACGTCCGCTTTATGATGCGCTTCATGATATTCTTGGGCAAGAATACACGCAGCGAATGATGGAAAGAGGTACAATAGAAATAGCTCCACTTGCATATATGAGAGGCCGGACTCTAGATGATTCTTTCGTTATTTTAGATGAGGCGCAAAATACAACTGGGGCCCAAATTAAAATGTTTTTAACTCGTTTAGGTTTTAGTTCGAAAATGGTTGTTACGGGAGACCCCTCGCAGGTCGACTTACCAAAAGGTGTAAAGTCTGGACTGTCAGTTGCGGCAACTGTATTATCTGGCGTGTCAGGTCTTTCATTTGTTAAATTGGAACAATCCGATGTTGTAAGGCATCCGCTTGTGCAGCGTATTATCGAGGCATATGATAAAATGGAATGATCCTATTTGAAAGGATCATTTCTTTTTGTATGTTAGAGATAAATGAAAAGGTTGGCGAATAGCTTGTTTTTTACTATCATTAAAGAATGGTCCCTGCACTAACGGGCAGTAAAGCTCCCGCTCAAAGAGGTATGGTAGGAGATAACTGTATCTATGAGCTCGATTGGTGAGGGCTAACCTGCGGTAGGACATGGAGAAAATTTATACTGAAGGAAGTTTCACTTTATGTCTGGAGAGGAGAAGGTATTGCAATCATGTCAAGGTCTCAAGAAATTTCTAAGTGGTTTCGTAATATACAACATTCGAAAAAACTAAGCTGGATTTCTTACATTTTATTAGGGGCAGTGTTGTTTTTTGCACTGATGAACAATGTAAAACCAGAACAACTAGATGTTAAAATGCTATCTATTTCAAAACAAACAATCCACTCTCCTGTCAAAATTGAAGATAAAGTAACGACGGACAAGAAGAAGAGAGAAGCAGCTCAAAAGGTTGAGGATCAATATACATATCGAAGTGATTACAAGCAAAATAAAGTCGATATTGTAAATTCTGTATTTGATGCGATAAAAGAAGTAGATGCTGAGATAAAGGCTACTGGTCCTGATGAACAGAAAAAGATTTCTGCTGCGGACCGATTAGAAAAGTTGAAAAAGAAATTGCCTACGGATTTAACAAAAAGCTTGTCAGATTCAGTCTTATTAAATTTTGTGAATGCAGAACCGGATCAGTTGACATTGGCAAGGGATGCAGCGGTGACAGCAATTAATAGTATAATGACTTCACATATTAAAATGGACGAAGAAAATGATGCGAGAGAACGTTTTGTTACTGAAATAAGCAATGTTAATGTGAGTAGCGATTTAAAAGAAGCGCTTAACGTGCTTGGGAAATATGCAATTACAGCAAATTATTTCTATGATTCAACTTCTACAAAAGAACAGAAAAAATTAGCAGAAGACGCAGTTGCGCCAGTTTATATTCTTCAAGGGCAAATCCTTGTGAAGGAAGGCGACACAATTACAAGAGAAGTGTATGATCAGTTGAAATTAGTGGGGCTACTTGAACAAGGGAATACATTCCAACCATTTGTAGGATTAGCACTCTTTATTGGTGTACTCTTATTCTTCATGCATAAGCAGTTTGAATCGTTTTTAAAATTAAAAAGAGAAGAAAAACCATATATTTTAGCCTATACAACAATTGTAGCAATTACAGTTGTATTGATGAAGATTATTAGTTTGTTTCAAAAATTAGAATACGCTGGTATCGCTTATATTGCTCCGGTTGCAATGGGGACCATACTTGTCAAGCTAATGATTGGCGATCGCTTTGTTTTCATAACGAGTGTGATTTTCTCAGTGTGCGGTAGTATCTTGTTTAACGAAGGCGTGACGAGTACGCTGAATTACAATGTTGGAATCTATGTTTTGCTAAGTTCTTTATCTGTTAGTATCTTTTTGCGAGAAAAAAATCGACGCACAATGATTTTACAAGCAGGTATACTTGTGTCTGTTTTAAATGTAGTTGTGTTGGCAGCGTTATTATTAATACGTAATGGTAATTTTTCGCCTCTTGAAATTGGATCGCAATTATTAATGGCTGCTGCTTCCGGAATTATCTCATCCGTTTTAGCCATGGGAATTTTACCATATTTAGAGAGTGGTCTTGGAATTGTTTCGAGTATGAAGCTGATGGAGCTTTCTAGTCCAAACCATCCGCTCCTTCGTAAAATTTTATTAGAAGCACCAGGAACATATCATCATAGTGTGATGGTTGCCAACCTTTCTGAAGCGGCTTGTGAGGCTGTTGGTGCAAATGGTGTGTTAGCACGTGTTGGTGCATACTATCATGATATTGGTAAAACGTTGCAGCCGCGTTTCTTTATTGAGAATCAAATGGGCATTGAGAATCCGCATGATAATTTGGATCCTGAAACGAGTAGAGACATTATTATAGCTCACGTTACAAATGGAGTGAAAATGCTAGAAGAACATCATATCCCGCAAGAGATTATCGATATTGCAGGGCAACATCATGGGACGACATTACTGAAATATTTCTACTATAAAGCAATAAAAGAAGATAAAGAAAAATATACAGAAGCAATGTTCCGTTATCCAGGTTCAAAAGCGACATCAAAAGAATCCGCTATCGTTGGGATTGCGGATAGTGTAGAAGCAGCAGTACGTTCTATGAATGGACCGACACCAGAGCAGATTAATAATTTGGTTCAAAGTATCATTAAAGATCGTTTGCAGGATGGACAATTTAGTGAATGTAATTTGACATTTAAAGAATTACAAATTGTTGGGAAAACATTATGTGAAACATTAAATGGAATTTTCCATTCTCGTATTAAGTATCCGGAACTGCCGGAAGAAAAGGTGACAGAATGAGTTTATTAATTGATTTTTTTGATGAAACAGAAGAAGTAAAAGAAGAATATGTGAACATGATTGGGCAATTGCTAGAGAAAGCTGCGCAAATGGAAAATATAGAAGATGGAACAGAGCTTTCTGTTACATTTGTTGATAATGAACGCATTCAAGAAATCAATCGTGACTATCGCGATAAAGACCAGCCAACAGATGTTATTTCCTTTGCGATGGAAGATATGGGTGAAGGTGAAATAGAAATTGTCGGTGTGGAAATGCCCCGTATGCTAGGGGATCTTATTATTTCGATTCCAAGAACGAAAGAACAAGCTGAAGAATATGGACATTCCTTTGATCGTGAGCTAGGATTTTTAGCGTTGCATGGATTTCTGCATTTACTTGGATACGACCATATGACGGAAGAAGATGAAAAGATAATGTTTGGAAAGCAAAAAGAAATTTTACAGGCTTTTGGATTAGGTAGATGAAAAAAGGAAAACTTATAAATAGTTTTGGGTATGCCATAGCGGGTATATTCTTTTGCCTTCGTCATGAGCGAAATATGCAAATTCATTGTTTGGCCGCAGTTATTGTTATATGCTGCGGCTTTTATTTCCATGTCACGACACTAGAGTGGCTTATATTATTAATTGTGATTGGAATTGTAATGAGTTTGGAAATGATAAATACAGCGATTGAAAAAACAGTCGATTTAGCTACAGGGGATTTTAAACCGCTTGCTAAAATTGCTAAGGATGTTGCTGCAGGTGCAGTGTTATTATTTGCAGTTATAGCCGTTATAATTGGTGCTATTATCTTTTTGCCTTATATGGTATAGTTGCATTCCAAAGCCTTTATAACGCTTTGGGAGGGCGTTAAAATCGCCACTGATGGAAGTTTTCAATTTAAGTGCATGTTCAAAAAGAAGGATAAAGAGAGCCGAGTAGTTCGAGGCGCGGAAGCCAGGAGGATACGGAGTGTAGATGGAACTACATGAGTACCGGAGTGGCAACGTAACGAAGAAATAGGGCGGCAATCTTTACCGGACTTTTTGAATATCCTCTTTAACTTTTCACATCGTGAACGGAAAGGACGCGAGAGTATGAACAATAAAGAATTAATTCAAGAAGCAATCGAAGCACGGAAACAGGCGTATGTACCGTATTCTAAGTTTCAAGTTGGGGCTGCTTTATTAACAGCAGAGGGAAAAGTATACCGTGGGTGTAATGTTGAAAATGCGTCATACGGATTATGTAACTGTGCAGAAAGAACAGCTTTATTTAAAGCGGTTTCTGAAGGAGATACAGCATTTGCAGCAATCGCGGTTGTAGCGGATACAAAACGTCCGGTACCTCCTTGTGGAGCGTGCCGTCAAGTTATGGTAGAATTATGTAAACAGGATACGAAAGTATACTTATCAAATTTAAATGGTGACATAGAAGAGACGACAGTCGGAGAATTGTTACCAGGAGCATTTTTAGCGGAGGATTTACATGAATAGAAAAGGTTATAAATCAGGTTTTGTCTCCATTATCGGAAGACCCAACGTGGGGAAATCAACATTTTTAAACCGTATTATCGGTCAAAAAATTGCGATTATGAGTGACAAACCACAAACAACACGTAATAAAATTCAAGGTGTATATACAGAAAATGATTCGCAGGTAATCTTTATTGATACGCCAGGAATACATAAGCCACAGCATAAGCTAGGCGACTTTATGGTGAAGATGGCTCAAACGACATTAAAAGAAGTTGACATTGTTTTATTTATGGTCAATGCAGCTGAAGGTTATGGTCGTGGTGAAGAGTTTATCATTGAAAAATTACAAGAAACAAAGCAACCTGTATTTTTAGTGATCAACAAAATTGACCAAGTTCATCCGGAAAAATTGCTAGAATTAATTGATCAATATCGTAAGCTGTATGATTTTGCAGAAATTGTACCGATTTCAGCGTTAGATGGTAACAATGTTGAAGCGTTAATTGGAGCAATTAAAAAATATTTACCAGAAGGACCGCAATACTATCCAGAAAACCAAGTGACGGACCATCCGGAACGATTTATTATTTCGGAGCTTATTCGTGAAAAAGTGCTGCACTTAACACGCGAGGAAGTACCTCACTCGGTAGCGGTTGTCATCGATGCGATTCAAAAGCGTGAAGGCGGAGCAGTTTATGTAAATGCGACAATTATTGTAGAGCGTCCATCACAAAAAGGAATTATTATCGGGAAGCAAGGAAAGATGCTGAAAGAAGTTGGGAAGAGAGCTCGTTTTGATATCGAATCACTTCTCGGTTCAAAAGTATTTTTAGAGGTATGGGTAAAAGTGCAAAAAGATTGGCGTAATAAAATGTCCCATCTTCGCGATCTTGGTTTCCGTGAAGATGAATATTAATAAAGAGCTTTATCCCGCACTAATGGGCAGTAATACCTTAACCTCAAACTGATGAGTAACCAAAGCGTTTAGGTGGGGGATTAACTACCCAATTGGCGAGGGCTAATTATTAGTGGAGATGAAGAAAATCTCCACTAATAATTAGAAAAATTTTTCTCACATGAAAATGGACAAAATGGGTCATTTTAATAACAACAAAAGAAATTGGTTTATATGCTACGCTTACTGAGAAAGGTGGATTCTTATGCTAGATTTTACCTGGAAGTTTTTCTCCAAGACAGGAAGCATTGAAACGTATTTGCTTTTGAAGGAAATGGAAAAAGACGTAAATGATGAAATGGATCAACATGACGAGGAGCTAGCGCATCTAGACTCTCCAATTTCTTGACCCGTTTTGTTCAAACCTTGGATGGTGATGAACATGTTTCAAAAGATTGAAGGAATTATCATCCGGACCACAGATTACGGAGAAACAAATAAAATTGTCACGATATTCTCTCGTGAGCTTGGAAAAGTAAGTGCAATGGCGAGAGGTGCGAAAAAACCAAAAAGTAGGCTAGCGTCTATTTCGCAACTTATGACTCATGGTTACTTTCTAATTCAAATGGGGTCTGGACTTGGGACTTTGCAACAAGGTGAAATAATTTCATCCATGAAAGAAATTCGTGAAGATATATTTTTAACTGCATATGCATCATTTATTGTTGAGTTGACTGATAAAGCAACGGAAGATAAAAAGCATAACCCATATTTATTTGAGATGCTATATCAATCACTGCATTACATGTGTGAGGGTGTCGATCCTGAAGTTTTAGCGTTAATTTATCAAACGAAAATGCTTCCAGTATTAGGTATGCAACCCTATTTTGATACATGTGCTATTTGTCACCAAGAAGCAGATTTTGTCGCCTTCTCCGTTCGAGAAGGCGGTTTTCTGTGTAAGCATCATGCTGAACAAGATCCATATCGCATTCCGGTTGGGGAGGCTGTTCATAAATTACTGCGCCTTTTTTATCATTTTGATTTAGCTCGCCTTGGTAATGTGTCAGTGAAAGATGAAACAAAACGGCAAATGCGTACAGTATTAAATACATATTATGATGAATATTGTGGAATTTATTTGAAATCAAGGCGTTTTCTGGAGCAACTTGATAAATTTCAAATATAATGAGGACCATAAACGGGTCCTTTTTACATACTTTCTTTTTCGAAAAGCATATTTAGTATATAATATTTAAGAGATAGTATAACTTTTTTCGTTTTGTATTGAAGGTGGTGATTATCATAGAACTGAATAAACGGCAAGAACATATCGTTCAGATTGTAAAAGATCACGGTCCTATTACTGGGGAGGCAATCGCTGCACAATTAAATTTAACACGAGCGACGCTTCGGCCCGACTTAGCTATTTTAACGATGGCTGGCTATTTAGAAGCGCGTCCACGTGTCGGTTATTTTTATACAGGAAAAACCGGAGGGCAGCTATTATCAGAAGCTGTCAAAAAAATTAAGGTGCAAGATTATCAATCTAGGCCAGTCGTTATCGATAAAAATGTTTCGGTATACGATGCGATTTGTACCATGTTTTTAGAAGATGTGGGTACTTTATTTGTTGTAGATCAAGCTACGTTTTTAGTCGGTGTAGTTTCTCGTAAAGACTTATTACGAGCAAGCTTAGGAAAGCAGGATTTAACATCGTTGCCGGTTAATATTATCATGACAAGGATGCCAAATATTGCGATGTGTCATCGGGAAGATAGTCTATATGATATAGCAATGGAATTAATAGAAAGACAGATTGATGCTGTACCAGTTGTAAAAGACACGAAACAAGGTTTAGAAGTTGTCGGTAGAATTACAAAAACAAATATTACGGGTGCGTTTGTAAATTTAGTAAATAATGAATAAGTGTAATTTGTTTAAAGTGAGGTAATGTAATGAAGAATAAGATCGTATATGTCGTATCTGACTCTGTGGGAGAGACGGCTGATTTAGTTGTTCGAGCTGCAATGGGCCAGTTTCCATTTGCTCCTGATATTAGACGTGTACCGTATGTAGAAGATACAGGGACGTTAAAAGAGGTTATTTCGATTGCTAAAAGTAATCGAGCGCTTATTTGCTTTACGTTAGTAAAGCCTGAAATGCGTCAGTATTTGTTAGCAGAAGCAGTGAAAGAAGGCGTAGAGGCTTATGATATTATAGGGCCTCTTATTGATCAAATTGAAGAAATCACAGGTCAAGTTCCAAGACATGAACCAGGTGTTGTTCGAAGATTAGACGAAGAATACTTCAAAAAGATTGAAGCAATTGAATTTGCTGTCAAATATGACGATGGAAGAGATGCACGTGGAATTCTTAAAGCAGATATCGTTTTGATTGGTGTATCACGCACATCAAAAACACCACTTTCGCAATATCTTGCTCATAATAAAAGATTAAAAGTTGCAAACGTACCGCTTGTACCAGAAGTGGATCCTCCGGAAGAATTATTCCGCGTTGCAAAAGAAAAATGTTTCGGTTTAAAAATTACACCGGATAAGTTAAATCATATTCGGAAAGAACGATTAAAGTCGCTTGGTCTGAGTGATGGAGCAACTTATGCTAACATTAATCGTATTAAAGAAGAAATAGATCACTTTGAGCGAGTGGTAAGCAAAATAAACTGTCAAGTAATTGATGTTTCAAACAAGGCGATTGAGGAAACGGCGAATATCATTGTGAATGCAGTGCAAAACCAAAAAATGTTTTAGCACATTTACCAAAGGTGAATGTGCTTTTTTCGCTCATAATAATTTTTTAAAGGATATGTAGCGAAGTTGAGGGAAATATATTATAATAAAAAATTGTGATAAAAACGTATATTTTACGTTTAGACTTTAATTTTTCAGAATAAACTAGGGATAGGATTTACGGAAAAGATCTCATTTACGTAAAATCGACAAAAATCTAATCAAGAAAACGCACATTATGGAAGGATTCACAGAAGGGATGTAGAATACAGAAATATGCAAAACATCAGTAAAATTTTAGTTGATGCAGATGCATGTCCTGTGAAGGATGAAATTGTGCAAGTTGGAACAAAATTTCATGTCGAAATTTTGTTTGTCGCATCCTATGCCCATCGGTCGAGAAAACAGCAAGGTAATTGGATCTATGTAGATTCTGAGCAAGATGAGGTGGATTTTCATATCTATAAACTCGCTAAAGCTACAGATCTCGTGATCACACAGGATATGGGGCTTGCTGGTCTTCTGGTGAAAAAAGGAGTATATGTATTATCTCCACGAGGCACATTTGTGACAGATGAGCAAATGGATACAATTTTATATAGTCGATATGTATCTGCGAAATTACGTAGACATGGGACCTATACAAAAGGTCCAAAATCATTTTCTAAGCATGACCGGCAATGTTTTTTAACAAATTCGGAAAAAATATTGTCGAATTATAAAGGAATTCTTTAATTTGTATCGAATACAAAATACGACACGGAGATGGAGTTATGGGGAACAGAATTCCCGAAGAAGTTGTTGAACAGATTCGGACATCATCTGATATTGTGGAAGTGATTGGTGAATATGTTCAGCTCAGAAAGCAAGGGCGCAATTATTTTGGGCTTTGTCCATTTCATGGCGAGAACTCACCTTCATTTTCTGTTTCATCTGACAAGCAAATTTTTCATTGTTTTGGATGTGGAGAAGGAGGAAATGTTTTTTCGTTTCTCATGAAGATGGAAGGACTCTCTTTTATAGAGGCTGTGCAAAAGCTTGGAGAAAGAAATAATATTCCAGTTGTCGACTATACGTCAGGGCAAGAACAGCAAGAAAATATATCTGATGGTAGCGTCATTATGCTACAGGCGCATGAACTCTTGAAAAAATACTATCACCATCTTTTAGTAAATACAGAAGAGGGAAATCAAGCTCTTGCTTATTTGCTAGATCGAGGTATTACAAAAGAGATGATTGCAAAGTTTGAAATTGGTTATGCATCTCCTGCTTGGGATGCTGCGGCGAAAATATTACAAAAAAGAGGATTTTCGCTATCAACCATGGAACAAGCTGGATTGCTTGTGCGGAGTGAAAAAGATGGTAGTCATCATGACCGTTTTCGAGGAAGAATTATATTTCCGATTCACACCTTGCAAGGAAAAGTAGCAGCGTTTAGTGGAAGGGCGTTAGGGGATGATACCCCAAAGTATTTAAATAGCCCAGAAACACCTATTTTTTATAAAAGTAAGTTGCTGTACAATTTCCACCAAGCCCGGCCGTTCATCAGAAAACGAGGACAAGTTGTTTTATTTGAAGGCTATGCTGACGTATTAGCTGCTGTAAAAAGTGGTGTTGAAGAATCCGTTGCAACAATGGGAACAGCTCTAACAGAAGAACAGGCGAAACTTCTGCGACGCAATGTTGAAACTGTTGTTCTTTGCTATGATGGTGATAAAGCAGGACGAGAAGCGACGATGAAAGCAGGGCAATTGTTATCGCAAGTTGGTTGTCAAATAAAGGTTGTCTCATTGCCAGATAAAGTTGATCCTGATGAATACGTACAACAATATGGAACAGCGGCTTTTGAAAATCTTGTAAAAGCGAGTATAAGCTTTGTAGGCTTCAAAATAAATTACCTTCGTTTAGGGAAAAATTTGCAAGATGAGTCTGGTAAAGAAGCTTATGTAAAAAGTGTTTTAAAAGAGTTGGCGTTATTACAAGATGCCATGCAAGCAGAGTCATATTTAAAATCATTATCGCAAGAGTTTGCTTACTCAATGGAAACTCTTTTAGGTCAATTACACCAATATCGCAAAGAACAAAAGATACAGCAAAAACAAACGAAGCAAATTTCTAAGCCTCCTCAAATTGTTCATGCTAAACCAAAGTTTTCAGGTTTTGAAAGAGCGGAAAGAGAGCTCATTTACCATATGTTGCAAAGTGCAGATGTTGCTTTCCGTATTGAACCTTATATAGAAGATTTCCATACGGAAGAACATAAAGGGATTTTATATGAACTATACGCATATTATGAAAAGGGAAATGAACCTTCAGTCGGTAATTTTTTGAGCTGGCTCTCTGATGAGAAATTGAAAAATATTATAACCAATATTTCAACGGATGAATTTATTAATCCAGAATATGCAGATGAAGTATTGCAAGGTCATTTAGAAGCGCTGCGGCGCCACAAGCAAAAACTTAAGAAGATGGAAACCATCTTTGCATTAAAGCAAATGGAAAAAGCAGATCCAGTGGAAGCTGCTAAATTTTATGCAGCGTATTTACAAAATCAGAAAGCAAGAAGATAGCTTTTTGTATAAAAATTTATTATAATGAATGTTTGTATCTCGCGTAAGGAGGGGAACAGATGGCTGATAAACCAGCTCGTTCTAAACAAATTGAAACTGATATGACCCTTGAGCAAGTGAAAGAGCAACTCACTGAGCTCGGAAAAAAACGTGGCGTTCTTACATATGAAGAGATTGCAGAACGCATGAATGGATTTGAAATTGAATCCGACCAAATGGATGAATATTACGAATATTTAGGTGAACAAGGGATTGATCTAGTTGGCGACAACGAAGAAGGTCCTAATACTCACCAGATAACAAAGACAGAAGAAGAATTCGATTTAAATGATTTAAGTGTGCCGCCAGGTGTGAAAATTAATGACCCTGTTCGCATGTATTTAAAAGAAATTGGTCGCGTCGACTTACTGTCTGCAGAAGAAGAAATTCGACTTGCAACACGTATTGAAGAAGGCGATGAAGAAGCAAAACGCCGTCTTGCAGAAGCGAATTTACGTCTTGTTGTAAGTATTGCTAAACGATATGTAGGCCGTGGCATGCTGTTCTTAGACTTGATTCAAGAAGGGAACATGGGTCTGATTAAAGCTGTTGAAAAGTTTGATTATCGTAAAGGCTTTAAATTCAGTACGTATGCGACTTGGTGGATTCGCCAAGCAATTACGCGTGCCATTGCAGACCAAGCAAGAACAATTCGTATTCCAGTTCATATGGTTGAAACAATTAATAAATTAATCCGTGTACAGCGTCAATTGTTACAAGATTTAGGACGTGAACCATCTCCAGAAGAAATCGGAGAAGAAATGGACCTTGCACCAGAAAAAGTACGCGAAATCTTAAAAATTGCCCAAGAGCCAGTTTCTCTTGAAACACCAATTGGTGAAGAGGATGACTCACATTTAGGCGATTTTATTGAAGACCAAGAAGCAACATCACCTGCGGACCATGCAGCGTATGAATTGCTAAAAGAACAGTTAGAAGATGTGTTAGACACATTAACAGATCGTGAAGAAAATGTTCTTCGTCTTCGTTTCGGTTTAGATGATGGACGAACTCGTACGCTTGAAGAAGTTGGGAAAGTATTCGGCGTAACGAGAGAACGTATTCGTCAAATTGAAGCAAAAGCGCTTCGTAAACTAAGACATCCAAGCCGTAGTAAGCGTCTAAAGGATTTCTTAGAATAGGTTTCTTTTCAAGTTTACTTCACAATTGTGAAGTAAACTTTTTTAATTTGTTAATTTTTGTTAAAATTTAGCTATCGGTAGCGATTACAATTCTTGTAATTTATTTTACAGAATTGTCTTTTGATTTGCAAATACTCATTTTTCGATTTTTCGATTAATTTCGTTTATTCTATACAAAAATATATGTAGAAAAGAAAAAAATATGATGAGAAACGTTGAGATTTATCAAAATAATATGTGATAAAATAGTAAGAATCAATAAACAGAATTTATGTAATATTTGAAACAACTGACAGTTTTGTCTTTTCTGATAGAACGTTTTCAAGTACAATAGAAATAACTGAATCATCTAATTATTAGGGGGTATAGAGGGGGGAGAAGAAATATGAAACGTAATCCGTTGATTCCATTTGCTCTCATTGCTGCGCTAGGTATTGTCATTATGTTTGTCTTTTCGTTTCAGGGATTGAATAAATCCAAAGAGCTAGCTGATGCGAAAAATAATGGGGGAAAAACAACACAAGCGGTATCAAAACCGGAAGATATTGTTAAGCAAAACTGTACGAGCTGCCATGGGGATCAGTTGCAAGGAGCAGTTGGACCGAACTTACAAAAAGTTGGTGGGAAACTTTCAAAGGATGAGATTAAAGAAGTAATTTCAAAAGGAAAAGGAAATATGCCTGCAAACTTAATTCCAGCAGATCAAGCTTCTAAAGTGGCAGATTGGTTAGCGAAGAAAAAATAAAGGTTTATACATAGAAGCTCTTTGCTTATAAGCAAAGGGCTTGTTTTTCTTTTCTTTCTAAAATACGATTAATAGAGGATGTTCAAAAAGTCCGGTAAAGATAGCTGTCGCATTTCTTCGTTACGTCGCCAGTCCGGTACTCATGTAGTTCCAGCTACACTCCGTATCCTCCTGGCTTCCGTGCCTCGAACTGCTTGGCTCTCTTTATCCTCCTTTTTGAACATGTACTTATAAAGGAATTGAAGTTTTGTTTCTTTACTTGCAACAACTACTGTTAATTCATTATCATGGAGAAAGACTGATAAGAGAAGGAGTAATGGAAATAAATGAATGAAGTAAAGCTTTCAAAAAGACTAGAAGAAGTGGTACGGGAGATTCCAGTTGGATCTACGATTGCGGATATTGGTTCAGATCATGCTTATTTACCGTGCTATACGATTATAAATAACATTGCTACAAAGGCAGTGGCAGGAGAAGTGGTAGATGGACCATTTCGTTCTGCACAGGCTACAGTAGCGGAGTGTGGATTACAAGAGAAAGTGGATGTTCGTAAAGGAAATGGTTTAGCAGTTATTACACCGGGAGAAGTAGATGTCATTACAATCGCTGGTATGGGCGGAGCATTAATTCGTGACATTTTAGAAAATGGAAAAGAAAAGCTAAACGGTGTGACTCGGTTAATTTTACAACCGAATATTGCTGCACATCACATTCGTGAATGGTTTGTCGAAAATGGTTGGGAGCTTATTCATGAAAAAATTATAAAAGAAGACGGTAAGATTTATGAGATTGTAGTTGGAGAAAAAGGTGATCCGCTAGCCCCTTATCATGAAAACAAACAGGCCAGCTTATTTATCGGACCCTTTTTAATGAAAGAAAAGAGCGATACATTTGTAGAGAAATGGGAGAGTGAACTGAAAAATTTCCAAAATATTATTAAGCAGTTAGAGCGTGCGACAGCATCAGAAGATACGAAAGTAAAACGTGAAGAAGTATTAGCGAAAATGAAAATGATAGAGGAGGTCTTATCATGAGTAAAATTCCAAATGGTCATGAAATTATTTCTTTATTTGAAGGGATGTATCCGAAGCATTTAGCAATGGAAGGCGATAAAATAGGTTTGCAGATCGGTGCATTAAA
This sequence comes from Bacillus sp. DX3.1, assembly GCF_030292155.1. Taxonomy (NCBI): domain Bacteria; kingdom Bacillati; phylum Bacillota; class Bacilli; order Caryophanales; family Bacillaceae; genus Bacillus; species Bacillus sp. DX3.1. The sequence goes on along the minus strand of NZ_CP128153.1, from coordinate 4,000,064 downwards.
TAAACCTGTCCGGAATGTGCTCATTGCCCTTGATGTAACGGAAGAGGTTGTGGAGGAAGCGATTGACACAGAAGCAAATGTAATCATTGCCCATCATCCGCTTATTTTCAATCCACTAAAAGCAATTCATACAGACAAAGCGTATGGAAGAATCATTGAAACATGTATTAAACATGATATCGCTGTTTATGCAGCGCATACAAATGTGGACGTGGCAAAAGGTGGCGTTAACGATTTACTTGCTGAAGCGTTGGGATTACAACGTACAGAAGTGCTTGTTCCAACATATGCAGAAGAAATGAAAAAAATTGTTGTGTTTGTTCCAGTAACGCATGTAGATGCTGTGCGCACGGCTCTTGGTGACGCTGGAGCGGGTCATATCGGCAATTATAGCCATTGTACGTTTAATAGTGAAGGTACAGGAACTTTCATACCCCAAGAAGGAACAACCCCGTATATCGGCGAGGTAGGACGCTTAGAACGTGTGGAAGAAGTGCGGATTGAAACGATTATTCCAGCGTCCTTACAACGAAGAGTGGTGAAAGCGATGTTAGCTGCTCATCCGTATGAAGAGGTTGCGTATGATGTGTATCCGCTTGATAATAAAGGTGAGACATTAGGGCTTGGTAAGATTGGATATTTACAAGAGGAAATGAGCCTACAGCAGTTTGCGGAGCATGTGAAACATTCACTTGATGTAAAAGGTGCACGAGTTGTTGGAGCATTAGATGATAAAGTACGAAAAGTAGCGGTGCTTGGTGGTGATGGGAATAAGTATATCAATCAAGCGAAAATGAAAGGAGCCGACGTGTATGTGACGGGCGATATGTATTATCATGTTGCACATGATGCGATGATGCTTGGACTAAATATTGTTGATCCGGGCCATAACGTTGAAAAAGTTATGAAACAAGGTGTACAAAAACAATTGCAACAAAAAGCAAATGAGAAAAAGTTTGCTGTGCAAATTCATGCTTCTAGATTACATACAGATCCGTTTACATTTGTATAAAAAAATCCGTTGCTATGTACATAGCAACGGATTTTTTATTGTTTTTTTACTTTTACACGTGGCAAGATTTTTTGAAGCGGTACGTTTCGTTTGCGTTCCCACGTAGCTGGATTCATTGGATCGTACTGTTCTAAAAAGGCAATTACTTCTTTTGTAATTGGCGTTGGTGTAGAAGCACCTGCTGTAATCGCAACATTTTCGATACCTTGTAGCCACTCTAACTGAATTTCACTTACATCCGCAACGCGGTATGCTTTTGTACCAGCAATTTCTTGTGATACTTGAGCTAGTCGGTTCGAGTTGTTACTTTTTGGATCACCAACAACGATTGTTAGGTCAGCAACATCCGCTTGTTTCGCTACTGCTTCTTGACGTACTTGCGTTGCTAAACAAATTTCTTTATGAAATTCAGCGGTTGGAAATTTTGCTTGGATGTCCTCCATAAGGTGCTGAACGTCCCATTGACTCATCGTTGTTTGGTTGGTAACTAAAATTTTGTCACCTGGAATTTCTAGTGTCTCCAAATCAGCTGCTCTTTCAATGAGATGAACGATATCAGGAGCGATTCCAACTGCACCTTCTGGCTCTGGATGCCCTTTTTTTCCAATATAAATCACATGGTAGCCTTCTGCTTTTTTTGCTTCAATTAGGTCATGTGTTTTTGTCACATCTGGACACGTTGCGTCGATTGTTGTTAAGCCTTTTTCTTTTGCACGCTGTTTTACTTCTGGAGAAACACCATGTGCGGTGAAAATGACCGTGCCGGAATCGATTTGATCTAAAATCTCTAGTCGACTTGGACCGTCTAATGTAATGATGCCATCTTCTTCAAATGCATCTGTTACATGTTTGTTGTGAACGATCATGCCTAAAATATAAATAGGTCTAGGTAATGTTTTATCTAGTGCCGCGTTGCGTGCAATGACCATCGCATCTACAACACCGTAGCAATAACCACGAGGGGAAATTTTAACAATCTTCATATGAGTAATCCTCTCCTTCTAAACAAGGAATCCTTTTGTGCATAGTCCATTACATTATAAAGGAGGAGCGGACAGAAAACAAAGGATTGTTGTTAGACATATAGTTTAGGCTTAGGTGTCGGAAGTGGAATATTCTCTTCGGGATGTTCTTTTTCAACAACTGGTTTCATTATCATTTTCTTTTTTTTATGAGGGGGTGGTATAGTTATCACTTCCACTTCTTCCGTTTGTTCTTCCGTAGCACCTTTTCTAGAAGTGAGAATTTTTACGATGCTTGGTATACTGCGAACGATGGGACCGTATTGTTCGACGACAGGACCGACTGATTGGGCTACTTGGACAACTTTCTCGACGTTATTTAACATACCGGTAGGATTGGAAAGCAAGTTAGAAAAGAAGCCACCGATGCCACCAGCACCAGATGCGACTTCTGCTGGACCACGCATTTCATTTGGTGCGTTCATTTGTGGGGGCATCATTTGCTGCTGATGTTGCATGTATGGTTGGTTTTGTTGATAGTGCATCGTTGGTTGTTGCTCCATTTGTCGATAGGGCGGGACCATTTGCATATATGAATGGGTGGGATCTTGTTTTTTGAATAGCTTAGAGAGAAAGCCTTTCTTTTTTTGCATCATAGGAGGTAAATTGGGTATTGGGTACGGTGTATAGTGCTGTTGGCGCTGCTGTACATACATTTGTTGTATAGGGGATTTCGGATACATACGAGAAATCCTCCTTTCTTCAGTTAGGTATATACACATACAGTATGCAGTGAAAAGAAAGAAGGTTAGTTTTTGGATGGAAAACCTAAACTAAAGATGGATTTTACTATTAGACTTCGATATAATGGAGACTTGACTGATTTGTGCGCGCAGTAGAAATTTAAGAAAGAAGGTGGAACTTATGACAGTACAAACATTTACACAATATAATTTTCAACCATTTTTAATAGATGCAATTCGTGAACTACGCTTTTCAGAACCGACAGGAATTCAACAGAAAATTTTTCCGGTCGTGAAAAAAGGTGTGAGTGTAATCGGGCAGTCCCAAACGGGTTCTGGGAAAACACATGCATACTTACTTCCAACTTTAAATCGAATCAATGCAAGTCGAGATGAAGTACAGCTTGTCATTACAGCTCCTACTCGTGAGCTAGCACAACAAATTTATCAAGAGATTGTAAAGCTTACGAAGTTTTGTGCAGAAGATCAACTGATTACAGCACGTTGCCTTATCGGAGGAACGGACAAACAACGATCTATCGAAAAGCTTAAAAAGCAACCGCATGTTGTCGTTGGAACGCCGGGGCGTATTAAAGACTTAGTAGAAGCGCAGGCGCTATTTGTGCATACGGCTTCTACTATTATTGTCGATGAAGCAGATTTAATGCTTGATATGGGATTCATTCAAGATGTAGATAAAATTGCAGCTCGTATGCCAAGAAATTTACAAATGCTTGTCTTCTCTGCGACAATTCCGCAAAAATTAAAGCCTTTTATGAAGAAGTATATGGAAAATCCAGAGCATATTCATATTAATCCAAAGCAAGTTGCAGCAGGGAATATTGAACATTATTTAATTCCTTCTAGACATCGTAACAAGATTGAATTAGTGAAAAATATGTTGCTTCAATATAAGCCGTATTTAGCGATTATCTTTACAAATACGAAGAAGAAGGCTGACGAAGTTGCAGACGGATTAGCCGAGCGTGGATTAAAAGTCGGACGAATTCATGGAGATCTATCGCCGCGTGATCGTAGAAAAATGATGAAACAAGTTCGTGACTTAGAATTTCAATACATTGTTGCTACAGATTTAGCAGCACGTGGTATTGATATTGAAGGAATTAGCCATGTCATTAATTATGAACTTCCATCCGATCTAGATTTCTTCGTTCACCGCGTAGGAAGAACAGCTCGTGCAGGATATTCTGGCATTGCAGCGACTATTTATGATCCAGCAAATGAAGAAGCGTTAGACAGTTTAGAAAAACAACGTAATATCACATTTAATCATGTAGACTTACGTGGAGATGAATGGATAGACTTAGGTGAACGTCGTCGTCGTAAAAGTCGTAAAAAACCAAATAATGAACTAGATGTTATGGCAACAAAAGTTGTTAAGAAACCGAAAAAAGTAAAGCCTAACTATAAGAGAAAACTTGCGACTGAACGTGAAAAAGTGAAGAACAAGTATAGTAATAAAAAAAGATAAGGGCATTCCTTATCTTTTTTTATCTTATATGGGGAAAGTGGAATCTCGGCTTGTAAGAACTTGCTTGATTCTAGCCATCGGTAGGGAAATTTACTGCTGGTTTATTTCGTTTTGTGAGTGAACAATTCACTACATATTTCTACAACTTATGCTATTATTATAGCTATTGCATATTGAAGAGGTGATTATATGTTAAAGATTGGGTCTCATGTTTCCATGAGCGGGAAGAAGATGTTATTAGCAGCCAGTGAAGAGGCTGTTTCATACGGTGCTACAACATTTATGATTTATACAGGTGCACCGCAAAATACGAGAAGAAAACCAATTGAAGACTTAAATATAGAAGCAGGACGTAAACATATGGAGCTACATGGTATTGAGGAAATTATTGTCCATGCACCGTATATTATTAATGTTGGGAATACAACAAAACCAGAAACATTCCAATTAGGCGTCGATTTTCTTCGGATGGAGATTGAAAGAACGTCAGCATTAGGAGTAGCGAAGCAAATTGTGCTACATCCAGGTGCTCACGTTGGCGCGGGTGCTGAAGCTGGTATTCAACAAATTATTAAAGGGTTAAATGAAGTAATAACGCCAGAACAAACGGTGAATATCGCGCTAGAAACAATGGCTGGAAAAGGAACGGAATGTGGACGTAACTTTGAGGAAATTGCGAAAATTATCGATGGTGTAAAATATAATGAAAAGCTGTCTGTATGTTTTGATACGTGTCATACGCACGATGCCGGTTATGATATTGTTAACGATTTTGATGGCGTGTTAAATGAATTTGATAAAATCGTTGGGATTGATCGCTTGCAAGTATTGCATATTAATGATAGTAAAAATGTACGTGGTGCGGGAAAAGACCGTCATGAAAATATTGGTTTCGGTTATATCGGTTATAAGGCACTGCATCATATTGTGCATCATCCGCAATTACAGCATGTACCGAAAATTCTTGAAACGCCGTATGTCGGTGAAGATAAGAAAGATAAAAAACCACCATATAAGTTCGAAATTGAAATGCTGAAGAGTGGTACATTTGATGAAAGTCTTCTTGAGAAGATTAAAGGATAGTAAAGGAGGGGGGATCCCCTCCTTATTATTTTAATAGTTGCTGAAATAAAATGTTTACTTGCTGAGCGGTAGCGGGAGAAGTTACTTTTGCGATTTTCTTTAAAAGTTCCAATCTTTCCTGTGTATCATAAATATTAATATTTTTTCCTTTCATTAAAATGACGATTTTATCTGCTTGTTCCGTTGTAATGGGAACTTCATATTCTTTGCTATATTTCAATAATTCTTTTGTTGAAATATGATTTAGCTTTTTGTTTACAATGTGCTTGATGAGGTTCATTATGTAGCCCTCCTTCAGTCGCTCTTATATCGAAATATATGTATAGAAAGCTTGTATATATTCACGATGCAGTTGTTTTTTTTCATAGAGAAAAGAAGAATATGCTATAATGAAAGTACAAAACTGCAAAACTACAAAACTACATAAAGAAACTATAAGGAGGGCTTATGTCGCAGAAACAACATCGAAAAGAAAGTATTATTCATCTTATGTATCGTTTAATTATGATTGTTTTTGGAGCAACATGCGCCGCGGTAGCAATCGAACTATTTTTAATGCCAAATAAAATTATTGATGGTGGCATTATCGGTATCTCCCTCATACTAGATTATCTCACACCTAATATATGGTGGTTAAGTTTTTCTACGTTGGTTGTAATCCTCAATATACCGTTTATGTATTCTGGTTATAAACAAATCGGTAAGACGTTTATGTTATCCTCTGCTTTTGCAATTGTCGCTTTAGCTTTTATTGAGACGACACTACATTCAGTTAAACCATTTACGACAGAACCTATATTAGCAACTGTTTTTGGCGGTCTTATTTTAGGAATTGGTGTGGGGATTGTCATTCGTCATGGTGGTTCATTAGATGGAACAGAAATTATGGGAATTTTATTAACAAAGAAATTACCGTTTTCTGTTGGCGAATTTGTTATGTTTGTGAACTTATTTATTTTTGCTTGGGCAGCTTTTGTATTTGGCGTCGAACAAGCAATGTATTCCGTTATGACGTACTATATCGCATTTAAAACAATTGATACCGTCATTCAAGGATTAGATGAGACAAAAGCAGTCATGATTGTATCGGATCATTATGAAGACGTATCGAATGCCATTTTACATCGCCTTGGTCGTGGGACAACAAAGCTTGTTGCTAAAGGTGGTTATACGGACAACGAGAAGGAAGTTATTTATGCAGTTGTTACGCGTCTTGAAGTAACAAAATTAAAGGCAATTGTTCATGAAATTGATGAAAATGCCTTTATTACGATTATGAATACACAAGAGACAAATGGTGGGAAATTTAAATCAGCAATTCACTAAAAAGTACGTGTTCAAAAAGGAGGATAAAGAGAGCTGAGCAGTTCGAGGCGCGGAAGCCAGGAGGATACAGAGTGTAGATTGAACTACATGAGTACCGAAGTGGCGACGCAACGAAGAAATGCGATAGCTATCTTTACTGGAGTTTTTGAACATTCTCTAAAAGCAGAGAGATTTTCTCTGCTTTTTGTTATAATAATAAGGTTGCTTAAAGTGCTTGTTCAAAAAGGAGGATAAAGAGAGCCGAGCAGTTTGAGGCGCGGAAGCCAGGAGGATACGGAGTGTAGATTGAACTACATGAGTACCGAAGTGGCGACGCAACGAAGAAATGCGATAGCTATCTTTACTGGAGTTTTTGAACATCTACTTAAAATAAAGGATAAATTTTAGGGCAGATTGGTTTACAACTCGTGATAAGCTATACTATAATTCAAATAGAAGTAAATCGGAATCATTCTGAATTAAAATAGGTGAGATGCTATGAATAATATATTAGAAATTGAAGGATTGACATTTCGGTATGAAGAACGAAATGTATTAGAGGACATTAAGTTACAAGTTCCCAAGGGAGCTTTTTTAGGTTTAGTTGGGCCGAATGGGTCTGGGAAATCGACGTTATTGAAATGCATATTAGGTGTTTTAAAGCCGAAGAAAGGAAGTATTCGGTTATTTGACATTGATAGTAAGAAGTTTAAAGAGTGGAATAAAATTGGCTACGTGTCTCAAAAGGCGAACAGTTTTAACTCCGGTTTTCCCGCTACTGTGTTTGAAGTTGTTTCAATGGGGCTTGTTTCAAAAAAAGGACTGTTTCGATTCTTAACAAAAGAGGATAAGGCGAAAGTAGCAAAATCGATTGCTGATGTAGGAATGAGCGAGTTTCAAAATCGAAATATTGGGGAGTTATCCGGCGGACAGCAACAACGCGTATTTATTGCACGTGCACTTGTAAGCAATCCGGAATTGCTCATTTTGGACGAGCCTACAGTCGGCATTGATGTGAAGAATGTGGAAAGCTTTTATGAAATGCTAGAAGGTTTAAATAAACATCTCGGTATTACCCTCATTCTTGTTACCCATGATATGGGAGCTGTGACGGAGAAAGTGACACATGTTGCGTGTTTAAATCAGCACTTACATTTTCATGGGAATGTAGAGAAGTTTCGAGAGTTAGAAGATGCGGAAATGTCGCTTTTATATGGACATCATGTTCATCGTTTAGAGCATGATCATGAGCATCACGGAGGGATACGATGATACAGGATTTTTTGCAATATGATTTTTTACGAAATTCTTTATATGCTGGTATTTTAATTGGATTGGTTGCTCCGTTGCTTGGTGTGTTTGTTGTGATTCGTCGTTTATCGCTTATCGCGGATGCGTTAAGTCATGTTACGCTATCAGGGATTGCAGCGAGTTTATTACTGGAAAAAACGGTTTTTACAGCAGGATTTTTGAATCCTTTATATATGGGAATGGTCTTTTCGATTGGTGGTGCCTTGCTGATTGAAAAGCTGCGCACTGTCTATAAGCATTATCAAGAATTGGCAATTCCGATTATATTATCAGCAGGTATTGGGATTGGTGTTATTTTTATCTCACTTGCGAACGGGTTTAATACAGACTTATTTAGTTATTTATTTGGTAGTGTAAGTGCTGTAACGAGCAGTGATTTAATCATTATCGGTATTGTGGCAATCGCAGTCATTGCAACAATTATTTTATTATATAAAGAGCTGTTCTTATTATCGTTTGACGAAGAATATGCTGTAGCAACAGGTCTTCGTGCAAAGTGGATTCACTTTATTTTTATTATTTTAGTTGCGCTTGTCATTGCGGTATCGATGCGTGTTGTTGGAATTCTTCTCGTATCATCCTTAATGACATTACCGGTTGCAGCAAGTATTCGCATTGCAAAAGGCTTTAAACAAACGATTTTCTATTCCATTATATTTGGTGAAATTGCTGTAATAGGTGGCATGTTCGCTTCTTATCAGCTCGATTTAGCTCCAGGTGGTACAATTGTTATGTTAGCGGTTCTTATTTTAATCGGTGCAATCTTATGGAAGAAGAAAAAAACTGCATAAAGTAGGGATAGTTATGAATCTGACACAAGCTTTAGGCCTTATGAAAGAGAAAGGCTATAAACACACTGGAAAAAGGGAAGAAATGTTACGTTTATTTGCGGCTCACAATCGATATTTAACTGCAAAGGACGTTTTAGAACACATGAAGGATGATTATCCAGGATTAAGTTTTGATACAATCTATCGAAATCTAACTGTATTTGCTGAAATTGGTGTGCTAGAACAAACGGAGCTAAAGGGAGAGAAACATTTTCGCTTTACATGTTCTGTTATGGAACATCACCATCACTTCATTTGTTTAGATTGCGGTGGTACGAAAGAAATTACATCATGTCCAATGGAGTTTATGAATAAAGACTTTACGGGCTATGAAGTAACAGGACATAAGTTTGAGATATATGGACGTTGTCCGAAATGTGCAAAATAAAAAGCTTGTCAGTTTAATAACTGACAAGCTTTTTATTATTTTTCTTGTTTTTCTTTTTCAAGATTTGCAGCCATTTCTGCAGCGATGACATCGATTTCTTTTTTCAGTTCTTCTACCATTGTTTCTTCTGGTACTTTTCGAACAACTTTCCCTTTACGGAATAATAGACCTTCTCCGCGCGCGCCTGCGATACCGATGTCAGCTTCACGAGCTTCACCAGGTCCGTTTACAGCGCAGCCAAGTACAGCAACTTTAATTGGTACTTTAAGTGTGGAGATGTATTCCTCGACTTCATTTGCAATGCTAATAAGGTCAATTTCAATACGACCGCAAGTTGGGCAAGAAATTAGTGTAGCGGCATTAGATGCAAGGCCGAATGATTTTAATAGTTCGCGTGCTACTTTTACTTCTTCAACGGGATCAGCGCTTAATGAAATGCGTAGTGTGTTCCCGATACCTTTACTTAAAATGGCCCCAAGACCAGCGGCACTCTTTACTGTTCCTGCAAATAGTGTTCCGGATTCTGTAATACCTAGGTGCAGAGGATAATTGAAAGCACGTGCTGCTTTTTCATATGCTTCAATCGCTAAATTTACATCGGATGCTTTCATTGATACGATAATATCATGAAAATCTAAGTCCTCTAAAATTTTAATGTGATGTAATGCACTTTCTACCATGCCATCAGCTGTTGGATATCCATATTTTTCTAAAATATGACGCTCTAATGAACCAGCATTTACGCCGATACGAATCGGAATGCCGCGTTCTTTTGCTGCATTTACAACCGCTTCAACTTTATGGCGGCGTCCAATATTACCTGGGTTAATACGTACTTTATCAATACCGCCTTCAATTGCCTTTAATGCTAGGCGATAATCAAAGTGAATATCAGCAACAAGCGGGATATTAATTTGTTTTTTAATATCAGCAATTGCATTTGCTGCGCGTTCGTCTGGAACGGCTACGCGGACAACTTGACAACCGGCTTCTTCTAAACGTTTAATTTCAGCAACTGTTGCTTCTACATCATGCGTTTTTGTTGTTGTCATACTTTGTATAATTAATTCATTATTACCGCCAATTGTTAAATTGCCGACTTTAACAGGACGTGTTTTTGTACGATGAGTCATTTCATTCACGAATAGATCGCTCTCCTTATAAAAGAAGTTTCTTATTTTACAGCCTAATATCGAGTATATTGTATGTGATATAAGACAATTAAAACCCAATTGCTCGGTTTCACTTTTACTATTGTATCAGCGGTTTTATACAATTGACAAGGATTATGTGATTGTTCATTAATATAATGGGAATTTGTAAGATTTCCCAATCTGTATTTTAGTAGCAGACGTATTTTTATTTAACTGTTTAAAATCATCGATTACTTTTTCAATAGAAGGAACTTTTTTCTTATTAATTGCTTCTGTAACTGATAAAACGGTATCACCTGTTTTTACTTCAATCATTTTATAGGATGTATCTATCTCTTTTTTTGAAGTTTCTTTTTCTTTTTTTACTGGTTGAGCTGCAGTCGTTTTTTTGTATGTATTTAACATCGGTAAGGTACCAATTTTTATATCATAATAAAAAACGTAACCAAGAACTAACACAAATAAAAGCATACCAAGTCGCCTCATATTTCTCACTCCTTTGTTGAGAAATATATGCTTGTCCAAAAAAAAAATGCCAAAATGGCATTTTTTTATAGTTCAGCTTTTTCTTTTGGTTTTGGTATTTCTTTGATTATTAAATAAAGGACGGTTAGAATAACAGCGGTGTAAATAAAGAGTGTTCCTAGTACATTTATTTTTAATAAGTCCATAATCATAAAGAAGACGGTTGGAATTGTATAGCTGTAAGCAGTTAATGTCCAAGTTTGCTTATAAGATAATTTACGTTGATCACTCATCGCAGAGCCGAAAAACGCTAATAATGTAACTCCAAGGAAAGATATGAATAATTGGAAGAGATAGATCAATGCTCCTATAACGAATATAAGAATTGGATAGATACTATCCACAAAAGAAACAATGTCCTGAACATCTTTTTTCTCAAAAGTAATGCCTCCCAATTCGTCATAAGAATAAGTTTGTGTTTGGATATTATTATTAGTTACAACCTTATTTTTCAAAATGAATATTCCTTGTTGATTGGTATATTCATTCGTATCCGTTGCTTTAGGATCAAATACGAAAATGAAGTTTCCATCTTCTTTTACAATGGGTTTGTCAATATCTGCTTGTAGCTCACCATTCACAACTTTAAAATCAGGAATGTCTTTTTCAATCGCTCGATTCACAACATTAAAAAGATCTTGAATAGCACTTCCAGTTGATAGAGTCTGTGGTACGGCAGCGATTAAGCACAGTAACATTATGTAAAGAATCGTTTTCCCGATTTTTTGAAAACGAAAAAGCGCCATATCTTTTGGCGAATATAAGCTTTTAAATAGTTGTGTAAATATGGACATACATTCACTTCCTTTGTTGTGTATTATGCACTAATGTATAAAATCATTGTAACTTACGTATCTAAGGAATCACAAGCTATATCATGTCTGGTATACAGTGGAACTTTCATTTATCCCGCATTAACGGGCAGTTTGTCCCCCACTGATCAAAGTTTGACTTTATGTGGAGCTTAGATCCAAGTGTCCGTTCGTGAAAGATGAAAATACGATTGACACTTTTCTTTTTTATATGGTAAATTTATCTTACATTTCTTATCCATATACTTCGCAGTAGCTTAGTGATAGAGCTATCGGCTGTTAAACAGGGAGTGGTCGTAGGTTCGAGTTCTACCTGTGGAGTTGTTGCGGTGTAACGCAGCTGATTAGAGTGTTGAGAATTTAGGTTCAATTACTCTATACATATTTCTTGGACCCTTAGCTCAGCTGGTTAGAGCAGACGGCTCATAACCGTCCGGTCGTAGGTTCGAGTCCTACAGGGTCCATGTCCATTTCAAATTTTTATGACATAGGTAATAAGCTTCCTTGTAGAAGGAAGCTTTTTTTACGAAATGTTTGAGCATTTTGTTTGAAAAGAAATGGAAAATTTGCTACGTTAATGATAGCAAGGCAACATGATTTAATTTGTTTTCACTCCATCATAATTGGGGTAAAATGAATTCGTATGCCAAGTCATTTTTCGGCAATACATATAAATGGGAGGAATGTAACAATGGCAAAACATGAATTACCAAATTTACCTTATGCGTATGATGCTTTAGAACCTCACTTCGACAAAGAAACGATGAACATCCATCATACAAAACATCACAATACTTACGTAACAAACTTAAACGCTGCATTAGAAGGTCATGAAGAATTAGCTGGCAAAAGCGTAGAAGAATTAGTTACAAATTTAAACGAAGTGCCTGAAGCAATTCGTACAGCAGTACGCAACAATGGTGGCGGACATGCAAACCACTCTTTCTTCTGGACAATCTTATCACCTAACGGTGGTGGACAACCAGTAGGTGAACTTGCATCTGCAATTGAAGCGAAATTTGGTAGCTTTGATGCATTCAAAGCAGAATTCGCTAAAGCTGGCGCAACTCGCTTCGGCTCTGGTTGGGCTTGGCTTGTAGTAAACAACGGTGAATTAGAAGTAACTAGCACACCAAACCAAGATTCACCTTTAACAGAAGGTAAAGCTCTAGTTGTAGGTTTAGATGTTTGGGAACATGCTTACTACTTACATTACCAAAACCGTCGTCCTGACTACATCGGTGCATTCTGGAACGTTGTAGACTGGAACGCAGCTGAAAAACGTTACCAAGACGCTAAATAATATCGCTTTATAATTTTTTAAAACGAATATTAAAAAAGCTAGGAGGCATTTTCTCCTAGCTTTTTTGTTTACTTTCTTTTACATAATTGTGTTCGTCTTTGGAAGAATAGAACATGAAGTAAAGGAGAGTTAGCTATGAAGTGGAAACATGTAATTGGCGATGTTGAGGTGAATCGTGATTTAGTATTGTTACTTGTTATGGGGGGATTATACACGTTAGCAATTTCCTTATCCAATACGTTTGTTAACATTTATTTATGGAAGCAAACGCAAAACTATTTGAATATTGGATTGTACAATTTGGCAAGTGTTGTAATGCAGCCGTTAACATTTCTCCTTGCAGGAAAATTGGCAAAACGGATTGATCGTGCAATTTTACTGCGAATCGGTGTAGGAACATTAGCCGCTTTTTTTATTGTTGTTTTACTAACTGGAACACATGCCTCGCAATATATTTTATTAATTGGCAGTCTTCTTGGAATTGGATATGGTTTTTATTGGCTTGCATTTAATTTGCTTACATTTGAAATTACTGAGCCCGAAACACGTGATTTTTTTAATGGTTTTCTCGGTCTACTGACATCCTTTTCTGGAATGATTGGGCCGATTGCAGCGGGATATATGATTTCGCGTATGGATAAGTGGAGTGGCTATACCGTTGTGTTTGTTCTTTCATTAACCTTATTTACAATTGCCATTGTCATAAGCTTTTTTTTATCAAAAAGAGAATGTGAAGGGCGCTATGAAATTGTTCAAGTGTTAAAGGAGCGAAAGCACGATAAAAACTGGGGGAGAATTACACTTGCTCACTTTTTTCAAGGCTTAAGAGAAGGAACTTTCATCTTTGTTATTTCCGTATACGTCTATTTAGCATCAGGAAGTGAGTTTGCTTTAGGAAAGTATAGCTTAGTTAATTCAGCTGTATCGTTTGTATGCTACTATTTGGTTGCTCGTATGTTAAAAAAGGAATGGAGAAAAAAAGCGATTTTGCTGGGCGGAATTATTTTATACGCCGTTGTATTTTTAGTTGTTTTTCAAGTTACATATGTAAAATTGCTCATTTACGCAGCATGTATCGCAATTGCTTATCCAATTCTACTCGTTCCATATGGATCCATGACATATGATGTGATTGGAAGAGCGAAGCAGGCAAAAGAGTGGCGTGTCGAGTATATTGTTGTTCGTGAACTATGGTTAAATGGAGGAAGAATATGCTCGGTTTTAAGTTTTTTATGTGCAGTATCATTTTTTCCGCCAGAAAAAAGTTTGCCGGTTTTATTATGTATTCTCGGAGTTGGACATTTCCTCATTTATTTTGCAGTTAGAAATGTCAAATATGGGGATCAAAACAGGAATGGAACAAGTATTCCAGCCCCTGAAACAACACTAAATCATACCGAACGAGAAGGTTAACTTCCCTGCAATTTTATGCTAGAATAAAAGGACATGTAAAACAGTAGTGAGGACACCTGTAATAAGGTGTCCCTTTCATATTACATAGCTGTTGGTAGAGGGGGGTTCGTATGAGTAAGAAAAAGAAAAAAAAGAAGACCCACGTTCCGTTTAGGCTAAACGTGTTGTTTTTGTGTGTGTTTTTAATGTTCTCAGCGATTATTGTAAAGCTAGGAATGGTACAAATTGTACATGGTGAAGATTATAAAAATGAGGTTGAGCGAAAGGAAAACTTAACGGTAAGTAACCCGGTCCCGCGTGGGAAAATCTTTGACAGATACGGTCGTGCTGTTGTGGATAATACTCCTCTTCGTACTATTACGTATACAAGAATGAAGGGATCAACTTCAGAAGAACGTTCAGAAACAGCGAAAAAGCTTGCGAAGCTAATTGAAGTAGCGCCAGATAAATTAACAGAGCGTGATAAAAAAGACTATTGGATTTCTTTACATGAAAAGGAAGCAAAAGCGAAAATTACAGCGAAAGATGAAGCTGAATTTAAAGAGAAAAAAATTGATGATAAACAAATGGCAGAGCGTCAACGTAATCGCGTCACAGAAATAGATTTGAATGAATTAACACCTGCAGATTTAGAAGTACTTGCGATTAAGAGCAAGATGGATAGCGGATATGCGATGACGCCGCAAATTATTAAAAAAGATGTAACACCAGAAGAGTATGCAGTCGTTAGTGAAAATTTAGCAGCGCTACCTGGCGTGGACACGACGGTCGATTGGGATCGCAATTACCCGTATAATGATATGTTCCGAACGGTACTTGGTGGTGTAACAAGCTCAGATGAAGGTTTACCAAAAGAACGGTTAGGTTATTATCTTGTTCGAGACTATAATCGTAACGACCGCGTTGGTAAAAGTTATATTGAGCAGCAATATGAGGATACGCTTCATGGTACGAAGGCAGAAGTGAAAAATATTACAGATAAAGACGGTAATATTCTGGAAACAACGTATCTTTCAAAAGGGCAAAGTGGTAATAACTTAACGTTAACGATTGATATGGAGCTTCAAAAAAAGGTTGAAGAAATTATTGAAAAAGAAATGAAAGCAGCAAAAGCGATGGGAACGGCTCCTTATATGGATCGTGCTTTCGTCGTGATGATGAATCCGAAAAATGGTGAAGTATTATCGATGGCTGGAAAGCAGTTTGTCAATGAAGATGGAGAAACGAAAATAAAAGACTATGCACTTGGTACGATGACAAGCTCATATGAAATGGGTTCTACCGTAAAAGGGGCAACAGTGTTAACGGGTTATCAAACGGATGCGATTCAACCGGGATCCGTGCTTGTCGATGAACCGATTAAATTCAAAGGTACTCAGGTGAAGAAATCATGGAAAACATTTGGTGCAATTAATGATTTAACAGCTCTTCAGCGATCCTCTAACGTATACATGTTTAAGATTGCTATGAATATGGCTGGCGTAGATTATGTTCCAAATGGTTCGCTTAGTGTTAAACAAAAGGATTTCGATACAATGCGTTATTACTTTAGTCAATTTGGTTTAGGAGTTCCAACCGGAATCGATTTGCCTAATGAAGTAGCAGGTGTAAAAGGTATAAATGGACAAGCTGGTAAATTACTTGATTTAGCGATTGGACAGTACGATACGTATACACCGCTTCAATTAGCACAATATGTATCTACAATTGCAAATGGTGGATATCGTATGAAGCCGCAAATTTTGAAAGAAGTACGCCAACCAACGACGAAACCAGAAGATATAGGCAAAGTTGTTCAGTCTGTGGAACCGCAAATATTAAATCGTATCGATATGAACCCAGATTACATTAAACGAGTTCAAGATGGATTTAAGATGGTAACGCAAACACGTGATGGTACAGGTTACAGTAATGGTGGCTTTGCAGGTGCGACATATGATCCGGCTGGGAAAACAGGAACTGCGCAGGCTACGTATGCAGGTCCAGATAAAACTGTTAGAGAGCGAAATGGTGGTCAATCACCAACAACATTTAACTTAACGTTCGTTGGATATGCTCCTGCATCAGATCCTGAAATTGCTTTCTCGGTTGTTGTTCCTTGGCTGTCTAATGATCAAAACCCAGTTAATAAAAAAATTAGTCGTGAAATTACAGACGCCTACTTCGACTTGAAAAAACAAGAAGTAACAGGTGAAGCGCCAAAAGAAGAAAAAGGAAAAAAAGCGAACGAAGAAGAGTAAAAAATATATAAATTTGGCACACTATCTGAAAAGATAGTGTGCTTTTTTTTTATTTCTTGCATATATTTTAGTAGTGGTGGACAAGCCGATAGCGTAAGCGCAGCAGTTTTGAAATAGAAAATGAGAAGTTTTATTGTAGTACGCTATGTTGAACTTTACAAAACTTTTACAAACTATTAAAACCGAATTAATAGTTCGGCATTATTCTTATATTTGTAACCCTGTTATTCAGGATACTTCTAGGAGGAAACACGCGTGAAATGCACGAGGAAACATATAAAGGTTCTGGTGGTATCAACATGTTTTATTTTTTCTTGTCTACCTATCGCATATGCGACTGATGGAATGGGGGAAGTGAAGATTGATGGATCCTCAACCGTTTTCCCCATTATGGAAGCAGTAGCAGAAGAATATACAAAGAAAGAGCCACGTGTAAAAATTTCTATTGGTATATCTGGGACAGGAGGAGGGTTTCATCGTTTTGGAAAAGGTGAAGTGGATATTAATAATGCTTCACGCTCGATGAAACAAGCCGAAAAGAAATTCATGAAAGAAAAATCTATTTTGTATACACCGTTTGAAATTGCTTATGATGGTCTCACAATGATCGTGAATCGTCAGAACACATGGGCAGATAATATGACGATAGAAGAGTTACGCCTGTTATGGAGCGAAAATGGAAAAACGAAACGATGGTCACATATTCATCCGAAATGGCCGCATGAAAAGGTACAATTTTACGCACCAGGTGTAGATTCAGGCACATATGATTATTTTCAAAGTACCGTCTTGCAAAACAATCGTCTTACAAAAACGGTTTCTTTATCTGAAGACGATCAAGTAATCATTCAAGGTGTGATGCATGATCAAAATGCAATTGCATTTGTTGGATATGCGTACTATATGGCGAATCGAGATAAAGTAAAAGCAATAAAAGTAAACGGTGTATTGCCAACAAAAGAAACCATTCAATTTGGGACATATAAACCGCTGTCCAGGTCATTATATGCTTATGTAAATCATGCTTCTATTCGAAATAAGAATGGTGTGGCAGATTATGTATCATTTATGATGCGACATGGGGGAAGGCTTGTTGAAGAAGTTGGTTATGTAAAGTTACCGCAATACAAATATAATGAACAGCTGCGAATGTTAACAGAAATACAAAGATAATGTCGAGATGGAAAGGGGTTTTCATCTTTGGCTCGTAATGACAAGAGTCAGATTACAATTTCTGTTCAACATTTGATTGAAAGAAATACAATCAAAAGAAAAAAAGCGCAGCGAATCAATCAAATGGTTCCGTTCCTATTAAAGATCATTGCTAGCGTATCTATCGTTACAACAATTGGAATTATTGTTACGTTAGCGAATGAAACAGTCATGTTTTTTCGTGAAATACCGATCTATTCTTTTTTCACAGAGAAAGAATGGTTACCTTTTTTTGAAGATCCAAAGTTTGGTGTGTTACCACTCATATGTGGAACGGTACTTGTAACAACCATTGCTATGGTTGTTGCGATTCCAATTGGATTGGGGTGTGCCATATTCTTAAATGAGTATGCTTCAAGCTTTGTAAGAAAAGTACTAAAGTCATTGTTGGAACTATTAGCGGGCATTCCTACAATTGTATATGGTTTTTTTGCTTTAACGGTTGTAACACCTAGCTTACAGCTTATTATTCCAGACTTACAGTTTTTCAATGCGATTAGTCCCGGTATCGTCGTTGGGTTTATGATGGTGCCAACGATCGCTTCTCTTTCAGAAGATGCGATGAGGGCTGTGCCAAGCGGGATAAGAGAAGGTTCACTTGCTTTAGGAGCGACTCGTTTTGAAACGATGCGACAGGTTATATTTCCAACTGCTTTCACTGGCATTATGGCAGCTATCGTATTAGCAGCTTCACGTGCAATTGGAGAAACGATGATCGTTGTGATTGCAGGTGGTTCAACGCCGAATGTATCGCTTGATCCGACGCATTCCATTCAAACGTTAACAGCTTACATTGTACAAGTGAGTTTAGGAGATGCACCTCATGGAACGATCACATACTATAGCATGTATGCTGTAGGAGCGACGTTACTTATGTTTACACTAATTATGAATATGATTTCACAGCAGATTATGCGTCGCTTTAAGGGGACGATATAAGATGGGAATGTTAAATCATAAGAGAATAAAAGAAAATATGGTAGCTCGTTTTTGGAAAGATCGAATGTATAAGTCGCTTTTTTATATGACAATGTTGTTTTCGATTTGCATATTGATCTTGTTGCTTTATCAAATTTTTGAGAAGGGTATGGGTTACCTTTCATTGGAATTTTTGATGAACTTTGCTTCACGTAATCCGAAGCAATCTGGTATTGCAGCTGCATTGGCAGGAACAATTTTATTTATGAGTATTGTTATACCGGTTTCTTTTTTATTTGGTGTAGGAACAGCTCTTTATTTGGAGCATTATGCGAGGCAATCTGTATCGACAAGGATCATACAATTAAATATTCAAACACTGGCTGGTGTGCCATCTGTTGTGTTTGGATTGCTTGGTTTAACCATTTTTGTATATGGTTTTCAGTTAGGTGAGAGTATATTAGCAGCAGCGCTCACAATGAGCCTGCTCGTGTCACCGACTGTTGTGGTGGCGGGACAAGAGGCAATTCGTATGGTGCCACATTCCTTGTTAGAGGCTTCGTATGGAGTAGGGGCAACGAAATGGCAAACGATGTATCGTATTGTGTTGCCAACCGCTTTGCCGGGGATTTTAACGGGCTGTATTTTGGCATTATCGAGGGCGATTGGAGAAGCTGCACCGCTTCTTGTTATTGGGGCACTTGCTTTTGCAAATTATATCCCACTTAATATGTTTGATAGATTTACTGTTTTACCAATTCAAATTTTTAATTGGATGAGTAGACCACAAGAGGAATTTCAGCACGTAGCAGCAGCAGGTATGATTGTTTTATTAATATTGTTGCTCTTCATGAATGCAGTTGCCATATGGTTACGAAATCGTAAGTAAGCAGGAAGTGGATGAAAGGGGAATTCAAAATGGTAGCAACGGTAGTAAATGTACAGGTGAAAAATGAAGAGAAAGTTACACCAGCAACGAAGAAGGTTGTATTTGATACAAAAAATTTAAACTTATGGTATGGGGAAGATCATGCATTAAAAGATGTGAACTTAAGTATTCATGAGAATGAAGTAACGGCAATTATTGGACCAAGTGGTTGTGGGAAATCAACGTATTTAAAAACATTAAATCGTATGGTAGAGTTAGTGCCGATTGTTCGAACAACTGGAGTAATTGAGTATCGAGATCGAAATATTTTTGAAAAATCATATCCTGTTGAAGAACTACGTACGCATGTTGGAATGGTATTCCAAAAACCAAATCCATTTCCAAAATCCATCTATGAAAATGTTGCATATGGGCCAAAAATTCATGGTGTTCGTGATAAAAAAACACTTGATGAAATTGTTGAAAAAAGTTTACGTGGTGCGGCGATTTGGGATGAATTAAAAGATCGATTACATGATAATGCATATGGCTTGTCTGGTGGACAACAACAACGCTTATGTATTGCACGTTGTTTAGCGATTGAACCAGATGTAATTTTAATGGATGAACCGACATCAGCGTTAGATCCAATTTCTACATCAAAGGTTGAAGAATTGATCCAAGAGTTAAAGAAAGATTTTAGTATTGTAATTGTAACGCATAATATGCAACAAGCGGCACGTATTTCTGATAAAACAGCTTTCTTCTTAAGTGGTGAGGTTGTTGAATATACAGATACGAATAAATTATTTACAACTCCAACAGATAAACGAACAGAAGATTACATTACAGGACGATTCGGTTAATACGGTCCTTTCTATGATATGAGAGAAAATGCCCCTCTTATTATTAAGGGGCATTTATTACTTTTAACAGTTAAAGGGGGAAATAACGTGGTACGTGAACAATTTCATTACGACTTACAAACATTGCAACAAAAGGTTATTGAACTTGGTGAATTAGCAAGAGAAGCACTTTCTATTGCGATGGAAGGACTTCGTACAAGAGATGTAGAAAAAGCACTTGAAGTAATTGATGGTGACTATCGTATGGATAATTTGGAAGAGGAGATTAATGATCTTGCACTTATGTTAATTACAAAGCAGCAACCTGTTGCAAGTGATTTACGAAGAATTTTTATTTCGATTAAAACAGCAACGGATATAGAGCGAATTGCAGATCATGCGGTAAATATTGCAAAATCAACCATTCGACTTGGAGAAAAAGATGTATCTGTGAGCCTGCATAGTATAGAAGAGATGTATACGATTGCAACGGATATGTTAGATTTGGCATTGAAAGCGTATCAAGAAGAGAATTTAACATACGCTAAAAAAATTGCGGAAATGGATGATTTCGTTGATGAAATATACGGGAAAGCGATTCGTGAATTTATATCTTCCATTCCGCAGCATCCTGAAGCGATTACACAAATTACACAGCTATCTTTTATTGCGCGTTACATGGAACGAGTAGCAGATCATACTACAAATATTGCTGAAAATGTTTTCTATTTGGTGAAAGGGAAACATTATCTGTTAAATGAATAATAGGAGGTTTCTAGCGGGTGATGCTCTATCACCTGCTTTTTTTAGTCAAAACATGACAAAAAAAGCTCGTTGTCTCCTGCTATCTATGATGATAAGATGTATGATAATGTGTGATATAGCAAGGTGATTGTTAGCTTAAGGAATCGGATTTTTATGAGTACAGCAACTAAATATATGTTATTTATCCCGTATTAACGTGCAGTAATATCCCCACCTCAAAGTTCTGCAAGAAGCAAAGAAGCTAGGTGGGGAATAAACTGCTCGTAAAAGCCCGATTGGTGAGGGCTAATGATCAGTGGGGATGAAGAAAATCCCCACTTGATCAAAGTTTCACTTTGTAAGAGGAAGATGAAGAAAAAAGAAAGCGTTTACTTTTTTTTAAGGATGCAACAGAATAAAACGAAAGAGTTAATTTCTTCATAAGTGACATACATATGTTATACAAAGTCGTTCAACATTATAAAAGTGGAGGATGAATGTATATGAAGGGGGTTATTTTAGCAGGAGGAAAAGGAAGGCGCCTAAGACCATTAACATGTAATCTTCCAAAGCCAATGTTACCGTTAATCGAAAAGCCGGTAATGGAATATAGCATTGAATTATTAAAATGTCATGGTATTACAGAAATCGCGATTACTGTTCAGTATATGAGTACCGCTATTCAACATTATTTTGGTGATGGTAGTAAATGGGGAGTAAAGTTACATTACTTTGAAGATTCTCCACCGCTTGGTACGGCAGGAAGTATCAAACAAGCTGAGGAGTTTTTAGATGAACCTTTTGTTATCATTAGCGGAGATGCATTAACTGATTTTGATTTATTAGAAGGAATTGAATTTCATCAATCTAGTAATCGAATGGTTACAATGTTTGTCAAGGAAGTACCAAATCCACTTTCATTTGGTTTAGTTGTTATGAACGAGCAACATGAAATTGTACGATACATTGAAAAGCCAAGTTGGAACGAAGTGATTTCAAATGTTGTAAATACTGGAATTTATATTATGAACCCCGAAATTTTTTCTTACATTCCACCGGACCAATTTTTTGATTTTAGTCATCATGTATTTCCTTTATTAGAAAATAAAAAAGCGATGTTTGGATATGTAGCACAAGGATATTGGTTAGACATCGGTACGTTTGATCAATATCGACAAGCACAATTTGATTTACTTACGAAGAAAGTACAAGTGCCGATTTCTTATACCGAAGTGCTACCAATGGTGTGGATGGGCGAAGAGGTAACGATTGAAAAGGGAACGAAAATTCACGGACCTGCTTTTATTGGAGAAAGAGCAACGATTGGAACGGGTGTTATTATTGAACCTTATTCTATCATTGGTAAGCAAAGTATTATAGCAGATTACACGCACCTTAAAAAAAGTATTGTACTTTCGCATACGTATGTAGGAAAACGCTGTGAGTTGTTGGAAACGACTGTTGGAGAAAGTGCAGTTATTGAAGAAGACGTTACTTTATTTGAAAAAAGTGTTGTAGCGGATCGTTGCCGGATTGGAAAAAATACAGTGATAAAACAAAATGGAAAGGTATGGCCCTATAAAGTCATTGATAGTCATTCTATTATTGCTTCATCTGGGATTACTGAACGTGAGAATACATCGGGTTGGTTACAAAAAAGTCGTGTAGTAGGCAGGAGTAATATAGAGATTACACCTCAAGTCGTTGTGAAAGTAGCAATGGCATATGGTTCTCTTTTTTCAAAAGGTGAACGTATACTGGTTGGGAGTCAAACGGATGTAGCAACAGATGCTTATAAAAAATTATTTTTACATGCGATTCATAGTGTCGGCGTGTATACGATGGAGTGTCAAGAAATGAACGACTCGGCCTTTCGATATACGATTAGCGAATTGGGATGTTCAGGAGGAGTTTTTGTTCGTCAAGAGCAAGAGGAAGGAATTGTGATAGAGTTGTATGGGAAGCAAGGGACGAGGTTATCGCATAAACAGCAAAAAGAAATCGAGCACTTGTATATGTCAGAGTCATTTCATTACGTATACAATAAAGAAATGGGACGAAATGAAGTGGTGCATGTCTGTTTAGAAAAGTATGTTGAAAAAGTAGCTTCTTATTTAAATATTGCTAGCATACAAAAGCAACAGTTTCACTTACTCGTTAATAAACGGGATGAAATGTTTCAACCGTTACTGTTATCTTTCTTGCAGAAACTTGGTTGCACGATAACGTGGATTTATGCGGATGGACAAAAAGACCACATTAAATTACTAATGAAGTCTAGCAGAGCTCATATGGCCCTTATGGTTTACGAACAAGGAAGCACGTTTGAATTATATGATAATCAAGGTAAAATTTACCGGAATACAAATTGTGAAGAAATAGATGTACCGGATTTATTACTTGAGACAGCCGAATGTGTATATCCATTATCACTAAAACTAGAAGAGTGTTATCTTCTTTTTTATATGCATAATGAGAAAAATGAGTCTCAGATGAGGTGGCAGCAAGATATTTTATATCGCATCGGAAAATTATTTGAATTGATTGCAAGGCAAGGGAAAACTGTATCCGTTATGTTAGAGCAATCTTCGCCACTATATTTATTATGTGATGAAGTTGTGTGTACGTGGAAAGAAAAAGGGAAAGTAATGGGAATGTTGTTACAAGATACGGAAAAAAAAGAGGTGGAAATATTAGAAGGAATACAGTTCAAATATACAGAAAAAGAGTGGTCGTATATAGTTTCTGATACAAAACAACCTAAATTTCTTGTATATTCTCATGCGAGAAACCCAGTAATAGCAAAGGAAAATATGAAAACTCTTATAGAAAAAATTAGACAATATCAAAAGGTGTAGAAATTTTATTTTAAAAGTGGTATTATGGTATAGTCTGATTTAAGTTATTAGTGACTGGAGGGAAATAAGAATGCGTGTAAATATTACTCTAGCATGTACAGAATGCGGAGATCGTAACTATATCTCAAAGAAAAATAAACGTAACAACACTGAGCGTCTTGAGCTTAAAAAGTATTGCAAGCGTGACAAGAAGTCTACGTTACACCGTGAAACAAAGTAAGCAGTAGGAATATTTTCCTACTGTTTCTTTTTTATCTTGCACTAACGGGCAGTAATTCCCTACCTAAAATTGATGAGAAACCAAAAAAATTAGGTGGGGGATAAACTGTCTATAAGAGCCTGATTGGTGAGGGCTAATTCTCAGTGAGGAATGAAGAAAACCTTCACTGATAAAAGTTTCACTTTATAGGGGGAGGATCGTGTGAAAGAGGAGAAAATACGATTACGTAAACAAATATTAAAACAAATGAATTCTTTACCGAAAGAACAGTACAAAACTTTATCAGAACAAATTGTGGCTTCTTTATATGAACAAAAAGAATGGATGGAAGCAAAAACAATTGGGATTACTCTTTCAATGGAACACGAAGTGAATACATACGAAATGATTGAAAAGGCATGGCGAGAAGGGAAAAAGGTTGTTGTCCCAAAGTGCAATCGAAAGACAAGAACGATGACCTTTCATCAGATTACAGACTTTGAACAGTTAGAAACAGTATATATGAATTTACGCGAACCGATACCTTCTATAACAAAAGAAGTGGAAGCGCAAGAGATCGATCTTCTTTTTGTGCCTGGGGTTGCTTATACAAGACGAGGAGATCGTATTGGATACGGTGGAGGCTATTATGATCGTTACCTTGTAAACTATAAAGGGAAAACGTTATCATTGGCTTTCGAATTTCAAATTGTCGAAAATATTCCAATGGAACCATTTGATCAAGTTGTACAAAAAATTATTACAGAAAAAGAAACAATTGTTCAATTTTGACTTGTGTAGACAAATAAAAATTGACGAGGCTTTTTCTTGTTGATTATAATAAAATATGTGAACGTTTTCTTATTATATTTCTATAATAAGTGGATATAGAGGGTGATGACATGATATCTATTTATGATATTCAGCAATTACTAAAAAAATTTGGGACGATCATTTATACAGGGGATCGAATTGCAGATTTACAATTGATGCAAGATGAACTTCGTGAATTAAATCAATCACAGCTGATCGAGCCAAAAGACTATCAAACAGCCTTATTTTTATTGAAGCAAGAGATTCAAAAAGAGACGAACAAGAAATAGATAAAGGTAGGTTAACGAAATGGAAGAGAAATGGTTAGTTGGTGTTGATCTCGGTGGGACAACGATTAAATTAGCATTTATTAATGTATACGGTGAAATTTTACATAAGTGGGAAATTCCAACAAATACAAGTGAGCAAGGGAAACATATTACATTAGATGTGGCGAAGGCAATTGATAAAAAGTTAGAAGAACTAAGAGAATTAAAAAGCAAGCTAATTGGTATTGGTATGGGTGCTCCTGGTCCTGTGCATGTAGCTTCTGGAACAATTTATGAAGCGGTTAACTTAGGGTGGAAAAACTATCCGTTAAAAGACTTATTAGAAGTAGAAACAGGTTTACCTGTTGTTGTTGATAATGATGCAAACCTTGCAGCGCTTGGTGAAATGTGGAAAGGTGCTGGCGAAGGAGCGAAAGACCTTGTTTGTATGACACTTGGAACAGGTGTTGGCGGCGGTGTAATTGCAAATGGTGAAATTGTACACGGCATAAGCGGTGCTGCTGGTGAAATCGGGCATATTACAGTGGTGACAGAAAATGCATTTCCTTGTAACTGCGGCAAATCTGGATGCTTAGAAACGGTATCTTCCGCAACAGGTATCGTACGGGTTGCCATGCAAAAATTAAAGGAGACAGAAGAAGAAAGTGTACTTCGCTCTATGCTAGAAGAAGAGGGACGTATCACATCTAAAGATGTTTTTGAAGCGCTTGGACAAGGTGATGCATTAGCAACTCAAGTTGTTGAAAAAGTAGCTTCTTATTTAGGACTAGCAGTAGCTAACCTTTCTAGTACGTTAAACCCAGAAAAGATTGTAATTGGTGGTGGCGTATCGAAAGCAGGCGATGCATTACTACAACCAATTCAACGTTATTTTGAGCAATATGCATTCTCACGTGCTGTTAAGAGCACGAAGTTAGCAATTGCAACACTTGGTAACGATGCAGGTGTGATCGGTGGAGCTTGGCTTGTAAAGAAACATATGTATGAAGCAAAATAAAGTGAAATTTTACTCAGTAGGGGGCTTTATCCCCTACCTAACTTCTTTGCTGTCTGCTGAACTTTAAGGTGGGGGTATTACTGCTCGCGAATAGCGGGATAATGAGAAAAGGAAGGGAGAACCCTTCCTTTTTTTATGCGAAAAATCATGATGGATAGTAGAACTGTAAGTGAATTAATGAGTTGGTGGGTAGCCATTACCGAGGACAGTCATGATTGTAAACCACCCGAAAACAAGTACGGTTGCGACAGAAAAGCCACCTGCCAGCATATTTTTTTCACGTAACGTTCTAAGAGTAGCGAAGACAGCTAACAGAGTGACTAACGCAAAAATGATAACTAGACCCATACATATCCCCCTCTGCTCTCTCATTCTTTCGTTTGAGTTTTTGTAATATTTCTTCATTTTAATTGTACATGTTTTACAAATGATTGTCGAGGTAACATCGTTTCTTTTCCTAAGAGAAAGAAATGTTGTATCATAAAAGTAAGTTTAATAACTGGAGGAGATTTAAAAATGAAGTGGATACAAATGCCATTAGGCCCATTACAAACAAATGCATATATTTTAAGCAATGAAAAAAAAGAATGTATTATTTTCGACCCAGGTAGTGAAGGTGAGAAACTTGTAACGTATTTGAAAGAAGAACAATTAAAGCCGCTAGCTGTGTTGTTAACACATGCTCATTTTGATCATATTGGTGCGGTCGATGCAGTGCGAGATGCCTTTCAAATTCCGGTATATGTGCACAAAGTAGAAGCGGATTGGTTAGGAGATGGTGCTGTAAATGGTTCACAAATCTTTATGATGAATCGTAGTATTACAGCAAAGCCAGCTGACCATATGATTGATGAAGAAGGAACGTTAACCATTGGATCTTTTACATTTGAAATGTTTGAGACACCAGGGCATTCTCCAGGAAGTATCTCATATTATTGTAAAGAGGCAAATGCCGTATTTTCAGGAGATGTATTATTCCAAATGAGCATTGGTCGTACAGATTTACCGGGTGGTAGTTTTGCCGAATTAATTGGAAGTATTGAAGAAAAATTATTTGTATTACCTGATGATACCGCAGTATTATGTGGACATGGTCCAGAAACAAATATTGGTTTTGAAAAAGAAAATAATCCATTTTTACAATAAGGAGCACAGGGGGATGGAGCACGTTCTAAGAGGAGCGATGAAGAGAGAGATAGATTACTCAATTTCATATTGTACATATATGAGCCTTGCATTATATGATGCTGAGCACGGGTATTATATGAAAGAACGTGAGAAGATCGGGAGAGAAGGGGATTTTTTTACAAGTAGTAATGTCTCTTCTGTATTTGCGAAGACGTTCGCTCGTTTTTTTATTCGGCTTGTAGAAAACGGGGAAGTTCCTCCTCACTTTTGTGAAATTGGCGGAGGAACAGGGAAATTTGCCTATGATGTTTTACAGGAATGGCAAGCACTATCCCTGGACACGTTTGCGAACTTACGTTATTCCATTATTGAAGTGAGTCCCTTTCATAGAAAGCTACAAAAACGTCAACTTTCCTCATTTCAACATGTTTCACAATATACATCCTATGAGGAATTAGGGGATTCTTTTGCGGGTATTGTTTTTTCAAATGAATTGTTTGATGCGTTTCCTGTTGAAGTTATTGAGAAGCGAGAGAGCAACTTGTATGAAGTGCGCGTTACTTATAATGATGAAGGCGAGCTTACGGAAGTGCTACGACCGCTTAAAGATGAAGCAATACGGTGTTATTTACAAAGGCATCATATAGAACTCTATGAAGGGCAGCGCTTTGAAGTGCCAGTTGCTATGGGATTTTATATACAAGGGATTACAAAATGGCTCGCAGAAGGACTTTTCATAACGGTTGATTATGGGTATACAAATGCAGAATGGATGCATCCTGCGCGCCGACAGGGGAGCTTACGTGGATATTATAAGCACAGGCTTGTTCATAATCCACTTCGATATCCAGGAGAGATAGATGTAACAACACATATTCACTGGGATGAATTGAAAGAAATTGGAGAAGAGCGAGGCCTTCATACAGTATGGCATACAAAGCAAAGAGAATTTTTACTAGCAGCGGGTATATTTGAACAGCTAGTGGATCATCAAGACCTTGATCCTTTTTCTGAGAAACAAAAACAAAATCGAGCGATTCGTTCCATGATTTTGCAAGGTGGGATGAGTGACGCCTTTGATGTTGTTGTGCAGAAAAAAGGTATGCCACATTTAAATTTGAATCGTTATTTGTATGTATAGTAAAAAAACAAGACACAGAAACTTGCTGTGTCTTGTTTTTTTGATACGACTTTAGGATATACAGTATTGTATATTTTCTCTCATGATATATATTTATATTAAAGATATGAGATAGAAAATATAGAATACGCCCCTTTTTTGTTTGGTTACCCCTAACCTAGTAATACACGAACAAGTTGAATAATTGTTTCATTTTCTACTTTGTAGTAAATTTCCAATCCTTTTCTTTCACTTGAAACAATTTTAGCACTTTTTAATTTTGCTAAATGTTGTGAAATTGTGGATTGTGGCATGTTTAAGCCAGTGTACATTGTAGAAACGTTGCTTGGACCACGTTCAATTAATCCTTTTACAATACATAAGCGAACAGGGTGAGCAAGAACTTTCAATAGTTCTGCATTGCTTTCATATACTTCTAATTCCTTTTGAAAGGTTTCTAACATGTTCTTTTCCACCTCCATGTGGCTGTTATACCATACTATACATACCAAAAATCTAAAGAAAAGAAAATAGTTGTTGCAGAAAAAATGCTCTAAAGTAAAGAAACTGTAAGAAAAGAGAACATGATGTAAATAAATTAGATAAATTTGTAGGTTTTGTAACAAGCTGTTTTTTTCAATAAAAGGAAAAATATGTTTTGAAAGTGAGACGATATAGCTACACTTATATCACGATTTTATCATGATTTTTTCGTTCTTTCAAATTAATATACAAAATTTTTTAAATAATAAGAAAAAGGGATTTGTTATTATTTTATAGAATATAAATCTGGATAGAAAGAAGGGATAGCATGAAAATTGAGTTTTTAGGAACAGGCGGAGCAATACCGATACCAAGACCAGGTAGCTATAGTAAAGTAAGTAAGGAAGCGCGGGAAAAAGGTGTTCCTTATAGCCGGATGGGCCCTAGTGTATTTGTTCATGATCTCCGTCTATTAATTGATACACCAGAAGAGATACGCCTGCAATTAGAGCGTTCACATATTGAAAAAGTAGAAGCAGGTATTTATTCGCATTGGCATCCTGATCATACGATGGGAAGAAGAATTTGGGAAACAATGGCGTTTGAAATAAATAGAACATGGGGAACAACGGTTTATATACCAGAGCAAGTAGCGGTAGATATGAAACAATTTTTAGGATCATGGGATCATTTACAGTTTATGCAACAACAGGGATGGATTGATCTGAACGTACTACAAGATGGACAATCTTTCGTAAAGAATAAGATAAAAGTAACACCATTTCGTCTATATGAAGAATATGTGTATGCATTTTTATTAGAAGAAGATGATAAAAAGGTGTTGATAGCACCTGATGAATTATATAGATGGGAGCCCCCAACACATTTGATTGGAAATTTAGATTTGGCAGTGTTGCCAATGGGAATGGTCGAATTTAATTGGAAAACGAAAGAACGCCTGCAAGATCGTGCTTTTATTGAAAGTATACGTGAGGCGACTTTTGAAGATACATTAGCGGTTGCAAAACAGTTACAAGCAAAACAAACGATTATTACACATATTGAGGAAGTTGATAATCTTGGCCATGATGAGTTACAAGAGATAGCGGAGGATCTTCAAAAAGAAGGCCTCAATATTGTTTTTGCATATGATACGATGCAGATTGAAATCTAAAAAGAACCTGGAAAACTCAGGTTCTTTTTACCGTTTTATCCTTATGTTCAAATGAATTTAATTAGAATGGCTTTATGCTTTTACAGGCTCTTCTATATAAGAAAGGGCATGTTCAAAATCGGCAATTAAGTCATTTACATTTTCGAGACCGACTGATAAGCGAAGCAATGAATTAGAAATGCCTCGTTCATCACGGGCTTCTTGTGATAGTGCTGCATGTGACATTTTTGCAGGATAGGAGAGGATGGATTCAACGGCTCCTAAACTAACAGCAAATACAGGAAGCTTAATTTGGGATAAAAGTTGTCGCAAGGCATCTTCAGACTGCAGCGTAAAGGATAGAACAGCACCGGCAGATGTTGCTTGGGTTTGCTGTGTTTCGTATCCTGGATGAGATGCTAAACCAGGATAATATACAGTTTGTATTTTCGGATGCTGTTGTAAATAATGTGCGATTTTGCTGGCATTTTCTGCAGAGTGTTCAAGCCGAACATGCAATGTTTTGAGACCGCGAAGTACAAGAGAACAATCTTGTGGGCCTAATATAGCGCCAAATGCATTTTGTAAAAAACCAAGTTTTTTTGCAAGCTCTTCATCTTTTACAACGGCCAATCCGGCTGTAACATCACTATGACCAGCAATGAATTTTGTTGCACTATGGAGTACAACATCTGCTCCGAGTTCAAGCGGTCTTTGGAATAGTGGCGTTAAAAATGTATTGTCAACGAAGGTAAGTGCCCCAGCGGATTTTGCTAGCTCACAAATAGCGCGAACATCAGTCACCTTTAATAATGGATTTGATGGTGTTTCAACATAAAGTACTTTTGTATTTGGTTGAATTTTGCGTTCCACTTCTTCTATATTTGTCATGTCAACGAATGTATGCGAAACACCATAGCGAGAGAGCACCTCAGTTACAATGCGATAAGTTCCTCCGTATACATCTTCTGAAATAAGAACATGATCTCCTTGTGATAGAAGTAGAAAGGCCGTAGAAATCGCTGCGATTCCAGATGAAAAGGCAAATCCTTTTGATCCACCTTCTAATAAAGCAATGATGTCTTCAAGCGCATCACGTGTTGGATTACCAGATCGACTATAATCGTATTTTCCAAACGTATCTGCATCAAATTGATGAAATGTCGATGTATTATAGATGGGAACGTTAACAGCACCTGTTTGTGAATCATGTTTATATTGGTTATGAAGTAAGAGTGTATCTAGTGAATAACTCATATTCTCACACCTTCTTTTACATGTTTAATTGCTTGTTGTAAGTCTCGAATTAAATCATCGCCATTTTCAATGCCGACGGAAAAACGAAGGAGGCGATTACACACGCCACGTGCTGTTCGTACTTCTTCTGGTATATCAGCATGCGTTTGCGTCGCGGGATATGTCATTAAGCTCTCGACTCCGCCAAGACTTTCTGCAAATGTAATAAGGGATAAAGATTGTAAGAATGGATCAATCCACTTTTCATCGCGAAGGCGAAATGAAATCATACCTCCTCTTCCTGGATAAAAAACATCGGTTACACCGTCTTCACTATTTAAATAAGAAACGAGTTTTTTCGCATTTTCCTCGTGTTGTTTCATGCGAAGTGCCAATGTTTTCATGCCACGAATGAGTAGCCAAGAATCAAATGGACTGAGAACAGCACCGGAAGCATTATGATAGTGAGCAAGTTCTTCACATAAAGATTCGCCTTTCGCAATTACGAGTCCGCTTAAAACATCATTGTGACCACCTAAATATTTCGTTGCACTGTGCAATACAATATCAGCACCTTCTGTTAGTGGCTGTTGTATATATGGCGTATAAAACGTATTATCCACGATTAGAAGTAAACCGTGTCGCTTTGCGACAGCTGCAACAGCAGCAATGTCTGTTACTTGCATCAACGGATTCGTTGGTGTTTCTATAAAAATAGCTTTTGTTTGAGAAGAGATTGCTCGTTCTATCTGCTCGATAGATTGTGTATCTACGTATCTACATCGAATATTCCACTTGTCTTCATGTTCAGAAAAGAGACGATAGGTGCCTCCATATAAGTCTTCTGATACGATAAGCTCATCACCAGAACGGAACAGTGAAAGAACGAGAAGAACAGCTGCCATTCCAGAACTACAGGCATATCCCTGCTTACCTTGTTCTAAATCAGTGATGGCATGCTCTAATAGAAGACGTGTTGGATTTCCTGTTCTTGAATAGTCAAAGCCAGTGGATTTTCCAATTCCTTCATGCCGATATGCGGTTGAAAAGTAAACAGGTGGATTAACTGTTCCAGTTGTTTTTTCACTCCGGTTTCCAATTTGGGCAAGTTTTGTTTCGATTGTTGACATGTATAATTCCTCCTTATATAAAGTTAGACTTTCATCAGTGGGGCTGTATTCCTCATGGATGATTAGCCCTCATCAATCGGGCTTTAACGAGCAGTTTATCCGCCACCTAACTGCTTTGATTTAGGTGGGATATTACTGCCCGTTAGTGGGGAAAAAATAAAAAAAGCCTTCTAAGAAGAAGGCTTTTATGCGAATATAGTCTTCTTCTTATCTGTCAAATCTTTTCACAATTTGCTGGAATTAGCACCTTATTAACGGTCACGTTAATGGTTGCTGAGGTGTCAACGGGCCAGTCCCTCTACCTCTCTAGATAAGAATATTTTGTATGAAATTTTATTATGTTTTTAACTTTACAATAAAAGTTATGAGAATTGCAACTTTATTTTAAATAATTTTTATTTTCTCTCTATAATTATTGACTTTTATTTTCTCTCATGCTAAATTTATGAGAAAATTAACAAAGATTGTTAAAAGGTACACGTATTTCCTTTTAGTTACATAATTAAATAATAAAGACGAACTCTTATTGAGAGCGGTGGAGGGAAAAGGCCCTGTGAAACCCGGCAACCTTCAAACAGAATGTTTGAAACGGTGCTAATACCTGCAAAACAACTTGTTTTGCATGATAAGAGGAGGATTAATGATGTCCCCCTCTTCAAGGCGAAGAGGGGGTTTTTATATTGATAGAAAAGAGGGAGACAGGTGAAATTACTAGATTTATTGTCAAAAGGAATTGTTATCGGTGATGGAGCAGTCGGGACATTGTTACATTCTCATGGTTTGCAAAGTAGTTTTGAAGAGTTAAATCTTTCTGATCCAGATCGTATTATATCAATTCACAAACAATATGTGGCTGCTGGTGCGGATATCATTCAAACAAATACGTATGGTGCAAATGAAGCTAAACTGCGCATGTATGGTTTGGAGAACCAGGTTGTCAAAATTAATAAGGAAGCGGTTAAACTTGCAAAATCGGCAGTGACAGATAGAAATGCAATTTTAGGGACAATTGGTGGGATGAAGCATATTGGAGCGGTTACAACGACTGATATGGAACGTGAGTTTATGCTACTTGAGCAAGCGGGTGCCTTGCTTGAGGGAGAGGTTGATGGACTGTTATTAGAAACATTTTATGATGAGTTTGAATTGCTGCATGCTGTTAAAGTGTTGCGGAAACAAACAACCATTCCAATTATTGCACAGCTTGCTCTTCATGAAGCTGGTACAACACAAAACGGCAATGATGTAAATAAAATGTTAGCTCAGCTTCTAGACCACGGAGCAAATGTTGTTGGGCTAAACTGTCAATTAGGGCCGCTTCATATGACGGAAGCTTTCAAAATGATATCGATTCCGAAAAAAGGTTATTTGTCAGCTTATCCAAATGCAGGTCTTCCAAACTATGTAGAAGGGCGTTATGTATATGAAGGAAGTCCAGCGTATTTTGAAGAGATGACACCAAAGTTTATTGAGCAAGGTATCCGTTTGTTGGGAGGGTGTTGTGGAACAACACCCGCACATATCCAGGGGATGAAACGTGCTCTTGAAAATGTAATACCCGTTACAGAAAAGCAGGTTGTCCAGCGGCCACAAGTGATTCATACGCAAACGAAACGCGCTGGTAATCATGTTACGCTTGCCGAGAAAGCGAAGAAACAAACGACGGTTATCGTTGAATTAGATCCACCAAAAACACTGGATACACAACGCTTTTTTGAAGGAGCAAGAGCATTAAAAAGAGCTGGGGCAGACGCTGTTACATTAGCGGATAATTCTTTAGCATCACCGCGCATTTCTAATATGGCCATGGGCGCATTATTAACGAAACATAATATCCCCGTGCTGACGCACTTAACATGCCGGGATCATAATGTAATTGGTCTGCAGTCTCATTTACTTGGGTTGTCTGCATTAGGTATGGAAGAAGTGTTGGCTTTAACAGGTGATCCAGCACGCGTCGGTGATTTCCCTGGAGCGACTTCAGTATATGATTTGTCTTCCATTGAATTGACCAAAATGATTAAAGAAATGAATGACGGACGTTCTATTTTAGGGAAGTCGATTGGTCCCGCTACACGATTCTCAGTTGGAGGAGCTTTTAATCCAAATGTGAGACATTTGAAAGCCGCTGTAAAGCGAATGGAGAGAAAAATTGCAGCGGGAGCAGAGTATTTTTTGACACAGCCAATTTACGATGCAGCATTAATTGAGGAAGTATATGAAGCTACAAAACATTTAGAACAACCAATTTTTATTGGGATTATGCCACTAGTAAGTAAACGGAATGCCGATTTTTTACATTTTGAAGTTCCCGGAATCACGCTCCCAGAAGAAATCAGAACAAGAATGGAGGGTCATGAAACATCGCAGGCGGCAATTGAAGAAGGAATCCGTATTTCACAAGAGTTAATCGATGCTGCTATGGAATTCTTTAACGGGATTTACCTCATTACACCATTTTTAAAATACGAAATTACAGAGCAGCTTACTGGGTATGTAAGAGAGAAGCAAAAAGCGAAAGAAGGAATAAATCTATGAGACCAATACAAGAGAGATTACAACAGGAAATTTTAATTTTAGATGGTGCGATGGGAACGATGATTCAGCAAGCAGATTTGGTAGCGGAAGACTTCGGAGGAGAAGAATATGAGGGATGTAATGAATATTTAGTGAAAACGCGCCCGGATGTCATTTTACAAATTCATAAAGAATACATAGAAGCCGGTGCGGATATCATTGAGACAAATACATTTGGAGCGACCAATATTGTATTAAGCGACTATGAGTTATCTCATTTAGATGAAGAATTGAATGAGATAGCAGCGCTGCTAGCAAAACAAGCGGTGATAGAGAGCAGTAAGGAAGTATATGTCGCCGGTGCAATGGGGCCAACAACGAAAGCGATTAGTGTGACAGGTGGGGTGACATTTGATGGGCTAATCGAAGCATATAAGAGACAAGCGCGAGGGTTATTGCGAGGCGGCGTGGATGTATTGCTTGTGGAAACGAGTCAAGATATGCGAAATGTGAAGGCTGCTTGTTTAGGAATCCAGCAAGCCTTTGCGGAAACAAAACAAACGGTGCTGCTTATGATTTCGGGAACAATTGAACCGATGGGAACGACTTTAGCAGGTCAAACGATTGAGGCATTTTATTTATCAATTGAGCATATGAAGCCACTATCTGTCGGTTTGAACTGTGCAACTGGTCCAGAGTTTATGCGAGAGCATATTCGTTCTCTTTCTGAATTATCGGAGTGTCACATTTCATGTTATCCAAATGCAGGTCTTCCAGATGAAGATGGACATTATCATGAATCGCCAAAATCACTTGCCGAAAAAGTGAAATTATTTGCAGAAGAAGGTTGGGTAAATATTGTCGGCGGGTGTTGTGGAACAACGCCGGATCATATACGAGCGATCAAAACTTCACTTGCAACATTACAGCCACGCGTGAATCATGTGCGAAAAGGCCATGGGATTAGTGGCCTTGAAGCAATGCAATATGATGATTCCATGCGGCCACTATTCGTTGGCGAAAGAACAAATGTTATTGGGTCAAGAAAGTTTAAACGATTAATTGCAGAAGGGAAATTTGAAGAAGCGGCTGAAATAGCGAGAACACAAGTGAAGAAAAATGCTCATATTATTGATATTTGTATGGCTGATCCAGATCGTGATGAAATAGAAGATATGGAAAACTTTTTGGCAGAGGTAACGAAAGTATTAAAGGTTCCAATTATGATAGATTCAACAGATGAAAATGTAATGGAGAAAGCACTTACATATATACAAGGTAAGGGTGTCATTAACTCTATTAATTTAGAAGATGGAGAAGAGCGCTTTGAGAAGGTTACACCACTTATTCGAAAATACGGTGCTGCTATTGTAGTTGGAACAATTGATGAAGAAGGAATGGCAGTAAGTGCAGACAGAAAATTGGAAATTGCAAAACGAAGCTACGAATTGTTAACGACGAAATATGGTATACGTCCATCAGATATTATTTTTGATGCCCTCGTTTTTCCAGTGGGAACGGGTGATGAAGAATATATCGGTTCAGCGGCAGCGACAATTGAAGGGATTCGCCTCATTAAAGAAGCATTGCCCGAGTGTTTAACCATTTTAGGTGTAAGTAATATATCGTTCGGTTTGCCACCAGCGGGCCGTGAAGTGTTAAACTCTGTCTTTTTATATCATGCGACAAAAGCTGGATTAGATTATGCTATTGTGAATACAGAAAAATTAGAGCGATATGCTTCGATTTCAGAAAAAGAAAAAGGAATGGCAGATGCCTTATTATTTGAAACAACGAAAGAAACATTAGAAGAATTTACAAACTTTTACCGCAATACGAAGAAGAAAGAAACCGTTGTACAGGAGAAACTAACGCTTGATGAACGACTAGCAAATTATATTATAGAAGGAACGAAGCAAGGGTTACACGAAGACTTACAGCTTGCTCTTACTGAAGGGAGAAAGCCGCTCGATATTATTAATGGACCACTTATGACTGGGATGGATGAAGTAGGTCGTTTGTTTAATAACAATGAGCTAATTGTTGCCGAAGTATTGCAAAGTGCGGAAAGCATGAAGGCAGCTGTGGGATATTTGGAGCCTTATATGGAATCGAGTGACAGCGCAAAAAAGGGAACGGTATTGCTAGCGACTGTCAAAGGTGATGTGCATGATATTGGTAAAAATCTCGTGGAAATTATTTTATCTAATAATGGCTATGATATTGTGAACTTAGGCATTAATGTTCGTTCTGATCGCATTGTTCAAGAGGTAAAAGAAAAGAAACCAGATATTATCGGACTGTCGGGCTTACTGGTAAAATCAGCGCAACAGATGGTAACAACTGCTGAAGATTTAAAGGCTGCGGATATTGATATTCCCATTGTAGTAGGTGGTGCAGCATTGACGAGAAAGTTTACAGATAATCGTATTTCTCCTTCCTACAATGGTCTCGTGTTATATGCGAGCGATGCAATGACGGGATTGGATCTTATGAATCGATTACAAAAAGAAGATGAACGAGAAAAAATGAAGCAGGATAAAAAAGAACGTCACCTTCATGTTGTGAAACCAGTGGAGAAAAAGATCGAAATACCAGCTGTGATTGAAAAACTGCCGCCGGCGCAAGTGATGGTACCAGACTCAACAAAAAGAGTCGTACTTCGTGATATTCCGGTCTCGCATCTTGCGCCATTTTTAAACCGACAAATGTTAATTGGACACCACCTTGGTTTAAAAGGAAGTGTAAAAAAATTGTTACAAGAAGGCGATAAACGAGCGAACGAATTAAATAATTTAATTGATGAATTATTACAAGAAGGTCAATCTTGGCTTCGTCCAAGAGCGGTATATCAATTCTTTCCTGCACAAAGTGATGGACAAAATATTATCATTTATGACCCGGAAGATCATACTCGTGTACTGGAGCACTTTACTTTCCCAAGACAAGGAAAAGCACCGTACCGTACATTAGGAGATTACTTGCGTCCAGTTGGAGACGAAATGGATTATGTCGCATTCTTATCTGTCACAGTTGGACAAGGAGTTCGTGACATTGCTGAAGAGTGGAAAGAGAAAGGAGATTACTTACGCAGTCATGCGATTCAATCATTAGCCCTGGAATTAGCAGAAGGACTAGCAGAAAAAACACATATGTTAATTCGCGATCGGTGGGGAATTCCAGATTCACCGTCGATGACGATGGATGAACGATTTCGTACAAAATATCAGGGGATTCGTGTTTCTTTCGGCTATCCTGCCTGTCCAGAGCTTGCTAATCAGGAAAAACTATTTCGTTTAATTCTTCCAGAAGAGATTGGAATTACCTTAACAGAAGGATTTATGATGGAGCCTGAAGCATCCGTAACGGCGATGGTATTTGCTCACCCCGAAGCACGATATTTTAGTGTACTATAGTGTAGAAGGGGGAGACGTATGAAAAAGATAGTCTTTACAGGTGGCGGTTCAGCAGGACATGTGACACCAAACTTAGCACTTATACCACATTTACAAAAGATGGATTGGGAAATTTCTTATATTGGTTCTCATCAAGGGATTGAAAAAATGATTATAGAACAAGAAGGGATTCCGTATTATGGTATAGCAAGCGGTAAGCTACGCCGCTATTTTGATTTAAAAAATATAAAAGATCCTTTTCTTGTTATGAAGGGCGTAATGGATGCGTATGTACGTATTCGAAAACTAAAACCTGATGTTATTTTTTCAAAAGGTGGTTTTGTTTCTGTCCCGGTGGTAATTGGTGGATGGTTGAACCGTGTGCCTGTTTTCTTGCATGAATCAGATATGACGCCTGGGCTTGCAAATAAAATTGCACTGCGTTTTGCTTCTAAGATTTTTGTTACGTTTGAAGAAGCTGGGAAGCATTTGCCAAAAGAAAAAGTCATCTATACAGGATCGCCAGTACGTGAAGAAGTGCTGCAAGGGAATCGTGAAAAAGGTTTGCGTTTTCTAGGATTCCATTCTCAAAAACCTGTTATTACAGTAATGGGAGGAAGTCTAGGGGCAAAGAAGATTAATGAGACTGTCCGCGAGGCATTGCCACAGCTTCTTGCAAACTATCAAATTGTTCATCTGTGCGGAAAAGGAAACCTGGACCAGCAGTTGCATGATACGAAAGGGTATAAGCAATTTGAATATGTACACGGAGAACTACCAGATGTATTAGCAGCGACAAGCTTTGTGATTTCACGTGCGGGATCAAATGCTATTTTTGAATTTCTAATGTTGCAAAAGCCAATGCTTTTAATCCCTTTATCTAAGGCTTCAAGTAGAGGGGATCAAATTTTGAATGCAAAGTCATTTGAAAAACGAGGCTATGCAACAGTTTTATATGAAGAAGATGTAACAGTTACATCTCTTATGAAACATATAGAAGAATTATATCGTAATCGTGAAAATTACAGAAAAGACATGAAAAAGTATAATGGAAAAGAAGCAGTGCAAACAATCATTAAATATATTACAGAGACATGATTTTGAAAAAAATCATGTCTTTTTTTAGTAGAACAAAAGATTCGAAGGATTACTGAATTTATGTTACAATAACAAAGATTTGACAGGGGAATTCCAGTTACTTAGGCGTAAAAATACGAATGGATTAGGAGTGACTGTGTTGGAGCTGAGCCTCTATGAAAATACTGCTCTTATTGTATGTTTTGTGTTGTACGTTGGTAGTGTTATTATTTACATTGCAAGAAAATTTTCACAAGAACGAAATCTAGAAAAATCGGAAATAACAGCTGAGTTAGAAATGTTAGCCGATGAAAGTGATAAAAAACAAAAAATAAGAGAGAATCATTCAACTACTCACCAATTAAACGCTAATAAGCTTTGAAGGTGGGGGACTTCTTTCGGGGAGTTGGTAAAAGATCATCCTCTTTTGTTGTCGTGAGCGCTAACAAGGAGTTTCCCTTCTGTTTTTATACAATTAAGGAGTTAATCCGTATGAATTTCTATATTGCATCAGGCTTTCAAAATAAACATCTTGTTCAGTTTGTGGCGAGCAAATTGAAAGTGGCAGGATGGCAGCATACATATGATTGGACAAAAAATGAAAAAGCAACACATGCAGTGCAGTTACAGGAAATTGGTCAAGCAGAAAAACAAGCGATAAGAGACGCTGATGTTTTTCTGCTTTTATTGGATGGAGGAAATGGGAGTCATACGGAGTTTGGTATGGCACTTGCTTGGGAAAAGAAAATATATGTGTATCATGAAAATAATCCACTGCAAACAACGTTTTATCATTTACCAGAAGTGAATATGTTTCAAGGGAAAGTAGAGCAGTTTATTTCATATGTAGTGGAAAAGGAAGGGGTATAATAACAGCGACTCAAAAGATTCATATACCTCGTACTTTACAAAAGTATGGATATGATTATAAACCGTTTCAAAAGTGGGAACAATGGACGCTGTTAGAAGAACCTAGCCCTTATATCGCGGTATGTGAGGGAATATAATTAGAAAATAAAAGAAAACTGTAGTGAAAATTAAGAAGAAAAAAGGAGTTACAAATATGAAATTAGAGCAAGGATGGCAAACAAGTTTCTTAACAGTCGTACAACAAAGCGAATTTAAAAAAGATGCACTTCGTAGTCAGCTATTATTTATGGATGGAGAAGAAGTAGAAGAGCTTGTTGATGATTATGGATATGAAGAAATCATAAATCGTGAACATGATGAGGAAGTAGCGGAAATTTTAGGAGATGAGCTCTTTAGTGAAATGGAACGTCACGTATTCTTATCTGCACAGTCTGAAGAAAAACTAATTTCATTTCTAAATGGATTAGGGTTTCACGTTTTAGATTGGATTGTTCTTCTTGAAACAGAATTCGGCATTGATAGTGCTTTATTTACATCGGACGCAGTGAAAATGTTAGAGAAACGTTTACGTCAGTTTCCATATGTAGAGGAGAATAAAACGATTTTCGATATGACAGTAGACGAAGCGATGGACCTATTAGAAAATATTACGGGTGTACAGTTGAAAGAAAAGATGAATATATAGTGAGCCTTCCAGTAGTGGGGGGTAAATGAAAAAGAACGTGCTCATCACGTTCTTTTTTACATTATAATAAGTTTGTCTGTTAGTCTCCGTTTTCCAGCAAGAATTGCATTTAAATATTCCACTTTTCGTATGCAGGACTGAATGTGCCTTTCGACCTCTTGTAACTCTGCTTGATGATGCGTTTCAATGGGATGAATTTGCACATTAAACTTTTCAAATTGACTGCTGTATGTGATTTCAGCATAGCCACTCATAATATCGGTATAATTATGAAACAAAAATTGCTTTGTCTCCTCGCAGTATGTTACTTCTTGAAATCCATATGATTTTAGTGCTTCAATGATTTTTGTAATAATTGTTGTATTCATTTTTCTCCCTCTTTGCGAAGTTATCCTCGTTTATTATAACATAAACTACAAATAAGAAAGCGTTATCATCGGTGTTTATCTGCAATTTTTACGTATACTTAACAAAATGAAATAAATAAAAAATAATTGTAATAAAATGAAGTTTCCATCTGTGAAAAGGATTCATCCCGGCAGATGATTAGTTGAACGAATTGAGCTCTTGCGGACATTTTTTCTTCAATGTGTGATTTTTTTGAATTGAGGGTGGGGGCTTACTGACAGTTAGTACGAGGAAAAGAAAAAAGTAGGGACTTTTTTCTTTTTTCATCATATATATACAGAAATGGTGCAAATAAAGTGAAACTAATAGCGCTCAAATGGGCAGTTTTCCCCTACCTAACTTTTTTGCTTCTTACAGAAATTTGAGGTGGGGTATTACTGCCCATTTGAGCGTGGTAAAGAGGTGAGAATCTTGAATTTTGACATTACAGGACAAAAAGCATACGTAAAGGACGGACCATATCGGAATCAAATTGGGGTTGTGAAGCGAAAAGGAACGCAGGAAGAACCGAATTTTATCATTGTCATTGACGGTCAAAACATTGATGTAGAATTAAAAGATATCGTTTTAGTAGGTGTAGATGTGCGGAAATTTCATGAATGGTGCGATCAAAATGGCTATTTGTAAAAGGGACGGGCTTAAATGGAGCGCATACTTTAAAAACATAAAGGAGGTTTTCCTGTAGTGTGGCTGTTTCTTTCGTGAGTGCAAGTATATGAAATAGGATGGTATGTTCCTTACTTAAGTTGTAAAAGAGGCGGCTGAGGCAAACTAATTGATGAAGATAAAGTAAATCGTTCAATAAAAAACACTTGGATATGTTTATCCAAGTGTTTTTTATTAGGATGCAACTTCTTCTGTTTTTACATCTGTTTGATTATACGTATCATGGTCTAATTCACCAAGCCATTTGCTAGAAATAAGACCAGCTGTCATTGATCCACTTACGTTTAAAGCAGTACGTCCCATATCAATTAATGGTTCAACAGAGATTACAAGAGCGACAATGCCGATTGGTAAATTCATCGTAGAAAGTACGATTAGGGCTGCAAAGGTTGCGCCACCACCAACGCCGGCAACACCAAATGAACTAATAGCAACAACGGCAATTAACGTTAAAATAAATTGAGGCTGTAATGGATCGATTCCAACAGTTGGAGCGACCATCATAGCAAGCATGGCTGGATAAATACCTGCACATCCGTTTTGACCAATGGATACCCCAAAGGAAGCTGCAAAGTTTGCGATTCCTTCTGAAACACCAAGTTTCTCTTTTTGTGCTTCAATATTTAACGGCATTGCACCAGCACTAGAACGAGAAGTGAATGCAAATGTTAAAACCGGGAATACCTTTTTTAAATATTGAATTGGATTTAAACCAGATAAAGCAATTAACAATAAGTGAATGATAAACATAACAATGAGTGCTACGTAAGATGCAAGAACGAAGTTACCGAGTTTTAAAATCGCACCCACATCACTACCAGCGACTGTTTTTGTCATAAGAGCAAGCACGCCGTATGGAGTAAGGCGTAAAATTAATGTTACCATACGCATCACAATTGCATACACAGCATCTAGCATCTTTGCAAATAGTTCTGCTTGTTCTGGATATTTTCTTTTTACTCCGATAAAAGCGATTCCAATAAAAGCTGCAAAGATTACAACCGAAATGGTTGATGTTGGACGTGCACCTGTTAAATCAAGAAATGGATTTGTAGGTAATAGTTCTAATAATTTTTGTGGAATTGGTGTTTGTTCGATGGAAGTAAATTTCTCTTCCACTAATTTTAAGCGAGCGGATTCTGCATCACCTTGTTGCAATCCAGTTGCTTGTACGTCAAACCCTGCACTTGCTGCGATACCAACCGCAGCAGCAATACCAGTTGTAAGTATTAAAATACCAATAATAAAACCACTAATTTTACCAAGGTTTTTTGTTAACTTTAATTTCGTAAAAGCTGAAATGATAGAGACTAAAATAAGTGGCATAACAATCATTTGTAGCAATTTCACGTAACCACTACCGATTAGGCTAAACCAGTTATTAGATTCAATAATGACTTTAGAAGTAGGATCATAGATAAATTGTAATATAAGTCCAAATGTAATTCCGACTCCTAATGCAGTAAATACTCGTTTATTAAAAGATACATGCTTGCGCTGCATATAATATAATAAGCCAACTAATACGAGCATGACCGCAATGTTAATTCCAACTAACAGTGTATTCATGTTGTTTCCCCTCTTTCCGATCTGTTATATAAACTATATTTCAAGAAAACCTATAAGTCAACTAGGGAATTAAAAAATTAAAAAGATGGCAATTTGCCATCTTTTTAATGTGCTGCACCAGGGGTAAGAAGAAATGTCGTATAGTATGTAAATCCAATGAAGAAGACGGTTAAATATGCCCCAAATACGTATATATACATACGTTCTGTCAATTTTAAATAACTTAAAAGTACAAAGAATCCTGTTTGTCCTAGAAACAATAGTGCAGTTGCGTACATATCCCCTAAGTAAAACATAACCGAGAAAATTCCAGTCCAAAAGCCGAGAACGCGAAACATGCGCTCCATGCAATTCCCCTCCTTTTCTATAAAAGTAAACCTCTCCTCATTATAGTTTATTTTTCTTACTATTGTAAACATTTGCAAAAAAAAGAAAAGGAGTCAAATGAAGTTGACTCCTTTTCCCCTCACTCTACCGGAGAATGAGTTTTATAGATGGATCTTATAATTACATGATTTACATCCGTCTAATAAGCTTTCATTTCGTGTTAATTCCATGTTTGGGAATAGGATTTCAAAGATTCCTTTCATCATATCACCATGCATGTTACAAATTTCTTCTGGGTGATGAATGGCAACTTCTTTAAATGGACAGTTATAAACATCATAGAAAATTTTTGTGCCATCTGTGCTTAATTCAAAAGAAGGTGATAAACCAGCAGTTGCTAATGCCTCTTTGGCAATTTGTACTTTTTGCTCTAGCGTTAAAGAGGCCTCACTAA
The DNA here is from genome assembly GCF_030292155.1 of Bacillus sp. DX3.1. NCBI lineage: Bacteria > Bacillati > Bacillota > Bacilli > Caryophanales > Bacillaceae > Bacillus > Bacillus sp. DX3.1. The sequence goes on along the minus strand of NZ_CP128153.1, from coordinate 3,955,529 downwards.
TATTTAAACGCTGCATATGCTGTTCCATTAACTCTGTACCAAATTGTTTACCAGTTTCATATAAAGCTTTTTCACCAGCTGCACCAAGGCTAATTAATGTATTAAAAGCAATTTTTGCAAGTAATTGATAATCACGGAATGGGAATTGTAGCTGAATCAAGTCGTCAGATAATGCATATAATCTGCTGGGTCTACCACCTTTTCCAGTTTTCTTTGTTTCCGATTTCAACATATTTACATCTTCTAATTTAGATAAATGTAAACGGGATACGTTTGGATGTATAGTAAATTCATCTGCGATTTCTTGTACTGTTACGTAATTATGTTTTTGAGATATATATTTATAAATATAATAACGAGTTGGATCAGATAATACGCCTGTAATTTTTAGAGCTTGTTCCATAAGAATCTCCACCTTTTATTACTTTATCCAAGATATTAACATTATAATATAGATAACGTTACATATAGGTAATTTCAGGCGATAATTCGGAAATTGTTCATAATTTCACAAGTGTATTTCCTTTTTTGTTATAGCAAAAGAGGGAAAGTAAGCTTTGAAAAAACAAAATTCATTATTTTTCTTTTTAGAATTCTCATGATATATACATAGTGAGGAGGAGATGATGATGAATGCCATTGAACGTTTTGCGAATACGATTATGAAAGAAGCGTGTGTATTACAAGCATCAGATTTACACATTGTACCGCGGCAGGAAGATGCAGTTATACAATTGCGTATTGGAAAAGATTTAGTAAAGAAGCATTGTATTGCAAAAGAATTTGGAGAAAGACTTGTTTCGCATTTTAAATTTTTAGCGTCCATGGATATAGGTGAAAGGCGTAAGCCACAAAATGGGTCACTGTATTTACAAATTGATGGACAAGAAGTACATTTACGCCTCTCTACATTGCCGACGGTTTATCAAGAAAGTCTTGTCATTCGCTTGCACTTACAAGCGTCAGTTCAACCACTTTCCCACCTCTCTTTATTTCCAAGCTCAGCAAAAACACTTCTCTCTTTTTTACATCATTCTCACGGGCTGTTAGTTTTTACTGGACCAACAGGATCAGGAAAGACAACAACGATGTATGCTCTTTTAGAAGTAGCGAAAAAACAACAAACGCGTCGTATCGTTACGCTTGAGGATCCGATTGAGAAACGAAAGGAGGGGTTATTACAAATTCAAATCAACGAAAAGGCAGGTATCACGTATACAACAGGTCTAAAAGCAATTTTGCGTCATGATCCCGATATTATTTTAGTTGGCGAAATTCGTGATGAAGAGACAGCAAAGGTAGCAGTGCGTGCTAGCTTAACGGGTCATTTAGTTATGACAACGCTGCATACAAATGATGCGAAAGGAGCGGTGTTACGTTTCATGGATTATGGGATTACGCTACAAGAAATTGAACAATCATTACTCGCAGTAGCAGCACAGCGTCTCGTCGAATTAAAATGTCCATTTTGCAAAGGAAAATGTTCGCCGTTATGTAAAGGAATGCGTCAAGTACGGCAGGCGAGTATTTATGAGCTATTGTATGGTCATGAACTGAAACAAGTCATTCGCGAAGCAAATGGAGAACATGTAACGTATCATTATGAAACACTACAGGAGTGTGTGAGAAAAGGGTATGCCTTAGGCTTTTTAGAAGAGGATATGTATGTTTGAACGAAAAGTATGGAGGTTACATGAACAAGTATTGTTATTAAAAAGACTTGGAGAATTGTTAGAAAAGGGCTATTCACTTCTACATGCATTAGAGTTTCTTCAGTTTCAGTTATCTTCTCAAAAGCAAATACAATTGCAGTATATTGCCGAAGAACTAAAAAAGGGGAAGAGTTTGCATGATGCTTTTCACCAACTTATGTTTCATCCAGACATACTAAGCTATTTATTTTATGCACAACGACATGGTGACGTTTCTTTTGCGTTGCAACAAGGAAGTGTACTACTGCATAGGAAAGATAAACATCAAAAAGATATGATGAAAGTGCTCCGTTATCCCATTTTCTTATCTCTTTTCTTAGTGGGAATTCTCCTTGTGTTCAATCTTGTTTTACTTCCGCAATTTTCAACCTTGTACAGCTCTTTGCAAGCTTCTTCCTCTTCTTTTACTGATTACATTATGTTGTTTATTCAAGTGCTCCCATATATGATAGCTGTTTTTTTTCTCTTAATTGTCCTTGGAACATGCATATATGTATTTTATATAAAAAAACTTCCTCCGGTTCAAAGAATGAATGTTTTTATTCGCATTCCCATCATAAAACCATTTCTTATTTTAATAAATTCTCATTATTTTTCCGTTCAATTAAGCGGATTATTACAAGGTGGTTTATCAGTACTTGAGGCTCTTACTTTAATGATTGAACAAAAACATCATCCGTTTTTTCAATGCGAAGCTGCTCGTATTGAAGAGTCATTAATAGCGGGAGAACAGTTGGACTCTATCATTATGAAGAGTCGTTATTATGAGCGTGAACTGTCTTATGTCATTGCACATGGGCAAGCAAATGGAAACTTAGCGACAGAATTAGGTGATTATAGTGAATTAACAATTGAAAAAATGGAAGGGAAGGTCAATCGTATTTTAGTCATTATTCAACCGCTTTTGTTTACATGTATTGGCGTGATTGTTGTCCTGATGTACTTAGCCATGATTATGCCGATGTTTCAAATGATGAATTCTATTTAGGAGGCGACTTGAATGAATAATGAAAAAGGGTTTACCCTATTAGAAATGTTATTAGTCATGGTTGTTATTTCTGTATTATTATTGCTGATTATTCCGAATGTGGTGACGCAGCGTTCTTCTGTACAAGGAAAAGGTTGTGAAGCTTACGTGAAGTCTGTAGAAGCACAAGTACAATCCTATCAGTTGCAAAATAATAAAGTGCCAACAGTAGATGATTTAGTAAAAGAAAAATATATTACTTCTAAAACTTGTCCAAAAGGGGAGGAAATTACCATTTCGAGTGAAGACGGTACAGTATCCGTTGTTAAGTCATGAAGCAAAATGGATTTACGTTTTTAGAAATGCTTCTCGTCTTGTTTATTATTTCCATATTAAGCGTTGTCACATATTTTAATGTTTCTCCTTTATATGAAAAACAAAAAGTGGAGCAGTTTCTGAAACAATTTTCTCAAGATATTCTTTTTATGCAGCAGTTAGCAATGAGCCATCGTAGCCGTCATACATTACGATGGTTTCCTGAACAACACATGTATAGCATTGGGGGAGCGGTAGAGCAACGACCCATTATTGTTCGAGATTATGAAGCGGATATAAAGGTTGATTTACATACCTTTCCAAATCCTATGACCTATAATGCAAGTGGAAATATAAACCAAGGTGGTACAATCTTGCTTACTTATCGCACGCGCACATATGAAATTGTATTTCAGCTTGGAAGAGGGAGATTTACGTATCGTGAAGTGCCAAAGAGGATCAGTTATGCTCGAAATGCTCGTATCCTTGAGCTTATTAATGATGACAGTATCGCTATTACTTCCGCAGACACTTCTTATCATGCAAGAAAGAAAAAATATCCAGTTTCGGTATAAAGCCCAACTATTGTTGAAAGAAGAAGCTGCCATCTATACGTATCAAAATCATGAGGCGCAGCAAAAAGAAACGACGATAGATGGTATCGTATATAGAACGAATTGGCGAGGGGAAGAGGTCTGTACGTTTTGGAAAGATGTCAAACAAAGAAGGATGGAACAATGCCGCTATGCGAAAAAGTAGAACGATAGAGGCAGGATTTACATTGTTGGAAATGGTGTTATGTTTGTTGTTTTTATCCGTTTTCGTTCTTCTTGTACCGCGTCTTCACAGTTTATTTATTGAAAAACCATACTCGAAACAAATGAATAGTTGGGAATGGGATGTGTTTCTAGAACAAGTACAGCTAGAGTTTCGAGAAGTACAAGTTGCAAAAAAGGGAATAATGCCCAATGAACTAGAGAAAATGTTTTTTAAAATAAGTAATGATGGTACCGTAACGTATGAAATATCTGGAAATGATGTTGTGAGAAAAGTAAATGGAGCAGGTAGAGAAGTGTTATTGCAAAAAGTAAGCACGATTTCTTATGAACTGACGCCATATGTGTTATCCATACATGTGCAGGATATAAGCGGTAAGGTGCACCGTGGTGTAGTGACACGTTATGCTGCAATTAAGGTGCTGACATGAAGAAGCAAGATGGATTTGCAATGCCAGGAACATTAATTCTTCTTTTTTTACTATTTTCTTTTTTTATCTATGAGACGAATATGTTGCTGTCAGATCAAAAATTTTATGCGGAAGCAGAACAGAAATTTGCCTTGGAAGAACTTATAGATCAAGCGGCTTCAGATATAAAACAAGATTTGCAGCAAAAAGAACAAAATGGTGTGTTTTCATTCCTGTATGAAAAAGGGGAAGCGAATGGGAATTATGTATTTGAAGACGAAGTTGTCTTTGTTACGTTTCAATGTGTGACAAAGCAAAAGCGAGCATATAAAGCGAGTTTTCGTTATAATACAAAGAACAAAAGCGTTATGAATTGGGTAGAAGAGAGGGAATGAAATGCAGGCCATTTATATAACAGGTTTTATGGGAGTCGGAAAAACAACAATTGGAAAAGCGTTAAGTGATAGACTTGGAATTCCTGTGGTGGATACGGATCAAAGAATTGAAGAGAAATATGGGAAATTGATTCGTGATATTTTTGCTGAAGAAGGAGAAATCAGTTTTCGCCAATATGAAAGCGCAATGCTTCAAGCTTTACCAACAAGCGATATCATCATTACAACTGGTGGGGGCATCGTTGAAAGTACGAATAATAGACAGTGGATGAGAGAGAATGGAATCGTTGTGTATTTATATTGTGATCCATATGTGATTGCAGAGCGTCTGAGTGAAGATACGACACGTCCTTTGTTTCAAAAAAAGAATATAGAAGCGTTTGCCCAGAAGTTTGAGAAGCGTCGATTCCATTATGAAGAAGCAACTGTGCATATTGATACAACGAATAAAAAAGTGGAAGAGATTATTGAAGAAATGCAACGCAAGATTAATGAATAAAAAAGTGGGCATACTAATCAAGTAGAGGTGATGATATGTCTACTAATGATTATGTGCGTTTTATTACGCAACAATTTGTATCGTATATGGATGCTCCAAAAGAGGACCGAAAGCAAAAAAAAGAGCAGCGCCGTGCTGAAAAAGAACCGTTTTTAAACAAATGGTTTGGTGTTATGCCGCTCAGTGCAGCTTTGTTTTATCAAAAAGTAAAGACAAAGAGAAAGAAATCAAGTTAATATAAATTGGAATGATTTACCGCTAGTAATTAAACTAAGTGGTATAGTAAAATTTTTGTGATGAGTGTATACTCGTCATCGATTCGATAAATAACCCTATAAAAAATACCCCTGCACAGTTATCGTGCAGGGGTATTTTTTATCCCGCTATTTGCGGGTAATACCTCGATTGGTTCAACTAATGATTAGTGGGGAATGAAGAAAATCCCCCACTAATCAAAGTTTCACTTTATTATACTGATTCTTTTGATTCCGTTACTTTTTTAATTTTATGATCAACTAAGAGGAATCCAGCGCCCATGCAAATGGAAACACCCCAGCCGATTGCCGTCATAATAGCTTTCATTTCACCATATCCATCTACTCCGAAAACAGAAATGAAATAGATTTTTATACAGCTCATTACAATAAATTGTAAGCCGAAAAACAAGGTGAAATATTGAAGGGATGGAAGGATCTGCTTGTCACGATAGAGGGTGCGGCTTTCATCTCGGTCGTATCCTTGCAGTACAGCAAGATCCGCTGCAAAGTATAGCATAAGCGGTTTTTTGATGAAAATGGTACATATGATAATCAATCCGAGCGCGATATGATAATATACGTCGTTCCAAAGCATCTTTTCAGCAGAACCAGACAGTAGGTCAACGGTAGTGTTGGCGATAAGGGTAATAAGAATAAAAAAACCAGTAACGTGAAACTGCTTTTCTTTTTTAAAACAATAGAGTGTATAAAGAATGCCAGGTACAGAAGAAATCAGCATCGCGTAATAGGGATCAATATATGTTTTAGCAAATTTCCAAATGACAAAAGGGAAGACGAGATAAAAGATTATATCAAATAAGACTTTCTTGTTTTGCTTCATTTTATAATAGGCCTCCTTAGTATAGGTTATATTGTACAATACGATGTCTGAATATTGTACAATATTAGTTGATAATCGAAACTAAATTAAAATAATTTTAATTTAGTGTTGACTTTAATTTAATAACTTGTTTATAATACAAATTGTAATCATTATAAATTAGAAATAAATCTCAATTAACTTTTGGAGGATGAATATAGATATGACAAAACGTTTAGTTGGAAAACAAGCACCGCGTTTCGAAATGAATGCAGTGATGCCAAATAAAGAATTTAAAAATGTTAGTTTAGAAGAAAATATGAAAAATGATAAATGGACAGTATTATATTTCTATCCAATGGACTTCACTTTCGTTTGTCCAACAGAAATTATTGCACTATCTGATCGTTACGATGAATTCGAAGATTTAGACGCAGAAGTAATCGGCGTTTCTACAGATACAGTTCACACACATTTAGCATGGATCAACACAGAGCGTACAAAAAATGGTTTAGGCGACTTACGCTATCCATTAGCTGCTGATACAAATCATGTTGTATCAAGCAATTACGGTGTGTTATTAGAAGATGAAGGAATTGCACTACGTGGATTATTTATCATTAGCCCAGAAGGTGAATTAATGTACCAAGTTGTTCACCATAACAATATCGGACGTGAAGTAGACGAAGTTCTACGTGTGCTACAAGCATTGCAAACAGGCGGACTTTGCCCAGCAAACTGGAAACCAGGACAAGAAACACTATAAGTGATAGGAGGAATGAGTCGAATGAAATTACGTGAACAAATGCCAGCATTAGAAGGTGCAACAGAAGTTTTAAATAGCGCAGTAAAGCGCGAAGAGTTAATCGGGGAAAAGCCAACACTTATTCACTTTTGGTCTGTAAGTTGCTACTTATGTAAAGAAGCAATGCCAGAAGTAAATGAACTACGTGATGAGTACGATGATCGTCTAAATGTTGTAGCGATTCATATGCCTCGCTCAGAAGAAGATTTAGATTTAGCAGTAATCGAAAAAATGGCAGAAAGCCACGATATTATTCAACCGATTTTAGTTGATAGCAAACATACGATTACAGATACATTTGAAAACAAATATGTTCCTGCCTACTATGTATTTGATAAAGAAGGTCAACTTCGTCATTTCCAAGCAGGTGGAAGTGGTATGCCAATGCTTCGTAAACGCCTGGAGCGTGTACTAAACGAAGCGTAAACCGGTTAGTACAATAAGAGAAATAAAAGCGATTGCCTCTAGCGTGGCAATCGCTTTTATTATATAATAAATAAAACGCTTTCATTTTGTTGAATTTGTTCACAAATTTGACGGAAATTCAGGTTATTCCTATGGCGATGTTGTTTTATAATGAAACTAATCATCTATACATGCATACAATATTGTGAAATAAATAACATATAAAATCTAGATAAATGTAAACGTTATCAAAATAAGAGAGGTGGAGACAATGAGTAAATTTTTCTTTAATCATAATCCAGCAACATTAGAAGACGGAAGGCTTGTAGAATACGCTGAAATTATTTATGGAGAAGGTGGCCGTTCTGTATTAGAAAATTTAATGGTGAAGGCATCTATCAGATTGCGTGATCGTTATCCGCATAAATCTGACGAACAGATTTCTGATCTTGTAAATCAAGGCTTACATGATATGTTTCAAAAATATGTGAAGGAATAAGAGGAGCAAAAGGCTCCTCTTATTTATTTGTATAAGGAACACGTATCTAGCTGAAAATAAAAGGAAATCTATCGTGCATTAACGGGTAATAAGATTTTTCACCTTAAAATTCAAGGGAAGTGAAGAAGGGTAACTGCCCGTAAAAATCCGATTGGTTCAAATAACCCTAAGTAGGGAAGTTTTGCTATAGAAGAGTAAGGGGTGAAAGAGATGAGTAATGGAGTAGGTCGTTCGAAAAAAAATCTTCCAACAGATGCAAACCATGTGAGTGCGAAAGATCGAGAATATCAAAAGCGTATGACGAATAAACAACAGCAAGAACATAATGATGGACGGAAGTATAACGGGAAAATATAGGAAAAACTCCTTCTCTTTGAGAAGGAGTTTTTCACGTTGTTGAAAAAAGATTATGTTAAGAAAATGCCGAATTTTTTTGGCATTTTCTTGATTTCTATTTGTTTTATAGAATGGTTTCTTCTATAATTTGATGTGTTAGGTGTAAACCAACTTGCTTAAGCGAGCGTAGTTTGGTCCACTTTTTTAAGTTTTGTATGATGGCGGTCATCAAAACTTGTACTTTAACCTTTTGAACTCCACGGTATCGTGCATAGCGCAAACCGTGGAGTTCTTTACTATGTGCGAAACTCAGTTCAACCGTAGACGGACGAACGGAACGGAGAATTTTTCCTCTTATTGATAAGCGCTGTTCTCTTAACTGATCGTAAATTTCTTGATGGATAGAAATTCGCAACACACGATCTTGGTTTTCTTTTTTCGCAAATGGACAGGATTGACAACTTCCTTTAGGTGGTCTGAATTCATGATAACCTTGACGATTCGTTGTTTTATAATAAAACGGTACACCGCAAGGACAGGCGTAGAGATCCTCGTTTACTTGTTTAAATTGATAACGACGGCACTTTGGATGATCCTTCGTTGTAAATCGACGATAAGACATGTAGACGAAGAAGCCACGTTGAAACAACCTTCGCGCGAGGGAAGCGTTGTAGTAGCCTGAATCAAGGGCGATTTCTTTCGCATACTTCCCCAATAATTGATTTAACCGTTCAACTTGTCCGATCAATTTACGATGCCCAGGCACATTCGCGGCGGTGACATCTGTGGCGATGATAAAGTTATGAAGCGAATCCACGATACGGTGCTCAAAATAGGCAAAGCGTCCGCGTTGATCGTGTTTGACGGACAAGCGAGCGTCAGAATCTACAGGGCTAATGTTTGTCTGTTTTTCTTCTATTTTTGAGCCTTTCGCTTGTAAAGGTTTCTTCCCATGACGCACACGGTGATCGTTAATCATCACTAAATCCTCATCTTTTTCTTCTATTACTTTTTCTTCCGCCAAGATTTCGCGTACACGCTTATTCGCATTCGCTTTTAATTCTGTTTCATCCGCCACCCATGTTTCGTTTGCGATAAACCCTTCTTGTTGAATCACACGAAGGCAATGCTGAAAAAGCTCCTCCCAAAACGTCGCATTTCGTAGACGTTGCGAGAGAAACTTAGAGATTGTTGAGTGATCTGGAATCTTCTCATTCGAGGAAATCCCTAAAAACCAACGATACGTCGCATTCTGTTTTACTTGATTACATGTAAAACGAACCGAGCGAAAGCCTTCCAAATACTGAATTAATAAGATTTTCACTAACATAATCGGATCTTTCGTTGGTCGACCGATACGATGTGGATAGAACACTTCCAATCGCCTTGTCACAAAATCCCAATCCATCACTTGATCCATCTTTACTAAATGATGCGAAGCATCATACATCATTTCATAGTACTTTCGATTTTCTTCAATTTCTTTCATGGAATATGTAACGTACATAAAAAATCTCCTCGCTTCATTTCATTCACGAGGAGATTTTATCGAAATTTTCAGGTTTTGTCTATTGACTAGATTGTTTTTCTATGAAAGAAAATGATTGGCTGTTACATAAAAGAGTCCACCATTCATAATTTGCATCGTAATGCGCGGTTCATATTGTTCCTGTAGTGCTTGTTTTTCGATTTCATAGCTTTCTGGAAGTTCCTCACTTTCTTCGTAAAAGCGGTTGAGAAGTTGTAAATCGTGATGCCAGCGTAAGTTTGCTTCCTCAGCCCATGTATGATCATCAGCTTCAATAAGTCCTTTCAGTGCGTCTTCCACCCGACTTAATCCGCTTTGTGGTTTAATAATGGGAGTAAGCGTAAAGCAGAAATCTGGTATTTTAGGTGTGAGACGAATCTTTGCTAATGTTTCGTGAAAGTTTGTAATCATTGTTCCAGAAATAAGATGAATCCCGATAGAATGAAGTATGTCTTTCTTTCGATCACATTGATAACATACTTTTACATTGACGCCAAGCCATGGATGAAGTGGTGTATGAGTTGTACTACCTGAATTCACTTCTTCGAATAAACGTATGTAAGATCCGAGCTCTTTTGTTGTTTGAAAGATTTGATGTAGGCGAGGAGAGCCGTAGTGAATAAGCTCACCTTCTTCTTCTTCATTCTCTGGATCTGTAATGAGAGTGAGGCGCATCGGATTTGGGATGCCACCTGTTTTTTCAAGGTAATGCCAATAAAAAGGGCGATTCATCAATAGTTTATCCATCTCAATTGTTAATTGTACATCTAGTAGATGCCGGGAACGCCGGGAAATTTCACAGTCGTTTGCTTCGAAAAAGTTCCATAAATAATCATGAATTTCATGTTGCTGCATAGCCTTGCACCTCAGCTTCATTTCGCTTTGCAAAGTCGATGATAGATGTTAAGTTTTCCATTTTGATTCGAATCTCTCCTTCGCTCTTTGACTGTGCGAAAATTTCTTGAATATGAGCATCGATATTTTTCATATTGATTCTTGTTAAAATTTCATCTAGTTCGCCAATTACTTGCTCAAATAAGTTAATTTTTTCATATAGAAGTTTCAAAATATGTTCTTCAACTGTATGTTTCGTTGCTAAGTTATAAATGTGAACATCATTTTTTTGACCAAGCCTATGAATACGTCCAATCCGCTGTTCAAGCCGCATCGGATTCCATGGTAAATCGTAGTTAATCATATGACTACAAAATTGCAAGTTAATCCCTTCACCGCCTGCTTCTGTTGCGATTAACACTTGTGCATGATTTTGGAAGAGTTCTTTCATCCAATCTTTTTTCCCGCGTTTGAATCCACCTCGAAAGGGAACTGATGAAATCCCATGCTGTTTTAAAAACCATTGTAAATACATTTGCGTTGCTCTGTATTCTGTAAAGATGACGACTTTATCGTCAATTTCTTTTATAAGATCTAGTGCTTGATTTGCTTTTGAATTAAAAGGAATATGATTGATTTTATCCATTAAAACATCGATATATGGGTCTGGGATATAATTCTCATTTTCTTTTTGTCTTTTTTCTACATGCTTTTTGAGTGAGTAATAAACGGCTTCACGGCTACTGCATACTTCTCGTTTCAAAGTTAATGATGAAAAGGCAGAGGTAAAAGCATCTCGTCCTTTCCAATTTTCAATTGCATCATATAAAGATTGCTCTTCCTCATTAAAATCAATAAATATTGTTCGGACATGTCTTTTAGGCCATTCGATCCCTGTACCATTTCGCCGATTTCTTACCATCACTTTGTTAATGAGTGCTTTTAAATCTTCATCTGATTCTGCAGAGCGATTTTTAGAAGCATAATATTCTTCGAAGTTAGATTGATTCCCTAAATGACCGGGTTTTAATAAGGAAACAAGATTAAAGATTTCATCGATTTTGTTTTGGACAGGTGTTGCAGTTAGTAATAAACAAAACTTCTTTTTGAGACGCTGTGCAAATTCATAGTTTTTTGTTTTATTATTTTTAAGTTTGTGTGCCTCATCAATAATGATGAGATCATATTCCAAGTTTAAAACGATATCACGATGCGGTGAACGCTTCGCTGTATCAATCGATGAAACGATGACGTCAGCTTGTTCCCATGAGTAGCTTTTTCTCTGGGCAACTGCAGGGATAAAAAACTTTGTGTTGAGTTCATATGCCCACTGTGAAACGAGAGAAGCTGGAACGAGTATAAGCACCTTTTTCACAAGGTCACGCACCATATATTCTTTTAAAATAAGACCTGCTTCAATTGTCTTTCCAAGTCCAACTTCATCCGCTAGTATCGCTTTTCCATTCATTTGTTCAATTACAGTTTGTGCTACTTCTAACTGATGAGGGAGCGGTGTGAAATGGGATAAATGTTTCGGTGCTTGTAAACCATCAAATGTAGGGACAAGCAATGATTTTTCTGTTTCATATGCTAAATTATATAGTTCCCAATTTGTCCAAGGGCCATCTTCATCAATTCGTTTTAAAAAATTATTTTGCCATGTCCGATCTACGGAAATATCGACATTCATTAAAACTCTCCCACCTTCTGTAAACTAAAACGGTTATTATTATACCCTTCACCAAAAAATATAATTTCTAGCATTTTTTGGTGAAGTCGTTTTTGCAAGTATAAGAATAAAAAATTCCAAATTATTTTTTATGCTAGAATATTGATGAAATAGATCGAAAAATGTTAGGATAATGATGTGAAATGTGTGGAATCTTTCGTATTTTATCCAAGAAAGTATGTTTTTATTTACGCTTTCATTAAAAAATAACGTGAGATTCCGTATATCCTATCTTTTCAGAATTAAAAATGTTTAGATATGGGAAAACAACTTTTATTGATTTGTCATAGACAGCATAAGGGGGAAAGAACATGATTACATTACAACGTACACCGCTATTTGATGTATACGCGAAGTATGGCGGGAAAACAATTGACTTCGGTGGTTGGGAGCTACCAGTTCAGTTTTCAAGCATTAAAGAAGAACACGAGGCTGTTCGTAGTGCAGCAGGTCTTTTCGATGTATCTCATATGGGAGAAGTAGAAGTAACTGGTGCAGATAGTTTAGCATTTTTACAACGTGTCGTTACAAATGACGTTTCTACCTTAAAGGTAGGAGGAGCACAATATACAGCAATGTGTTATGAAAATGGCGGTACAGTAGATGATTTATTAATCTACAAACGCGGTGAAGAAGACTACTTATTAGTAATCAATGCATCAAACATTGAAAAAGATTATGAGTGGTTAGCATCCCATGTAATTGGTGATACGAAAGTAGTTAATGTTTCTAGTGAAATTGCACAGCTTGCAATTCAAGGACCAAAAGCTGAAAGTATTTTACAAAAAGTTATGTCAGAAAATTTGAAAGAAATTAAGTTCTTTAAATTCAAGAATCCTGTTCTTGTAGACGGCATTGAAGCGCTTGTATCTCGTACTGGTTATACAGGTGAAGATGGTTTTGAAATTTATTGTAAGAGTGAAGAAGCTGCGAAACTTTGGGAGAAACTTCTTGAAGTAGGAGCAGAAGACGGCTTAAAACCATGTGGTTTAGGGGCACGTGATACACTTCGCTTTGAAGCAACACTTCCGCTGTATGGTCAAGAACTATCAAAAGATATTACACCAATCGAAGCTGGAATTGGTTTTGCAGTAAAACCGAACAAAGAAGCGGACTTCTTTGGAAAAGCAACATTAAAAGAACAAAAAGAAAATGGTGCACCTCGTAAATCAGTCGGTATCGAAGTAATTGAACGCGGTATCCCTCGCACTCATTATCCGGTATATGTCGGCGATAAAAAAATCGGGGAAGTAACAAGTGGTACACAATCTCCAACGTTAAAGAAAAATATTGGTTTAGCACTAATTGATGTAAAATACGCAGCAGTTGATACAGAAGTAGAAATTGAAATTCGTAACAAACGCGTGAAAGCAGTAGTCGTTCCAACACCATTTTACAAACGTTCAAAGTAACCATGGAGAGGGGTAGATTTCATGTTGCATCGTTATCTTCCAATGACAGAAGAAGACAAAAGAGAAATGTTACAAACGGTCGGTGTTCAATCGATTGATGAACTATTTTCTGATATTCCAGAAAGTGTTCGTTTTAAAGGGGAACTAAAAATTAAACAAGCAAAATCAGAACCAGAGCTTTTAAAAGAACTGTCTGAGCTTGCTCGTAAAAATGCGAATTTAAAAGACTATGCTTCCTTCTTAGGAGCAGGTGTATACGATCATTATGCACCAGTAATTGTTGATCATGTTCTTTCCCGTTCAGAATTTTATACAGCTTATACACCATACCAACCGGAAATTTCACAAGGGGAATTACAAGCAATCTTTGAATTCCAAACTATGATTTGTGAATTAACTGGAATGGATGTAGCAAACTCCTCTATGTATGACGGAGGTACAGCGTTAGCAGAAGCGGCGATGCTAGCGGCAGGACATACACGTAAAAAGAAAATTCTTGTTTCTAAAGCAGTTCATCCAGAATCAAGAGCAGTTCTTGAAACATATGCAAAAGGTCAACGTCTTGAAGTTGTTGAAATTGACTATAAAGATGGTGTAACAGACTTAAATGTATTACAAAGCGAAGTAGATGATACAGTAGCCTGCGTAATCGTTCAATATCCGAACTTCTTCGGACAAGTGGAGAAATTAGCTGATATTGAGAAAATTGTCCATCAGCAAAAATCATTATTTATCGTTTCTTCTAACCCATTATCACTAGGTGCATTAACACCACCAGGAAAATTTGGTGCTGATATTGTCATCGGTGATGCACAACCATTTGGTATTCCAACACAATTTGGTGGACCACACTGCGGTTATTTCGCAACAACAAAAGCATTTATGCGTAAAATTCCAGGGCGTCTTGTAGGACAAACTGTAGATTCAGATGGAAAACGTGGCTTTGTATTAACACTACAAGCTCGTGAACAACATATTCGTCGTGATAAAGCGACATCTAATATTTGTTCAAACCAAGCGTTAAATGCATTAGCAGCTTCTGTTGCAATGACGGCTCTTGGTAGACAAGGTGTGAAGGAAATGGCGCGTCAAAACATTTCTAAAGCACAATACGCAAAACGCCAATTTGAAGCAAAAGGTTTCACGGTAACATTTGCTGGCCCATTCTTCAATGAATTTGTTGTAGAGTGTAAACGTCCAGTACGAGAAATAAATGATGCATTAGTACAAAAGAATATTATCGGTGGTTATGACCTTGGTCGTGATTATGCAGAACTAGCAAATCATATGCTTCTAGCTGTAACAGAACTTCGCACAAAAGAAGAAATTGACACACTTGTAGACGAAATGGGGGCTATCCAATGAAGAACCAAGATCAATCACTTATTTTTGAAATGAGTAGAGAAGGCCGAGTAGGATATAGCTTACCCAAATTAGATGTAGAAGAAGTAAAATTAGAAGATGTGTTTGGTAGCGATTATATTCGTACAGAAGATGCAGAGCTTCCAGAAGTATCTGAACTGGATATTATGCGTCATTACACAGCACTTTCAAACCGTAACCACGGCGTTGATTCTGGATTTTATCCATTAGGATCTTGTACGATGAAATACAATCCAAAAATCAATGAAAATGTAGCTCGTTTCCCTGGCTTTGCACATATTCATCCACTTCAAGATGAAAAGACGGTGCAAGGTGCACTGGAATTAATGTATGACTTACAAGAACATTTAATCGAAATTACAGGGATGGATACGGTAACACTTCAACCAGCAGCTGGTGCACATGGCGAATGGACAGGCTTAATGTTAATTCGTGCATATCATGAAGCAAACGGTGATCATAACCGTACTAAAGTTATCGTTCCTGACTCTGCACATGGAACGAACCCAGCATCGGCAACGGTAGCTGGTTTTGAAACGATTACAGTAAAATCAAATGAACATGGCCTTGTTGACTTAGAAGATTTAAAACGTGTTGTGAATGAAGAAACAGCAGCACTTATGTTAACAAATCCAAACACACTTGGTTTATTCGAAGAAAACATTTTAGAGATGGCAGAAATTGTCCATAATGCAGGCGGTAAATTGTATTATGATGGTGCAAACCTAAATGCGGTACTAAGTCAAGCACGCCCAGGAGATATGGGATTTGACGTTGTGCATTTAAATCTTCATAAAACATTTACGGGTCCACATGGTGGCGGTGGCCCAGGTTCGGGTCCAGTAGGTGTAAAAGCTGATTTAATTCCATTTTTACCAAAACCAATTTTAGAGAAAACAGAAAGTGGTTACCACTTTAACTACGATCGTCCACAAGCAATTGGACGTGTAAAACCGTTCTATGGTAACTTTGGCATAAACGTTCGTGCATATACGTATATTCGCTCTATGGGCCCAGACGGCCTTCGTGCGGTAACAGAATATGCAGTATTAAACGCAAACTATATGATGAGAAGATTAGCGCCATTCTATGATCTTCCATTTGATAGACATTGTAAGCATGAGTTTGTCTTATCTGGCCGCCGTCAAAAGAAACTTGGCGTACGTACGCTTGATATTGCAAAACGTCTGCTTGATTTCGGCTACCATCCACCAACAATTTACTTCCCATTAAATGTGGAAGAATGTATTATGATTGAGCCGACAGAAACAGAATCGAAAGAAACGTTAGATGGCTTTATCGATAAGATGATTCAAATTGCGAAAGAAGTAGAAGAAAATCCAGAAATTGTACAAGAAGCACCCCATACAACAGTGATTAAGCGTCTTGATGAAACAATGGCTGCTCGTAAACCAATTTTACGCTACCAAAAGCCAGCTCCTGTACAAGTTTGAGCAAATATAAAGTGGAACTTTGATCAGTAGGAGGCTTCATCCCTACTGATCATTAGCCCTCACAATTGGGCTTTAACGGGCAGTTTATCTCGCATCCAACTTCTTTTCTTCCTACAGAACTTTGAGGTGGGGGTTACTGCCCTCAAATAGCGGGGTAAAATGATAACAGAAGGAACTCGCCATGTGCGAGTTCTTTTTTTGTGGAGAAATGTAGCAGAAATTGCGCGGAAATTATGAAAATAATGTTAAGAATTCTTATATTTTATGTAATTTTGAAGAAGAAAGGGATTTTCGCAACATTTTTGTTGAAAAAGTCAGTTTGATAAAATTGTGTATTTTTGGTAGAATTTTATTGAAATTAAGAGGGTGTAATGAGGGGAAATAACTCATTTTTACGTATATGTGAAAAAACGAACAAGGCGGGGTGGGAGAATGAGCTATAAACGTTACAGGATGGTGTATCATTTAGAAAATGGAAAAACCATTAAAGATATAAAAGAATTTTATTATCGGGATCATGGAAAAATGTTAGAACGTGTGGCGCATCGTGTGATGGATAACAGGCAAGTAACGGCGATTGATCAAAAAGGAACCATTATTTCGATAGCTTGTGATGACATTATAACGGTGGAACTGGATTACATAAAAGAAAGTTAGCCTTGAGTCATATCGGATTATTCGATAGAATATACAGTTGAATGATGAAGTGAGAAGAGAGGAGTTTATTATGGGTAGTACAAGACATTTTTATATGTTCGTTTTAGCATTTGTACTCGTTGTAGCATTAACGGTATATTTAATCATTGATAGCAGCTGGTACAATACAGTGCATCCAGCATTTCTTATTTTCATGTATGTAGGAATTGCTGTTGTGAGTTTTGGGATGAGAGATGAAATGTTAAATCGCTTTGAGAAGTGATACATATACAAAAGACCAACAGGAAATTGTTGGTCTTTTTTTCTTGCCAAAAATAGGATGATGTGTATATACTGTGTATATAGAGTATATACAGTATATGCACAGTGGAGGAAAACATGAATATTATTATTTCAAATTCTTCACCAGATCCTATTTACGAACAAATTAGTAAGCAGCTTCGGCAGCTTATATTAAATGGTGGTCTAAAGGGTGGGGATCAATTGCCGTCTATCCGTAGCTTAGCGAAAGAACTGCAGATTAGTGTGATTACGACGAAACGTGCGTATGAGGAGCTTGAAAAAGAAGGGTATATTGAAACGGTTGCTGGGAAAGGAACGTATGTATCAGCGCAAAATAACGAGCTCTTACGAGAACAAAGATTGCGATTGTTAGAAAGCAAAGCGGAAGAATTGGTAAATGAAAGTAAGCTGTTGCAGCTTTCACCTGAAGAGCTGCAACAGATGATTTCGTTTCTATATAAGGGAGAATAAGTCATATGCTAGAGCTAAAAAACGTTTGTAAAAACTATCAAGATTTTACTGTTCAAAATGTAAGTTTTACACTGCCACGTGGATATATTATGGGATTTGTCGGGCCGAACGGTGCCGGGAAAAGTACGACCATTAAAATGATTATGAATTTAGTAAGACGAAATAGTGGGGATATTACGATCTTTGGTAAGGACAATAAAAAGGCTGAAAAAGAAATCAAGCAAAATATCGGATTTGTATACGATGAAAACCATTACTATGAAGAGTTAACATGTGAGCAAATGAAGCGAATTATCGCACCGCTATATAAAAAATGGGATGAAGAAAAATATCAATCGTATATGGACCGATTACAAGTTCCAAAAAACAAAAAGATTAAGCAATTATCAAAAGGGATGAAAATGAAATTTGCGATTGCGATGGCTCTATCGCATCATGCAGAACTCATCATTATGGATGAACCAACATCAGGGTTAGATCCTGTTGTGCGTAGTGAACTGCTTGATATGTTGCAAGAAATTGTGATGGAAGAAGAAATATCGGTATTATTCTCGACGCACATCACAACAGACTTAGAGCGTATTGCCGATTACATTACGTTCATAAACGAAGGGGAAATCGTCTTTACGGGAGAGAAAGACGAACTATTAGAGAACCACGTGATTGTAAAAGGAAGCAACGACTTATTAGATTCTGAAGGAACAGAACTATTTATCGGACTACGCAAAAACAAATTTGGTTTTGAAGGATTGGCGAAGGATAAACAAGCGATTGAAGATTGGTTTGGAAACGAAGTTGTGCTGGAAAAACCGACTTTAGATGACATTGTTGTGTATACGGCGAAGGGGAGAATGGCTTATGCGTCAGTTGGTGTTTAAGGATTTATATTTTTTGCGTGCTATGTGGATATTCTATTTGGGATTTTCTGCACTCCTTTTTATGTCTAATTCATTTAATTCATCGGTTTTTGTTGCAAGTTGCCTAGTATCAGCAATAGCATCTCTTATATTGTCTATGGCAACAGATGAAAAAAATGATAGTGAAAAATTTCTTAATAGTTTACCCCTAGAAAGAAGAAATATAGTTGCAGCTAAATATATATCTATCTCAATCGTAGTGATTATAGCTGTTTTATCGGCATTAGCAGTTGTTTGGATGATGAGGGGACTAACTTTAATTGCAGATATCGGCTTATATCATCCTTACATCTACATTGAACTTCCATGGGATACAGTGCTAAGAGGTATAGTGGCTCCATTTTTATATGTCGCATTTTTCTTACCTGTATATTATGGTACAGATTCCAAAGTGTTACGTGGCATATTAGCGATAGTAATAGTAGTGCCTTCCACTATTATTAGTTTGTTTATAGATGGCGATCAATATGGTGTAGAAAATTCATTTAGTAATTGGATTATGAATATGTCAAATGTAGGAATATGTATAGTAGGGGCAATGGGATTAGCAGCTATATATATAATTTCTATGTTTATGGCAATTAAGTTATATGAAAAAAGAGATATATAAAGGGGGAGAAGAATCATGAGACATCTAATTTGGAAGGAATTTTTCTTACAACGAAAAGTTTTTATTCTCTATCTGATATTGCCTATTTATTGCGCTATAAAACAGTTTACTGAACCGTTTCAGATAGCAATTGTTTGCTTCATTACTTGTCTCTTAATGATAGCAAGCTCCTTATCAATTGAAGATAAAAATAAAACGGAGAAGATACTAGTAAGTTTACCTTTTGTTAGGAAAGATATTGTTATTGCAAAATATATATCAACAATACTTTTTATTGGATGTGGTTGGACAGTCACTTTTGCTTTTGTAATACTACCTAAATTTCTATTAAATGAAAATACAAATATTCCATGGTATGCGGTTTTTATAGCTATTTTTCTCTCTATTCTTTATGCAATGATGGTCCTTCCCGTAAAATATGGCGGAAACAAGCAAGCTGTTACTATTTTTAGCATACTTGTACTTTTTCCTTTAATAGGTTTGTTAGGATTTATGTGTAATGTCTTTGCTGAAAAAAGGCTCATGATAATGTTTTTTCACTCTTCAAATCTGGAATTTATCATAAGTATTTTGAGTATAGGAGCATGTATAGCTTATTTTATTTCTATGTTTTTATCTATAGGAATATTCGGAAATAAGGAACTGTAACGCAGCCGGTTTAACAAATTATAACGTAAATAATAATTATATTTTGAACGCAATTATCTGATACATAAGGAAATTATGAAGTAACATTGGGAGGTGTAATGATGAAAATCATAGGTAGCCTTTTCATAGTAGTTGGATTTCTACTCATTGTTGACACAGGAATTGGAATGACATTGCACTTGGTTCCATCATACATTTCAGTATCTACATGTCTTCTTTTTGGAACTGTTTTCGTAACGTCAGGAAGCATAATTAGAAAAAAAGAAAAACATACGTTATAAAAGGTGTCTCATCACAAGACACCTTTTTCAATAAAGAAAATAATACATAAGCAATTTGTAAACAGACACTGTGCTCGGTATATCTTTTGAAGTATGTAATGCCAAGCTGAAAAATACAACAAAGAAGATAAATAAGAAAAACAACAATAGGATATGTTTATGTATAGAATTTTGCATATAATCAGCTCCTTTTCATGTAGTATGTCCCAAAAGAGAGAGGATATAGTTGGATTTTAAAAATTTTAAAGGAGGGATGTATGATGAGAAAACAGACGCTAAAGGGAAGAATAGTAATGGGGGTTGGACTAGTTTTATTTTCTATAGGTCTTATGATGCTTAATTTTTACTCAGATCTTGTTTTGTTTGAGAATGTAAATAAGAGTGTGGGTGCTGGGGTTTTTATTGTTGGAATACTATGTATTATTGCATCGAATTTCTTTAGAAAGTCTAACAATGCTAATCATTAGACATGAAAAAAGACAGTTACTTCTTTTTAGAAGAACTGTCTTTTGAGAAAACTTTGTTCCATAGCTTGGCGATACTCCAAATGATAATAATTGCAATGGAAGCGAAGATTGACCAAGCAACGGATGCGAATGCTAGCGTTATGTTTGAAAGAAGCGAAAGAACAGAAATTACTTTATGAAAAAGCCACTCAATTATATGAAAGCTGATTTGTAATAGAAGGACTAGTGCAATCGTAGCTCCTGTTACAATCTGTTTTCCTTTTTCCTTCCACATGATATTCATCCTGTTAGGCTAGTAGCTTTAAGCCAACCGCACCGCATAAAATACAGCTTAAGAAAGCAAGGCGACGCCAATCAGCGGATTCGCGGAAGATAAGAATGCCTAGAAGCGCACTTCCAGCAGTTCCAATTCCAGTCCAAATTGCGTAAGCTGTTCCCATTGGTAATGAATTCATTGCAAGGGATAAGAAGAAGAAACTTACGCCAAAGTTGGCGATTAAGATAAGCTTTGGTGTCCAGCCTTTCTTTTCAGTGGCTACTTTCATAAACAGTACACCAACGATTTCACAAATACCAGCAATAATTAAAAATACCCATGCCATTTTATGCAGCCCCCTTCTCTTCTTGTTCACCCGTTACTCGTTTTAACCCAATTACGCCGAAGAAGATTAAACCGATAAATAAAATTTTCACAATGGAAAAAGGTTCACCGAAAATGAAAATCTCTGTAAGAACGATTCCGCCCGCTCCGATTCCTGTAAACACAGCGTACACAGTTCCAACAGGTAAATCTTTATAAGCTCTAAACAATAGGACGAAACTAATTGCAATTATAAGAGCAACACCAATCCATTCAAGCGGTGTTGTTGCGTGCTTCAATCCAATCACCCAAAAAATTTCAATAATACCAGCTAAGATTACATAAAACCATGCCATATAGCATTTCTCCTTCCTACCAGTCGTTAGGTAAAGGGCTGAAAAACGACGCATTGCTAAGTAAGCAATCCGTCATTTTGAAAGGCCGCGCCAAAATACTTTCCAAGAGGCGTTTAAGCGGGTCTCAAAGCGATTTAAACCTGCGTATAATAGTTCAACCATAAGACCGTCCAGTAAGCATAGATAAGCCTCTAAAGCGTCTTTTATTTCAATGTTATGCAGTTCACCTTGTTCATTTGCTCGTTTGAATACAGGAAATAAAAGTTTTCCAACGTTTTCAATGTGAGCATTTGCTTTTTCAATAATTTGTTCGCGAAATGCATCAGGTGGAAAATAAGAAGTGCGTAACCAAAACATTGATTCTTCACTTTCACCAAATCGTTTTGCGTAACCTTTTAAAAGATTTACGAGTAATGCTT
This sequence comes from Bacillus sp. DX3.1, assembly GCF_030292155.1. Classification (NCBI taxonomy): domain Bacteria; kingdom Bacillati; phylum Bacillota; class Bacilli; order Caryophanales; family Bacillaceae; genus Bacillus; species Bacillus sp. DX3.1. The sequence goes on along the minus strand of NZ_CP128153.1, from coordinate 3,933,305 downwards.
CAGTAGATGATTCTGAAAATTGTTCTATATCGTCTTTAAAGCATTGTAAATCCTTTTGCAGGGCTGCTTCTAAGCAGATAAAATACAACTCTTCTTTCCCTTTAAAGTGTGCGTAAATCGATGGTTTTTTAATCCCAACATCCTGTGCAATGTTTGCCAATGAAGTACCTTCATAGCCGTAGCGTGCGAAATGAGAAAGTGCTACAGCTTTAATGCGGTTTGCTGTCATTTTCATCCCCTACCTACCGTTCGTTAGTTTCAGTATAAAAGATAGAAAAAATAAAGTCAACACGAATCATTCTTTGTACAAGGAGTAACAATGAATAAGATACTCCTCATACGGTATGTCGTTCAATTAACTGGAAAGGAAGTTCTTCTGAATCTCCTGTAATTTGTTCTCTTTGTATTTGTTTGTGAAACAAGGAAAAAGCACGAGCTCCCATTGTTAAACCAGGATGTTCGATGGTCGAAATTTCTAATGCTTCTGAAATTTCATGATTATCAAAACCGAGAATGGCTAAATCCTCTGGTACACGTAGTCCTTGTTTTTTTGCTTCTGTCAATAAACCTGCAGCAACTTGATCATTTGCTGCAAAAATTGCCGTTGGGCGCTCTTTCATTTTTAAAATACGTTGAATTACTTGTGCTCCGTCATGTATATTGTAGCATTGGTAAAACATCCAGTTCGGTTGTGCTCTTTTTCCTGCCTCATGAAGTGTATCAAAAAAGGCTTGTTCTCGCTGCTTTGTATTGACGCTGTTTTCACGTGCTAAGCAAATGCCAATACGCTCATGGCCTTTTTGGAGTAAGTATTCTGTACCAATGCGGAATCCTTCATAGTGATCAACATAAACAGATGAGATGAGAGGATGTTGCATCTTTTCACATGAAATAAGCGGAGCAAATTTTGCGTACGGTTCAATAGCATCCCAAGAACTTGTACGCGAACAAATAATCATGCCATCAAATTGTTTCATCTTCATCATTTCAAGAACACGAATTTCTTCAATGCTATCGTAATTCGTTTGGCAAAGGTTAATATGGTAGCCAGCAGCTAATGCTTCATTACCAATACCCTCAATGATTGTGCTGAAGTAGGGTAAGTTTACGAATGGAAGCATGACACCAATTGTAAATGTCTTACCTTTAATTAGATGAATCGCATTGATATTTTTCGCGTAATGTAATTCTTCAACAGCATCTAATACGCGCTTTCGTTTTTCATCGCTAACATATGGATGATCATTTAAGACGCGTGAAACAGTCGTTATAGAAACTCCTGCTGTTTTTGCAATTTGCTTCATGTTTGCCATATATTTCACCCCTTATTGTATTATAAAAGGAAATATGCAAAAAGAGTGAGGGGAAATTCCTTGACCTGAAAAGCTTTTCATAATTTATGTTGTAAACAAAGCTTTCCGTTATTCGCGTAACCTTGTTTATGGGGCGTGAGAATAGTGGGAAGTATTTTTTGTCTAGTTACTCTTCATGTCAAAATGTGCGAGATAAACGAGGGAAATTTTCAAAGGGAGAACGGACAGATAAAGCGAATATGAACATAACATACAAACGCTTTGTTCGTTAGAGGAGCGATAGGAAAGGGCGGAAACAAATTGAAAAAAAGACTCATTTGTTTCGTGTTTTCTAGTATTATGCTTAGCTCATGTTCTTTTCAACAGACGGTGACAGAAGAAAAAAGAATTGTGGAAAATACGGATGCAGCTGCAGATCGTATATCTGATCCTGTTTTGTTAAAAGATGCGAATAAATATTTTCCAACCCCATTTAAAGTCCCAAATTTTTTACCATATGAAATCACACATGATGTGAATGCAACAGTGAGAACGATAGGGAAGAAGAACGCTGTTTTAACAATTAAATATAAGCAACAGGAAAAAGGTAGGAAAGATTATGTAGAATTAACAGTTGCAAACTTTTCGTATAGTTTTCCTTATATTGTGGAACAAAATCGGTTTCATGAGCAAATGAAATTAGAAAATGGTTCAGCAGCCTATTTTAAAAACCGGGATGAAATAGAGAGTGGAGAAGAATTTGCAACGCTTATATGGAAGGACAAAGGATTAGAATACCAACTTTTGTACCGTAACATAGAGCCACAGGATGGAGAAATAGTAAAACAAAATTTACTGTATATTGCAAATAACATGGAAGAAAAGAACTAGCTGACGAATCAAGCTAGTTCTTTTTTTATTAATTTTTCTTTTTAATTTTGCCTGTCCAAGATTTAAAGCCACCTTGCAGCTGGTAGAAATCTTTGTAACCTTGTTTTTTTAGAAATTGTGCTGCACGACCTGTACGAAAACCGCTTTGACAATATAAATAAACAGGTTGGTCTTGACGAAGTTCTTTGTAACGAAGGCGTATTTGTGATAATGGAATGTTACGAGCCCCTAAAATATGACCAGCGTTGAATTCATCTGCTTCACGAATATCGATAAGCTGTGCTTTACGATAGCCAGAGCGGAATTCTTCCTCTGAAAGTGTTTTAATTAATTTTTTCTGATAGAAAAACATCCATACAGAGTAGCCGATGAATGCTAAGATTACGGCTAGTATAATAATAATATTTGTTGACACGATTCTATCGCTCCCTTTTTTCTTATCCTACTTTCAATATTATAATGCCCATATGTATTTATGCAACAAGTTCATGCGGTAATAAGAAGAAATTTCGTATTCTTTCACAAAGTTTGTCGAATTTGATAGACTATAAATTGTGAAAAATAATTGGTTATATGAGGTGCATGATGGGAAAAGAAAAATGGTGTTATATTAACTCTGGTCAATGTTCGCCGGCATTTAATATGGCGTTAGATGAATGTTTGTTAAATTGGCAAAGTGAAAAGAAAATGCCACCGACAATTCGTTTTTATGAATGGGAAGTGCCAACATTAACAGTTGGCTATTTCCAACGTGTTGAAAAAGATATAAATATGGATGAAGTAAATAAAAAAGAATATGGATTTGTACGCCGTCAAACAGGCGGTAGAGGTGTGTTACATGATAAAGAATTGACGTACAGTGTTATCGTATCAGAAGATCATCCAGACATGCCAAAAACGGTTACGGAAGCGTACCGTGTTATTTCACAAGGTTTACTGGAAGGTTTTAAAGCGTTAGGACTTGAGGCATACTATGCTGTTCCCAAAACAGAAGCTGATCGTGAAAAGTTGAAAAACCCACGTTCAGGTGTGTGCTTTGATGCGCCATCTTGGTATGAGATTGTTGTAGAAGGACGGAAAATTGCTGGAAGTGCGCAAACACGTCAAAAAGGTGTCATTTTGCAGCACGGTTCAATCCCACTCGAAATTGACTTGGACGAGCTGTATGATTTATTTTTATTCCCAAATGAACGAGTAAAAGAGCGTATGAAGAGTATGTTTTCCTCGAAGGCTGTTGCAATCAATGAATTAACAGATCGTACATTTACGATTGAGCAGTTGATTGAAGCTTTCCAAGTTGGATTTGAAAAAGGGTTAGATGTAGAGCTTGTGCCATATGAGCTAACAGAAGAGCAACTGCAAGAAGTGCAAACATTAGCGAAAGAAAAGTATGAAAGCGATGAATGGAATTATAAAAAATAAGGAGATGGCATATAGCCATCTCTTTTTTTATTCCGCTTTAATGGGAAGTTTGATTGGTGAAAATTAACCCTCAGTACGGGGGAAGAAAAAACCCACTGGGAGAAGTTTCATTTTATAGTAAATTCATTACTTTTTCTACTTTGATTCCTTTTTCCTGTAAAGAACGTAGGCGACTCACAACGTCCATAATTTCTTTATCGAAAGTGACGCTAATACCTTGGTTTTGTAATTCTTCTTTTAAGCTTTCGATGGAATCATCTATATCGATACCAAGTTCATAATCTTGGCATACTTCTATCGTCTTTTTCACAAGTTTTACATAGTTTTCTTGTAATTTTGAATTTGTTTCAGTTGAAGCTGTTGGTTGTGCTTTAGTTGGTGCAATTGTTTCTTTTTTTACGACCGGCGCAGGTGATTCTTTTTTGATAGGCGCTGGAGTAGGCGTTTTTACAACGGGTTCTGCACGGACTGGCTTTGGTGTAGGAACCGGAGTGACCGGGCTAGATGTTACAACGGGTTTTTCTACACGTGTAACAGGTTTAGAAACCGGTGTAACCACTTTAGGAGCCTCCACAATTGCTTCTTTTTTAGGAGCAGTTTCTACTGCTTCAGGTGCTACTTCATGTTCTTGTTCGGCAGCTTCTTTATTTTCTTTACTCCACATTACGCGTTCAATTTGTAGTGAAACATTATTTTTATTCATTGCTGTTAAAGTAACTTTACCAACTTCAGCGTTGCCGGTGAAATCAACAATTTTATAAATAACGCTTTTATTCCAATCTACGTTTCCGCTCAAAAATAATTCTTCGTTACATTTTGGCGTTAAGCCCTCGATTTTAATTTCTGCGTTTACACCGTTTTCACTATATACCATAATTAGCGAAGCATTTACATCTTCATCTGCTAACATCAGTTCACGTACCATTTTGCCGGTGCGTACTTGGGTTTTCTTCTTAAGTGACATCTAATTTCCCCTCTCAAAAATTCAATAATAATAATAAAAATCGTATAACGAAAAATAATTGCTCACGAAGAAATATGATACCGATAATAAAAGCATCACGTCAACAATTAACTTTAATTATTTTGCATTTTTCTTATTTTCTTTATGAAATTTTTCAATTTGTAAAATTAGACAGAAGAAAAACAGCCTTTTTGGAGGCTGTTAAAATCGAGAGGTTTTATATAGAACTTTGTATAAAATGTAAAAGGAAATTGCAATAAGAGCACCTTGCCAAACTGTTAAGTTGTAGGATAAATAAGGTTTTGTTTTAAAATAAATGTTTGCAAATACTGATAATCCAAAAGGTATGAAAACTGATAATATAAGCATAATTTTTTGCTTCCAAGATGCTAATATTGTAAAAGAATAGCGTCTTAATAAGAAAAAGGTTAAAAAAGCACCAGCGGTTAAAATAATAGCTGACAATATTGTTCCAGGGATACTAAATGGAATTCCTGATTTATTTGCATGACTAAAAAGCACATGCGTAAATGTATCATACCCGAATTGGATAGCTAGTAATAAACTAACTGCGAAGCCAATAACTGCACCCTTTTCGAAAGTAGTCTGGTGTTCAGAGGATTTAATTAATTCATCACAATATGCTTTTAAATCCTCTCCAAAAATATCGTAAGGATTCTTTCCATCTTTTTGAGCTTCTAAAAGGTGATCTAATATTTCTAATAATAGTTCCTCCATTTGCTCTTGCGGAATACTGGTAAAACGTAAATATATGAGCATATCGCCATAAATATTTTCGTTTTCGGAGGTTAGAAGTTTGCGTTTTTTATTGTTAAGTTCAACCATGTCTTTTGCGTTCATTTCTCTCACTCCCTGTATAATTAAAAATTTACACGTCTATAAAAACACTTATAAAAAAGATAAAAAGCAATGGCAAGTAATGCTCCAATCCAAGGAGAAACTTGATAATTCAAAAATGGATGATCTATAAAGAATAAAGAAATGACAATAAGTATAAGCCATGGGCTTTGTTGAAAAATGAATCTTTTTACACGATTCCAATTACTCATATGGTTGTTGAATAGGTCTCCTTTGATAAAATCAAATACGAAACGAATAAGAAGGTGTATTGCAATAATTATTACAAACACAAATATAAAATTTACATGTACAGATTGAAATCGTTCGTTGTCAGAGAAAAAGGGCAAAATAAAAGCAGCGAGAGAATTGATAGCGAAAAATATAGCGAGTAAGTAACTACTCATAAATGTTGGCGTGGCTATACGCTGCCATCTATTTTGTTTTGGAAGAGCATCGATAATTTCATCGCAGTAAGCTTGTAAGTCATTTCCAAAAATATCATAAGCATTTTTATTTTCTTCTTGTGCATCAAGCAAGTGATCTAAAATCTCTAGCAGCAGTTCTTCTACTTGCTGTTCTGGAATATTAGCTAATCGGATGTATACGAGCATATCCCCATAAGCAGCCTCATTTTCTTCCGTCAATAATTTACGTTTTTTATTATTCAGCTCAATTAAATCTTTCGCTTTCACCATTCTCACTCTCCCTGCAATAAATTATTTACCGTCGTTGAAACCATTCCCCAGCTCCTTTTGAACTCTTCTAATTGTTCAAAGCCTTTATCCGTTACATGGTAATATTTTCGCTTTGGTCCAAGGCTAGAGGCTTTTAATGTGCCAGCAATGAGTTTTTCTTTTTGCATTCGTAGCAAAAGGGGATAGATGCTACCTTCGCTTACGAATGTAAAACCATATTGGTTTAATTTCGTGCTCAGTTCGTATCCGTAAACTTCTTCTTGGGAAATGATGTATAAAATACATCCTTCGAGCACACCTTTTAACATTTGACTATGCATTGCTTCACCCCACTTAAGTAACTTGTTGTGCAAGGTAGCTGTTAACCAAATTATAACATTGGGTAACTTGCTATGCAAGTTACCGGAATGGAAAACTTTAAATGACGTTGTTATTGTTTGGTTGCTCATACTAGAAGGAGGGAGGGGACTTGTATGAAGCCATTTATGCCAAAGCTTGTTTATTTTGAACCAGGGACACTCCAATACCCACTTGGAAAAGAGTTATATGAGAAGTTTACAACGATGGGCTTAGAAATTCGTGAAACAACATCACATAATCAAATTCGTGATTTACCTGGAGAGAATGATTTGCAGAAATACCGTAATGCAAAAGAAACACTCGTTGTCGGTGTGAGAAGGACGTTGAAATTTGATACATCGAAGCCATCGGCAGAATATGCAATCTCACTTGCAACGGGCTGTATGGGACACTGCCATTATTGTTATTTACAAACAACACTAGGTAGTAAACCGTATGTTCGTGTATATGTTAATTTGGATGAGATTTTTCAGAAAGCGGAGCAGTATATAGAGGAACGAGCACCTGACATAACTCGATTTGAAGCGGCGTGTACATCGGATATCGTCGGAATTGATCATTTAACGCATGCTCTAAAGAAAACGATTGAATTTATTGGAAAGAATGAATATGGTCGTCTGCGTTTCGTGACTAAATACTCCCATGTTGACCATTTATTAGATGCAAAGCATAATGGGAAAACGCGTTTTCGCTTCAGTGTTAATTCTCGTTATGTCATAAAAAGCTTTGAACCGGGTACCTCATCATTTGAGGATCGAATTGCAGCTGCACCTAAAGTAGCGGGAGCGAATTATCCACTTGGTTTTATTGTTACCCCGATTTATATGCATGAAAGTTGGGAAGAGGGGTATCGTGAATTATTTGAACGCCTTTCTGATGCGTTAAAAGATTTAACCCTGCCAAATTTATCATTCGAATTGATTCAACATCGCTTTACTAAGCCAGCGAAAAAGGTAATAAAACAACTTTATCCGAATACGAAACTCGAAATGGATGAGGAGAAACGAAAATATAAATGGGGACGATATGGCATTGGAAAATATGTATATCAGAAAGATGATGCAGTAAGGTTAGAGGAAACAATGCGAGGGTATATTCACGAATATTTTCCGAATGCTAAAATTCAATATTTTACATAGAAGAATCTGTATATATACGCAAATTCTTTTTATATTTCATGTTTTGGAACTTGTTTCCACTCTTGTCATGATATCTTTTCTGGTGTATCATTTTATTGATTGCTTAGTGCGGAAAATATAAAATGAATTGGATGGAGGAAACCGATGCCTACCCCTAGTATGGAAGATTATATTGAACAAATTTATTTGTTAATTGATGAAAAGGGATATGCCCGCGTCTCTGATATTGCTGAAGCGCTTAGTGTACATCCATCCTCTGTAACGAAAATGGTACAAAAATTAGATAAAGATGAGTATCTCATCTATGAAAAATATAGAGGGCTTGCATTAACAGCAAAAGGGAAAAAGATTGGGGAGCGTCTTGTATATCGTCATGAATTACTAGAACAATTTATGCGTATTATTGGTGTAGATGAGAGTAAAATTTATAATGATGTAGAAGGAATTGAGCATCATTTAAGTTGGGAAGCGATCGATCGCATTGGTGATCTAGTACAATATTTCGAGCAAGATGAGCTTCGAATCGAAAAGCTTCGTGGTGTTCAAAAGGTAAATGAAGAACAGGGAAAGTAAAGGGAACAAGAGATGTTTCCTTTTTTGTTTGTAAAAGGAAATTGCTTTTTGGTGTTGAATGTATAGTAGTGTGAAATATACTCGTAAAAGGCGGAATAATAATGAAGGCAATTATCTTTGATTTTGATGGATTAATCGTAGATACAGAAACCATTTGGTTCCAAGCTTTTCAAGAGGTTGTCCGCGAATATGGTGGGGATCTTCCACTTGAAGAGTTTGCAAAATGTATTGGAACAACAGATGAGGTGCTTTATACATATATCGAACAACAATTGAAAGAGAATTTTCATAAAGAAGTGCTAGAAGAAAAAGTTTCTATTATGCATCGAGAAAAAATGAAAATGCCAGTAGCACGTGATGGTGTGAAAGAATATTTGGAAGAAGCGAAAAGTTTAAATTTGAAAATTGGTTTAGCTTCTAGTTCTTCGAGAGAATGGGTTGTCGGATTTTTGCAAGACTTAGGCATCCGAGAGTATTTTGAAGTGATTAAGACAAAAGAAGATGTTGAGAAGGTAAAACCGGACCCAGCGTTATATAAAGCGGCTATCCTAGAATTAGGCATAGAATCTTCGGAAGCTGTCGTGTTTGAGGATTCTGTAAATGGAGCGAAGGCGGCGATTGCAGCAGGCTTAAAATGTGTTATTGTTCCAAATGATGTGACGAAAGCATTGGTGTTTGAAAATCATCATCTTCGTTTAGAAAGTATGAAAGAAAAAAGTTTAAAAGAAGTACTTCAACATATTATGGCATTATAAGCTAAAAAAAGACCGCATTTCCTAAAAGGAAGCGCGGTCTTTCTTTTTATTTTTCTTACCTTCAATTACTGTTAAATGAGATTGTTTTCGCTTCCGCTTTAGCAAGGGTTGATTTCCTTTTTTACCTTTGTCATCAGGCGCGTTTCGTTTTAATAAAGAATTGCTTAGAGGTGCTACATTTTGTTTTCCATATTTTTGCTTCGACTGTTTCGCAGCACGCTTATAGGAGTTTTGTGAATTGGCTGAACCGCTGGAGTTTGTAAACATTTTATATAATAAGTAAAAGACACCAACAACAATTAGCATTGTGACAATGTTTCTTACCACTCCATATGGATCTGTAATCGCCGATATGACAAGACCAAATATTGCTAACCCAATGATAACTAAAAATAAAGCGAACATAAACGAACGACCGTTCATAAGGAACACCTCCTAAAAAACATATATTAAAATTAGTTTATTAGCGACAAGGGAAGGAGTTGAATAACATTTAGAAAAAATTATTGTTGTTTGTTTTCTAAACGCAATAATTCTTCAAATGATGCAATTGCAACTTCAACTTGATCATCTGCTGGTTCTTTCGTTGTTAATAATTGTAGCCATAATCCTGGGTATCCTAATACGCGCAGGACTGGAATATCTCGTAAACGGTTCGTAAACTGCAATACTTCAAACGAAATCCCAAGAACAACTGGAATGAGTAAAATACGGTTTACAACACGGACCCAAAGTGGATCAGTTGGAACGAGAAAGTAGACAAACATTCCAATGATGACTGTAAATACAATAAAGCTGCTACCGCATCGATAATGCAGGCGGGTTTGTTTTTGCACATTTTCTACTGTTAGCGGAAGATTATGTTCGTAAGCATTGATGACTTTATGTTCCGCACCGTGATATTGAAATACACGCTTAATAAGCGGAGTTAGTGACACAATGTAAATATAACTAAGCAATAAGAGAAGCTTAATGATACTTTCGACAATAATTTGCCCAGTGTGCGATGGAAAAATGGGTCTTGTCAATTCTGCCAAAAGGGCGGGTGCAGCCGTAAAAATGACTTTGCCGAAGAGGAATGATAGGACTCCGACTGCCGCTACTCCTAGTATCATCGTTAATTTTGACTGTTCTTCTTTTTTCTGCGCAAGCTGTTCATCTTCTTCAGGATGGACATCAAATCGTTCAGAAGCAAAGTTTAAATGCTTTGCTCCATTGGCACTTGCATCAATAATGGCAGCGATGCCGCGTAGAAAGGGAACCTTTCTTAACATAGATGATATTTTATTACGAGCGCGTGGTAATCGATAAAATTCGATTGATTTATCTTTACGTCGAATCGCCGTAACAGTATATTCTCTACCGCCAAACATAACTCCTTCTATGACCGCTTGCCCGCCGTATATTTGTTTTGTCTCTTCTGCCATGTTAACACCAACCTGTATTTGTTTCTCTCTTATGTAGAAAAGAGGCAATTGTCACACTTGGTTCTGTCATTGTGAGATTTGACAATCACCGAGTTTCCTTTATTTTATCGACAAATACAAGCTGCTGACAAGGGGAATTGTTACGGAAGGTAGACTTTTCTTATTCTTTTTATAGACAAATTTCGCATTATTTAAACATGCTTCAAAATAGTTTCGGACATACTAGTAAGCGGAGGTGTCGATGTGACGCAAGAACAGTCAATAACAAAGAAGATTGTGCAGATTGGATTATTTGGTGGATTATTCTGGGGAGGCGTATGGTATTTCCTTCATATTTTTTCATTTACCGAAGCTGGGCCGAACTATTTACTCTTACCTTTTGCCTTTGGAACTTGGAAAGAGGGAGTTTGGGGGAATGTACTTGCTATTGTTTTTATAGGGATTCTCTCCATTATTGTGGCATTTCTCTATAAAGCTACTTTTAAAAAATTTGAAGGCGTATTGCCAGGGATATTATACGGTTTCTTTTGGTGGGCCATTTTATTTTTAGGGATCGGTTCCATCGCTCCTGTCATTAAAAGCGCACTCCAGTTATCGAAAGAAACAATTGTGACCACAATATGTATCTTTATTTTATATGGCGTATTTATCTCTTACTCCGTTGCATTTGAGGCGAACAATGTGAATCAAGGGGAAGGGACGGAGAAGACAAACTATTCAAATAAGTAATGGGTGTGTTAGAATGTTGTATAGACATTCTTTATATTAAGGGGTTAAGGTATATGAAAAAGTTGCTCCTCGTTAACGGTCCTAACTTAAATCGTCTCGGTGTTCGAGAAGTGAATGTATATGGAAAAGGAACGTTAGCATCGCTAGAAACAGAGATGAAGCAAGAAGCAGAAAAATTGGGAGTGGAGTTAGAATGTTTTCAATCGAATCATGAAGGTGCTCTTATAGACATCATTCACGAGGCCGATGATATATATGAAGGAATCATTCTAAACCCAGGAGCATTTACGCATTATAGTTACGCGATTCGAGATGCGATTGCGAGCGTCTCGATTCCGGTCATTGAAGTGCACATTTCTAACATTCATCAGCGCGAATCGTTTCGTCACGAATCTGTGACAGCACCGGTTACCGTGGGACAAATTGTTGGATTTGGTTTCTATGGCTATAAGTTGGCGTTATTTGCATTAATGGAAAAACTCAGGGAGGCATAACCAATGGAGAAAATTACAAAATTAAGAAGTGCATTTGGGGAAGCTGGTATTGACGGTATTTTATTAACGAACGAATATAGTCGCAGATACATGACGAATTTTACAGGAACAGCCGGCGTTGTATTAATTTCAAGTGAACGCGCGCTATTTATTACAGATTTTCGTTATGTAGAACAAGCTGGGAAACAAGCGGTTGGCTATGAGATTGTACAACATACAGGTCCAATCCTTGAGGAAGTTGCAAAACGCGTGAAGGAATTAGGAATTCAAAAGCTTGGTTTTGAGCAAGATACTCTTACATATAGCTCTTATACAGCACATAAAGACGAAGTTGAAGCGGAATTTATTCCAACTTCTGGCCTTGTAGAAAAGTTACGCTTGATTAAGACGGATTCAGAGATTAAGATATTAAAGGAAGCTGCACAGATTGCAGATGCTGCCTTTGAACATATT